>JBNLGO010000001.1:0-101064 GCA_050306095.1 Cyclobacteriaceae bacterium
TAGTAACTTCCCTTCAAACATTAAATAGGCCCGGTCTGTAATTGACAAGGTTTCATTCACATTGTGGTCAGTAATAAGGATACCTATATTTTTATTTTTTAATTGGGCGACAATGGTTTGAATTTCTTCTACGGCTATTGGGTCAACGCCAGCAAATGGCTCATCTAATAAAACGAATTTTGGATCCACCGCAAGGGCACGCGCTATCTCCGTCCTTCTACGTTCACCTCCACTCAAGACCATTCCTAAATTCTTTCGCACATGCCCCAGGCTAAACTCTTCAATTAATGATTCCATTTTTTTCTTTTGGTCAGCCTTTGACAGATTAGATAACTCTAAAACAGCCATTAAGTTTTCCTCCACAGTGAGCTTTCGAAAAACAGATGCCTCTTGTGCAAGGTAGCCTATCCCCATCCGTGCTCTTTTGTACATGGGCTGATTGGTGATGTCTTGCTCCTCTAAATAAATGTGACCATCGTTCGGGGATATCAATCCGACTATCATATAAAAGGAAGTAGTCTTTCCAGCTCCATTTGGCCCAAGTAACCCTACAATTTCCCCTTGTGCCACTTCTACTGACACATGATTGACCACTGTACGCTTTTTATAAATCTTTACTAAGTTATCAGCACGTAGTACCATATTTAGTCAAACTTTAAATCTTTAACTCTTAATTGTAAAGAAGTATTTCCCATAAAACTATTTTCTTCTATATAATACGCCATGCTAAATTTCATTCCACTTCCCACTAAATCGCTATATTTCGCCATTCCAAAAGCGATGGCATCAAATTTCACGGAATCATCTTCTGCGTCCTGCACATGAAATTTTAGGTGCTGCTCTTTAAGTACCCGCGCAAACCCAGCTATTTTCAAGTTGTGAGAAACAAAAACAGGTTGCATGTTTTCAGGCCCAAATGGTTCCATCCGAGTCAATATAGCATAAAGTTTTTGATTGATCTGTGTGAGATCGATTTCAGCATCAATATCTATTTGAGGTATCAGTTGCTCTTCCAATATAGAATCCGAAACCACTTCCTCAAAACGCTTTATAAATGCATCTACTTTGTCGATCTCCATGGTAAGGCCAGCTGCATACATATGCCCTCCATACTGATTCAAAAGATCAGAACATTTAGAAATAGCCTGATATACATCAAATCCTGTTACAGACCGGGCAGATCCGGTGGCTTTTCCGTTAGATTCTGTTAATATGATGGTCGGGCGATAATATTTATCCAAACATCTGGATGCAACAATTCCTATTACTCCTTTGTGCCAATCATTTTTATATAGTACTGTTGATTTGGCCTTTTTTAACATCTCATTATTCTCAATAATATTCAATGCCTCAGTAGTGATCTCCAAGTCAAAATCCCTTCGCTTATTGTTTTGGGTATCTATACTTTCAGCCATTTCTCCGGCTTCATCCAGGTTTTCTGAGAGCAGTATTTCGACAGCCGACTCAGCATGGTCCATTCTTCCGGAAGCATTTATTCTGGGGCCAATTGAAAAAACTATATTGGAAATGTTAATCGAATCCTTTAAACCGGACTGCTTTATTATTGCGGCTATGCCCGGTCTTGGATGGTCATTTAATATTTTTATGCCATGAAAAGCCAGTATTCTATTCTCACCAACAATAGGCACTATATCAGAAGCAATACTAATGGCTACTAAATCCAGGTATTCATATAAAAAATCGGGATCGTAGTGGTTTTCAATACAAAAGGCCTGAATTAATTTAAATCCTAAGCCACATCCGGACAACTCTTTAAACGGATATGTGCAATCCACCTGCTTTGGATCTATGATGGCGTAAGCATTTGGAACAATAGAACCGGGTAAATGATGATCACAAATGATTACATCTATATTATTTTCCTCGGCTAGGTCAACCATCTCTTTAGCTTTAATGCCGCAGTCAAGTGTAATAATCAATGAATAATTATTTTCACTGGCATAGTTAATCCCTTGGCGGGACACTCCATATCCTTCTTTATACCGATCAGGAATATAATAACTTATGTTTGCATAAAAATGCTTTAAAAAACCATATACCAGCGTGACAGCAGTGGTGCCATCCACATCATAATCTCCATATACTAAAATCCTTTCATTGTTTTCAATTGCCTGATTAATCCGGTCAATGGCCTTATGCATATCCTTTAATAAAAAAGGATCATATAGATCGGATAAATCTGGATTGAAATATTCTTCTGCCTCTTGATAATTTGAGATTCCTCTATTGGCAAGAATTTTTGAAATTACAGGATTAGTATTAATTGTCTCTGATAACAGCTGCACTATCTCCTCTTGTGGCTCATCAGGATAAATCCATCTTTTTGTCATATCTGGTTATCAGTTGAAAAGAACAAATCTAAAAAATGGTAGTGGATAATTAAAAAGAAATTAACGTAGTAATCGAAGTTTTATCCTTGAAAATCAGAAAAAAGTAAAAAGAAAAGAAAGAATCACTTATTCATGGAAAACAATTCCAATCTATAAGTAATTGTAGAGATTAGTTCGGCGCAGTAATCATAGCCAAAGTCCGCAGGGCTTAATTTTTTAAGCTCTTGTAAACTTCTATTATAATAATTGTCGATGGAGGCCTGCAACCTTTCACGAGGCCTCCCTTGCAGCTTTCCCAACTTTCTGTAGAGTTGTTGTGCTTTATAATAATAAGCTATTCCCAGACGGTATTCTTTTATATTATTCCAATCATTTTCGACCATTCGCTGGCAAAATGAAATTTCCTGATCAAGCGAATCAAGCGCCTCGAATTGGGAAATACGTCCATTCACATCTACTGATGTATCATGAGGTATCTCACTAATTTCGCCATCCATGAAATCATCATATTTTATTGGATGCGCAATCAACTGCCAAAATGGATCTTCCGGCAGGTGTGTATGAATGAATTTTTCCGGCGCAATCAAAAAGTTTGTTTCCAGCTTGTATTTGAAATAATCAACATTGGCATTGGAATTTACTTTTTGGTTTCTATTCAAGCAGGCCCAGGTAACATCGAGCAATTTCCATTCGCCATTTATTTTTACTGCATTCCAGGCATGGTTTGGATAGGTTAAGATTTGATTTCTATCGAAGGAATCATCCACAGCATATCCTGCAATAAACCGAGCTTCAACACCTGAATACCTGCAAAGCTCAATGAATAAATTAGAAAATCCCTCGCAAACTCCTCTCTTGTGTTGAAAGATAGCTTCCGCCTTTTGACTTGGAAGCGTATTATCTTCTAATCCAATATCATCGTATGTAATGTTCTTTGCGATCCAAAAATATATACTTCTTACTTTTTGTTCTTCTGTGAAATCAGTCGGGCTTAATGCATAGCTAAGCTCCTCGATACTATTGAATTCTGATTCAGATGTCTTGAGCGCATGAAAATCTACCTTTGAAAAAAGGTTTTGCTTGTGAAAAACATATTCTTTGACATTGCTGCTACCAGATGACTTTAAGGTATAAGAAGGGTGCCGAGCACTTATCTGTGCTCGGCCCTGCAGGCTTACAAATAAAAATCCCGCTAAAAGTCCAAAAAACTTAAAGTTTGTCAGCAAATTAGAATTGATTTAGCTATAAAAAGGTGTCGTCCTTTTTATATGTTGTGTTTCAAAGGCTTAAATTAATTCATCATAATAAATAAAAGAAGTTAACTTAATTACTTATAGTACATAATACCATATTACTTAAAGACAAATCCCTCCCAACTAGTCAATTTGTTATTAATTGATTATCAGTTATTTATACAATGTAGTGTGAATTAAAACTTTAAAAAGTGAAAATTTTAAGGCGAAGTCTTACATCTTTTTAAAGGGGGTGCAAATATACACGATAGAATTAAACATTTAAACCTTTTAAAAATTATTTAGACTTTTATAACATGTATTTTTTATATAAAATAGTCTATTTAGAAAATAAAAAAGTATCTATCAGTAAATTTTTATCGAATTAATACAAAATCATAACCTCAATCACCTGGAATTTGATTTGATTCAATTAACGATTATATTTCAATGCGGACTATGGTTAAAAATAAATCAATTAGAGATTCACAGCTTGAGGACAAAATCTTCAAGATGACTTGCTATGTAAGCATGGGCACCTCAGCCTTTTTCTTCATGGTAGATCTATTTTTCACCCGTGATTATATCTCATTACCCGTTGAGTTTTTAAGCATCGTTGTTTTTTATACTTACTTAAGAATACATAAAAACACAGCCAATAAACCAAGATTATTCTTCTACTTCATCATTGCATTATTAGTACTTACTGACGTGTCATGGTTTACCGGCGGAGGATTAAATATTCCAAACGCCAGCATCCTGTATCTCTCTGGTATGGTGGCTATTATTCTTTCAACCGGATCAAACCGAAAGCAAATTTTTACATCCTACTTCCTTAACATTGCAGTCATCGCTGCTATTCATTTTTATATTGCAGATGATATAATGTCCTTAAATATTGCCCGATTATTATTTATGATTATTGCCATGGTAATTGGTGCTTTCATTCTGGTGTTTTTCAAGAAAAGTTATGACCAGGAACGAAACATTATACAACATCAATTAAAAATACTCGACGCTAAAAATGGTGAGATAATTGCTCAAAATGAAGAATTACTTCAACAACAGGAAGAAATCATATCCCAACGAGACTACATTGAAGAAAATAATCGAAAGCTCACAGAAGCTAATGAAGAAATAAAAACTATAAACGATACACTTGAAGAAAAGGTAAGAGTAAGGACGTCCAAACTGAAACATTTAAATAATGATCTGGACATGCTTTTCTATCGTAGCTCTCATGATTTCAGACAACCTTTAACCAGTCTGATCGGGTTAAGCAACGTCGCCAAAATCAGTCCATTTGGCAAGGAAGCGAAAGAACTCTTTGAGCATGTTAATCTTACAGCAATTAACATGGACAAAATGCTCAACAAATTTCTAATGCTTTATAAAATCAATCACTATCAAAATCTGGAACCCATTAATCTTAAGCTAATCGAGAATTCACTACGAAATAGATTAAGGCTCAACCCTAAAACCAATTTAAACTTTGAATATAACACCGAGGGATACAGTGATACTGACAGACGAAATTTTTTACTGGAAACAATTCTTTATAATATGGTGGAAAATTCTATCCAGTATTCCAATTCACAACCAACTCAAATAGATGTTTCTATTAAAAATATAGACCAACATCTAGTAATTAATGTAAAGGATAATGGCATCGGTATTCCGGACAATTATCTCGACAGTGTTTTTGATATTTATTTTAGAGGTAATATTAATTCACAGGGAAATGGCCTTGGTTTATATGTAGCTAAAAAAGCCGTAGAAAAGTTAAATGGATCTGTAACTGTCAACAGTATTCCACATAAAAAAACGGAATTTGAAGTTAATTTCCCTATTTAATTATTTAATCCATTTCACCTTTGTAGCTACCTCACCTCTTTTAGGTGAAACCGGCCATTTATTTGGTACACCTACATAAAAGAATCCCATCAATTTATCATCACTTGACAAGTCAAAATATTCTTTCGATTCCTCAAAATAGGTAATCCCGCCTGTTCCCCAATAACAACCAATCCCATAAGCAGCAGCAGTAAGGTATAAATTTTGAACAGCACAAGCCACGGCACTGATTTCTTCGATTTCAGGCACTGATTTATCCGCATCTCTTTTCATTCCTATCACAATCACATGAGAGGCACTTTTAGGTTTCGTTCGCAGGTTTTGATATTTTTTTTCTTTATAGGTTCCGTCAGCCTCCGTTACTTTTTTATAAACCTCTGCTTGGATTTTACCCAATTCGTCAAGCCCTTCACCGGTAAAAACCTGGAATCGCCAGGGTTCAGTAAATTTATGATTTGGGGCCCAGTTTGCGTTTTCAAGCATCTGTTCTATGATCTTATCATCAACTATTTCATCAGAATAGTCTGTAGGAAATATTGACCGTCTTGTCTTAACTAGATTGTTAAACTCCTCTGCGTTAAATTTCATTCGTCTTGTTTAATTTAGAAATCAATCTGTACTCCAACATAATAATTTCTGGTGGGAGAAGGTTCAAAATAACGATCCCCAAAGGCATTTAAATCATTGCCCAAACTGTATGTTTCATTTAATACATTATCTACTCCCACAAAAATATCAAAAAGAACTTTTCCTTGCTTCTGCCATCCTAATTTTAAATTTACCAGTTGATAGGCATCCGAGTAAACTGTATTTGCATCATTTAAAGGTATTTCATCTGTGAAATTATAATTAGCAGAAAAGTACAACCCCGGTTGAGTCTTTGCATTGATGCCTGCTGTAATAATATGTGGCGCAGTGCCTGTAAGAGCATTTCCCGAGTAATCTACATTTTCACCCCTTGCTTCTTTTACATAATTCTTGAAATTAAAATCATGAATAGTAAAGGATGTATTAAAGTTTAATTGCGAAACAAATTGATTTGACTTATTAATAATAGCATAGGCCAATAAGCCTTCAATTCCCATTTGCGAAGTATTTCCTGCATTTTCAAAACGAGAATTACCGCCTTCTTCTATACGGCTTACGATGGTATTATTTTGCACCATATAAAAAGCGGACAGGTCAAACATCAGCTTGTTTTTCAGTCCGTTTCCCCGGATACCCACTTCATAGTTCGTGCCTTTTTCTGCTTCTATTTCTTTATTTATATTCCCATCGCTTGTCCGTATTTCCTCCTGTGTAGGTGGTGAAAATCCTCGACTGACACTGCCATGAATGGACATATTTTTACTTACTTTCTTGACCAAACTAATTCTGGGAGAAAAAACTGGCTGAAAAGACCGGTTAATTGTATAAGTACTATCGGTTGCTATTTCTTTCAATCGCTCAATATGATAGTCCAGGAAATTCAAACTTCCACCAAAAGATAGTATCCACTGAGAGGCAGTGCTATATTCTGCCTGACCAAACAAAAAACCCTGATTTATTTTTGACTCATCTTCAAACCGAAGGTTTCCGGCAAACCCACCATTATTGTCATGATTGTTTGCATGAAAATTCCCGTATTGATATTCCACGCCAGCTAAAAGATTCAATTCATTTTCCAGCCACTTTGTAGAATGATAAAATTTTGTTCTTCCGCCAATTCCTCCTAACCGCTCCAGTTCGTAATTTGTAATAAATGGATTCTCCTTTGTGCCATTTGAAAAATATATCGAGGTTACATTCCCGGTATGTTCATTCCATGAGATCTTGTTGCTCACCCCAACTAATAAGTTCTGATGATCTACTAACGCGTTTTGGTCAACTGATCGCTGCCTGGCTTGCTTAGGGTTGTCAATATATTGCTCGTAGGTTAGCCCCCCAGGTAATTGGTAAAATAAATCAGCATACTGAACTTGAACACTCAATTGAGCATTCGCATGATATTTTAATTGATGGTGCAATTGAAAAACTTTTCGATCAGAATTAGTATGGTCCCGATAACCATCCGTTTTTTGACTCACAAAACCTATATCCGTTTTTGAGTTTTGTTCTATTAAAGATACACCAAAATTTACTTTGTGATACCCAAAACTCCCACCAGCATACCCCACTTTTCCATGTATTCCCAGCTCATTATTTTTTATCGTAGAGTTCAGAAACATGGCGCCACCCATTCCCGCACCATAGGTGCTTCCAGTTGGTCCTTTTATTATTTCAATTTGATCAACATTTAAATTATCAATGAAATATAAGTAAGCATTTCCTGTAGGATCTGTATAAGGGATATCATTCCAATACACTTTAACATTTCTTACACCAAAAGGTGCCCTCAATAAACTCCCGCGAATGCTTAATCGATAGCTACTAGGTGATCGTTCTTCCATGCGAACACCCGGAGTTGTATTAACCGCTCTCACTAACGATTCCTGGCTAAATTCATTTATAGCCTCTTTATTTATAAGACTAAACCCACCAGCAACTGATAGATATGTGTTTTCATTTTCAAAGCCCTTTACCTCGATTGCATCAAGCAGCAAATAATTAGGGCTCAATGAAATGAGCAGATTTTTATCACTCCTCTTTAAATTAATATTTCTTGAATTATAGCCAAGATGTCTAATTTCAAAATCACCAACTTTATCGATCACCGCTTGCCCTAGTGAGTCAGAAACTATGAATGTATTGGAAGAACTATTAGAAATGGTAGCTCCTGCTAAGGGTTCTTCATTTTGGGCGTTGACAATAGTCACTTTTACCTGGCTCTTCACAACATTGGAACAAATAACCAAAGTGAATACCAGGAAAATCCTGTATAACAAAGCCGCTGATCTTGAACGTGATAACAATTCTAAAAATGAGGTTTAATTGAAATACAACAATACTAGAAATAAATGTAACTTTGCGGCTGTTTTTTAGAAAAGGTGAATTTTAAATTTAAAGTGCAATGAGACGGAGATTGCTCGGTGCTGGAGCTGATGAGCTGACATATGAAATCAGGGCTATTGTTAAAAAAGCAGAGCAGATAAGTTTGTATGGCCAGGAAATCACCTGGGAGAATATTGGTGACCCTATTCAAAAACATGCGCAGGTACCTGAATGGATCAAAGAAATAATCAGTAACCTCGCAATGGAAAATGAGACCTACTCCTACTGCCATTCAAAAGGTGTGCTCGATACCCGTAAATTTTTGGCTGATAAAAGTAATTCGCTGGGTGGAGTTCAAATATCACCGGAAGACATTTTATTTTTTAATGGACTTGGTGATGCTATAGGAAAAATTTATCAATTTCTTATCCCCACTGCAAGAGTAATTGGCCCCTCACCTGCCTATTCTACACACTCATCCGGAGAAGGAGCGCATGCCAACGACCATCCAGTGACTTACAAGTTGGATCCATCTAACAATTGGTATCCTGATATGGATGACTTGTACAACAAGATCCGGTACAACCCTAATATAGTTGGGATACTGATCATCAATCCTGACAACCCAACCGGAAGGGTGTATCCATTAGAGATTTTGAAGCGGTTTGTTGAAATCGCTAAAGAATTTAACCTTTTCATTATTACTGATGAAATTTACATCAATGTTACATATAATGGCGTCAAGGCTTATTCTCTACCTGAATATATAGGTGATGTGCCGGGAATAGCTCTAAAGGGCTTATCTAAGGAGGTGCCCTGGCCAGGATCCAGGTGTGGATGGGCGAAGTTTTATAACCGGGATAAAGACACAGATTTCAATAAACTTTGTACAACACTGGAAAATGCTAAAATGCTGGAAGTAAGCTCAACTAAACTTCCTCAGCTTGCCATTCCTAAAATATTTAGCGACCCAAGATATCCTGACCATCTTGCTGCTAACAATAAAAAAATTGGAGCCAGAAGTAAAAGAATCTCTGAAATCCTACAGGATATTGAAGGGATCTATTTCAATGAAACGCAAGGTGCTTTTTATAATACAATTGTTTTTAAGGAAGGATATTTAAAGCCAGGTCAGCAGTTAAAAATTGAAAATCCTAAAATAAAGGAGTTGGTAGAAAGCTGGGTAAATATTCCTGATATGCCCTTAGACCGCCGGTTTGTGTATTACTTGCTGGGTGCTACAGGTATTTGCGTGGTTCCGATTTCCTCTTTTTGCTCCGATCTTATGGGATTCCGTGTTACACTACTGGAAGAAGACGAAGTGGAATTGACCAATACATTTATGAAAATAAAATCTTCATTGGAAGAATACCTGGGCGTTTAGGCTCAGGCTTCTCCGGCATATTCATAACCAATAGATTCTACAGTTTTCTTTACATTATCCAGGTTCACTTCATTCCCGGAGATTCGCACTTTAGAGCTATTTAGATCTACTTCAATGCTTTTAATCCCTTCTAAAGCAGACAAATTATTCTCCACATTTGCTTTGCAATGATTGCAAGTCATTCCTTTAACTATTACCGTTTTTTGATCCATATCATTATTTATATTCGTTGAAAACACGTCTTCGTTAGTACTACTTTTCTTTTGAAAAACACCTTTAAATTTTATTCGATAACTATTAATAATTAATCCTACTAAAACTATAGCTGCTGTTACACTCAACCAATAAGGAGGGAAATGTGAACCATGACCATGCATTCCCATATTCACAACATTTTCAGTAAACCATGTTCTTGGTAAAAATTCATTTACCAATATTCCGAAAAACACCGCGCCAAATATTATTGAAAAAATATAGCTGAACAATGCTTTTTTCCCCATCACATTTCCAATTACCGTCATCGTTGCCGCGTTAGTAGCAGGACCTGCCATCAGAAAAACTATGGCCGCCCCTGGTGACAATCCTTTCGCAATTAAAACAGCAGCAATGGGAACAGAACTGGTAGCACAGACATACAGCGGGATGGAAGCCAGCAATACTATTACCAGGCTTAAATATTCATTTTCAATATAATTGGTGAAAAAATCATTAGGCAAAATCACAGAAATCAATGCTGCTAAAAGCAATCCTATAACCAACCATTTTGCAATATCCTGTAGAAAAGTGACAAACGCATAGTTCAACATATTTTTAAATGCCTTTTTACCAGAAAAAGATTCATTTTGAATAGCACTAGGTGAAGGTGTCACAACATCCTTATCTACTTTATTCGTAAAAACTCCGCCAATTATACCCGTGATAAATGCAATAAAAGGCCTGATAATCGCCATGGGCAAGCCCAACATGGAGTACGTTACCAATATGGAATCTACCCCTGTTTGGGGTGTAGAAATCAGAAAAGAATTTACCGGTCCCTTTGCTGCTCCGTTTTTGTAAAAACTAATTCCCGTTGGTATAACTCCACAAGAACAAAGAGGTAATGGGATGCCAAATAGTGAAGCATTGACCACAGACTTTAAATTTCTCTCTCCCATAAATTTATTCACACTGGCTGAAGGAAAGTATGCATGTAAAATTCCCGCTATCAAAAATCCCAACAATAAATAAGGGGCCATATCAATGGTTAGGATAACCAGGGCTTCAAAATATTCCTTTATATATTGTAAAATCATAATTCTCCATAAAATTACCTGAAACAAATATACCGGATATTATACCTTTCTGTTTTATAAAATAATAGGTATAGGTAATAAAATTATATCTTGACCATAAAACTGAATAAATGAAAAACCTGATAAAATTAGAGGATGCGGCATTTTTCGCGCTTAGTCTTTTTATGTTCAGCCATTTGGATTGTAGTTGGTGGTGGTATGCAGCTTTTATACTTGCACCAGATATTGGAATGGTTGGCTACCTGGTTAATACATCTTTAGGAGCCATGCTCTATAATCTTTTTCACCATCGTGGAATAGCCATCATTTTTATAATTGCAGGCATATTAACACAAAATTTTTATTTGGAGTTTACGGGAGTCATATTACTATCACATGCAAGCCTGGATAGAATGTTGGGATTTGGATTGAAATATCCTGATGATTTTAAACACACACATCTCGATGAGGTATAAAAAAAGGCTCTTCGGCGCATTGTATTCTTAATCTCCCTCAACGAAATTAAACTTGCCCGAAGAGCCGATGTCTTATATAACGAAAATCTAACTAAAACCTTTCAATTTGAGCAAAGAAAAATTCAGCTTCGATGGCTGCATTTTCATCTGAGTCAGAACCATGTACGGCATTTTGCTCAATAGATTTGGCAAATTGTTTTCTGATAGTACCTTCCTCAGCTTGTGTTGGATCAGTAGCGCCAATTAATTTTCTAAAATCTGCCACAGCATTTTCTTTTTCAAGTACCATGGCGATAATTGGTCCTGATGACATATATTCACACAAAGAACCATAAAAAGGTCTTTCCTGGTGGACAGCATAAAACTGACCTGCACGTTCTTTAGATAATTGCGTTTTTTTCATTGCTTCTACACGAAAACCCGCATCTTCAATCATTTTTGTAATAGCACCAATATTTCCTTCAGCAACAGCTTCCGGCTTTATCATTGTAAAAGTTTTATTAGTCATAATTGGTAGAAATTTATTTTAAGCAGGCAAAATTAATAATTATTGGGACTTGTAAAGGTATATTACCACATTATTAGGTTAACAGAACCGATTCATAATGAGATGGAACCATTCTAACATGGGAGGTGTTTCCTATTAAATTTTTTGTTTTCGAAAATTTATTCGCAGCTTTGCTGTTTCTTTTTGCCGCAGGGTATTAATCAAGGGTATGCGCAATCTTAATTATTTCAAAGAATTAATTGATTCCCCCAGGAAATCAGTAATCGTTACACATACAAAGCCAGACGCTGATGCATTGGGTTCATCGCTTGGACTAGCTGGTGTTTTAAAAAAGAAAAAACATGAGGTAACGGTCATTTCTCCTTCAGATTATCCGGAATTCCTGGAATGGATGAAGGGCAATGATGAGGTAATAAACTATGAAGCGAAGGGTGGCGCTAAAAAAACTGAAAAAGCAATCCAGGAAGCCGACCTGATCTTTTGTCTTGATTTCAATAGCCTTCATCGTGTCAATTCTATAGGAGAAAAAATAGAAAAAGCATCTGCTAAGAAAATATTAATTGACCATCATACTGAGCCGCAACAATTTGCTGATTTTGAATATTGGAGTACTGAAGCCGCAGCAACTGCAGAGTTAGTATATGATTTAATGGTGAAAATTGGTGAGAAAAATTTAATTGATGCTGACATAGCAGAATGTCTTTATGCGGGCATCATGACGGACACTGGCCAATTTAAACACCCCAACACGACCAAAAACGTCCATGTTATCACAGCTGAATTAATAGAAATTGGAGCTGACGTGGCTAAAGTTGGTAAGCTGATTTATGACAATAATTCAATTGATCGATTAAAATTTACCGGGTTTGCACTGAGCAAAAGACTAACCGTGTTACCGGAATATAATACTGCCTACTTTGCCATAAGCAAAAGAGATCTCCAAAAGTTTAATTGCAAAACAGGATATACAGAAGGACTTGTAAATTATGCCCTTTCATTAAAAGGTGTTGTATTTGCCTGTCTGATTACAGAGAGGGAAGATGGTGTAAAGCTATCTCTTCGATCCAAAGGAGATTTTCCTACCAACCAATTTGCAAAAGAAAACTTTAATGGTGGTGGACATAAAAATGCCTCAGGAGGTTCTTCAGATTCAAAACTGGACGAAACAGTAGAAAATTTTGTGAATCTACTACCGAAATACAAACACTTACTAATTAGAAACTTTAAAAAAGAAATCATTATATGAAAAAAGTAACTTATGCTGCTTACCTATTTCTAGGAGCAGTAATTATGTCATGTAGCCAGGATGGTGGCTATACAAAATCTGACTTTGGTTTTGAATACAAATTGATCAATCATGATGAAGGTGCCAGGAAAATAGAAAATGGAAACATTGTGATGTACCATGTTGACTACGCTACAGATAATGCAATATTGATGTCTACTCAAGATAAAAATGGAGGTCAGCCTTTATCATTTCGATACACTGAAACAATGGATCAAGATAGTATACCAATGCTAATGGCTATCAAAATGTTAAATCTTGGCGATAGCGCTGTTTTTAAATTTAATGCTGAAGATCTGTTTTCTAAATCTTTCAATACTCCAAGGCCTGATTCAATCAGCGCTGAAAGCAATATTTTTGCACATTTAAAATTGGAAAACGTCTATACCATGGAAGAATATCAGGCTTTTATGGAAGGCGAGGAAGTGAAAGTCTTTGATGAGCAAGTTAAAGAGATTGACGAATTACTTGATGCGGAAGGTGTTGAGTACCAAACTACTGAGTCAGGGCTTAGATATGTAATTTTAGAAGAAGGCGCTGGTGAAAACCCAAATCAGGGTGACACAGTATCTGTACACTATACTGGCACATTGCTGGACGGAACTGAATTTGATTCTTCCCTTGACCGGGGTGAGCCATTCAAATTTCAGTTGGGTATTGGGCAAGTAATCACTGGATGGGATGAAGGTATTTCATTATTAAGTAAAAACACAAAAGCTAAATTCTATATTCCTTCAAGATTAGGATATGGTGCAAGAGGTTCCGGTGGAGTTATACCACCAAACAGCGCTCTTATCTTTGAAGTGGAGCTTGTAGATTTTAAGTAGTAGAAATATAATTTCAATAAAAAGCTTAGTTAATTCATTATTGACTAAGCTTTTTTTGTTGAAAGCATTAAATTGGGTATTCATCTTTATAGAAAGATTACTTTTTTGCTTATGAAAATTTGCCTTGCATCTAATAATCCCAACAAACTAAATGAAATACGTCATGCACTGGGATCATCTTTTGAAGTGTTAAGTTTGAACGACATTGGTCATGAAGGGGAGCTACCTGAGCATCAAAAAACCCTCGAAGGCAATAGCCTTGAAAAAGCAGAATTTATTTATAATAAGTATAAAATAGATGTAATTGCCGATGATACGGGCTTAGAGGTGGTAGCACTTGATGGCGCACCTGGCGTTTACTCCGCTCGATATGCAGGGCCAGAATGCTCCCCAAAGGACAATATGGATCTTCTGCTTAATACCATGATTGACAATAATGACCGGAGGGCTCAATTTAGAACTGTAATTACCCTGATTAGCAATGGTAAAACCAAACAATTTGAAGGTAGAGTGCAGGGCATTATATCAAGGGAACTAAAAGGCAATGAAGGATTTGGCTACGATCCTATTTTCATCCCAAAAGGCTATGAGATTTCTTTTGCAGAAATGTCTATGGAAGAAAAAAATAAAATCAGTCATCGCGGACAGGCTATTCAAAAGCTTAGTCAATTTTTACTTAAAAAGGTAAAAGATTAATCCCCAGGAAATGAATTCTCCATTTATTGTAGGTATATCAGGAGGAAGCGGTTCTGGCAAAACTTTTTTTATAGATAGACTGGTACAACAACTCCCTTCAAATTTAGTATGCCAAATTTCGCAAGATAATTATTACAAAAACATTGATGAGGTTCCGGTTGATGACAATGGAATCAAAAATTTTGACCGGTTGGAGGCCGTAGATTTTGATAAGTTTATCCAAAACATAGAGCAACTTAAAATTGGTAAAGAAGTAGTCATTGATGAATATACTTTCAATAATAAATACAAAAAACCAAAACAGTTAATCCTTAAACCAGCCCCATTAATTATAGTAGAAGGGATCTTCACTTTTAGCTATCCACATCTACAACAAATCTTTGATCTGAAAATTTTTATTGATGCCACAGATATTGTAAAAATCAAAAGACGAATTATACGAGATGCCGTAGAAAGAGGCTATGAAATGGAAGATGTGCTCTATCGTTACGAACATCATGTGGAGCCTTCTTACCGAAATCATATTGATCCACACCGGCATTCTGCTGACCTGGTTGTCCCTAATTCCAATGATATGTCAATGGCTATCAATCTTATAGCTGGTTTTTTAAACAAAAAATTAAAAAGTAAATAGCAATTCTATTTTTGAATTGACAGAATACCCACATCATCATTGCTTTCTTTTAATATTTAATTACATTTGCTGCCCGCAAATAAAATAACTGAGTTGAGAAAAATTCTATTATTCATATGGTTAGCAACAGCAATTGGCTCTTCACTGAGTTACGATGTGCTGGCATATGCACCATTGCATTCAATAGAAACTTCTCAAACCACAAGCGATGAGGATGATCAAGATGTTCCTGCTCAGGAGTATTCTTATCAGATCGTTAAAAACATCTCCCCTAATCTTCAGGTGGATATTCATCCGGATTTGTATTGTGAGTTTGAACTTCCATTAATTCTCGACAACACGCACAGTTATAATCTCTACCACGAAAAAGAAAGTGAGGAATATTTTAAAACATTATTCCACTTTATCATTTCCCCCAATGCACCCTAGTGTTTACTGAATTCCTATCAACAAACACTATTTATTAATCATCAATTAGAAATTATTTGAAATAACTTATACAATGAAAAATAAAGGATTTATTGTGACTATCACGATAGTCATTACACTATTATGTTTGTATTACCTGCAGTTTACATTCGTTTCCAGGAATATTTCGCAGGAAGCCCGGGAGTTTGCCAGGGACGAATCCGGAAACATAAACTTTTCTAAGCGACAAGGTTACCTTGATTCTATCTGGAACCTCCCTGTATATAATTTTCTTGGAAAAGATTATTCCTATAAAGAAGTAAAAGAGTCTGAACTTTCTCTTGGACTCGACCTTCAGGGTGGTATGCACGTAACGCTAGAAATATCACCAGAAGATATTATCACAGGACTAAGCGGAAATGCCAGCAATGCCAATTTGGTAAAAGCTATTCGAGAAGCTAAAGTAAAACAACGAACCAGTCAGGATCCATTTGTTGATCTTTTCTATGCTTCTCTTCGTGAGGCTGATCCTAACACTCCACTCTATACCTATTTTTTGAATGCTGCGAACAGAGACCGCTTTAATAGCAGCATGACGGATGATCAGGTACTTAACATTATAAGAAGTGAAGTAGAAGATGCGATAGACAGATCTTTCCAAATTATCAGGGCGAGGGTTGACCAATTTGGTACTTCATCTCCAAATATTCAAAGAATACAAGGATCAGGAAGAATTCAAATTGAACTTCCAGGCGTAGAAAACAGGGCTCGGGTAAGAAAATTATTGCAAGGAGTAGCCAAACTTGAGTTTTTGGAAGTAGTAGAATGGCCGGAACTTGACAGCCACATTGCACCATTAAATGAGAGATTAGTAGATGAAGAACAACTTGCCAGAGAGGAAGTAAGTATTGATACAGCTTCATCGGAAGAAACATCAGGGGAAAGCGAAAGTGATGCATTGTCTGCACTTTTAACAGATGAAAGTGATACAGGATCAATCGATGATTTAGTGGACGAAGCAGATACAACAGCTATTGATTCATTGGCAAATACGCAGATATCTGAATTTTTAACACTTATAGGATATCCGTATGGAGTTGTCAACCTTAAAGACACATCAAAGGTCAATAGAATTTTAAGAAGATTAATGCAAGGCGACCTTAAAGGAATGATGCCTTCAAATGTAAAATTCATTTACCACTTTAAGCCAACTGTAACAGAAAGTGGTGATGAGATCATCTACCTTTATGCTGTAAGAACAGGAAGAGGTGGCGAAGCAGAATTGACTGGTGAAGTAATCACCAATGCCGTTCAGACTTTTGATGAATATTCAAGACCTGCCATATCTATGACCATGAATGCTACTGGTTCTAAAAAATGGCAACGGATGACCGGTCAATTAGTAAACCACAGGATTGCGATTGTATTAGATGACCAGGTTCATTCAGCTCCAAATGTAGAGCAGGAAATAGGTGGAGGACAGTCAAGAATTACGGGTGATTATGAAATCACTGAAGCACAAGACCTTGCAAGTGTATTGAGAGCAGGTGCGCTACCTGCAAGAACCAGAATAGTTGAGGAAGCTGTTGTTGGACCATCACTGGGTAAAGAAGCTCAAAAGCAAGGTATCAACTCGGTACTTTTCGGTTTAGGAATAGTCGTGTTATTTATGATTTTCTACTATGCTAAATCAGGTTTAGTAGCAAACGTTGCCCTTATATTTAATATATTTTTCATCCTGGGAATACTGGCCCAGCCAGATTTAAGTGCGTCACTTACACTGCCTGGTATTGCCGGTATCGTGCTTACCATCGGTATGTCCATTGATGCAAACGTGCTCATCTTTGAGAGGATTCGTGAAGAATTACGATTAGGCAAGCAGCTTTTACGAGCCATTGACCTGGGATATAGTAAAGCATTTAGCTCTATTATAGATGCAAACGTTACTACCTTCTTAACAGCTGTAATTCTTTTCACTTTCGGTCTTGGACCAGTAAGAGGTTTCGCTACCACATTGATGATTGGTATTGTTTGTTCATTCTTCACTGCCGTATTTATCACCCGTGTTATTTTCACATGGATGGGTAAAAAAGGCGATAATGCCAAAATCTCAATCAGTTTTCCATTCACTGCCAATTTGTTCAGCAATTTAAATCTAGACTTCCTTGGCAAAAGAAAAATCGCTTATATGATTTCTTCCTCTGTTATTGTTTTAGGAATTGCGTTAGTGATTTTTGAAGGTGGTCTGAATCTAGGTGTCGATTTCACAGGTGGTAGATCATATATCGTTGCATTTGAAAACCCTGTAGTCGCTTCGGATTTAAAAGTAGGACTTACACCAAGTTTCGAAAATGCGAGTACAGAAGTAAAATGGTATGGCTCTAATAACATAGTTAAAGTGACTACCAGTTATCTGGTTGCAGATGAATCAGAAGAAGCTGATACAAAGGTAGAGCAATCGCTTATTGCTGGTATTAGTGAAATGACAGGTCTACAATACATCCAGGATGACACACAGGTAGATGATTCACATTTCACCATTTCAGGAACATCTAAAGTAGGAGCTACTATTGCTGATGATATTAAGAATTCATCTATGTGGGCTGTTTTCTTCTCACTCGTTGTTATATTCCTGTATATCCTTGTTCGGTTTAAAAAATGGCAATATAGCTCAGGAGCTATTGTAGCATTAATTCACGATACGCTCTTTGTAATATCTGCCTTTGCAATCGCAAGAATGTTTGGAGTTGCTTTCGAAGTGGATCAAATATTTATTGCTGCGATGTTAACAATTATTGGTTATTCCATTAACGATACCGTGGTTGTATTTGACAGGATCAGGGAAAACCTTGCCGAAAAACCTCATGAAAAGGATATTGATACCTTTAATATGGCTTTGAATAACACAATAAGTAGAACATTAATGACTTCTGTTACTACTTTAATTGTGGTATTCATTCTACTTGTTTTTGGTGGTGAAGTGCTAAGAGGATTCTCTTTCGCATTATTCATTGGAATTATGGTAGGAACATATTCTTCGGTATTTATTGCCACTCCGGTAGTATTGGATTTGAGCAAAAAAATCAAACCAAAAGGAGATATTTAATTAGAAAAACAGATTTTATATCGAAAGGCCGCTTGATCAAGTGGCCTTTTTTATTGCTTATGGGTAAAGGATCTTATGATCGCTGCCACCTCATTTGCATTTTCCATATTGACCACGTGTGCTCCTTTGTCGATTATTTCCAGATAAGAATCTTCATATTGCTGTTTAATTAAAAAAGCATTTTCAAGTGGGATAAGTAAATCCTGTTTACCCCAAATAATGACTACAGGACCTTCATAAGTAAGCTTCCAGGTTTTTATTTGTTTTTCATTTTGATACAAATAACCTAAAAGGTTTTGTTTTTCAATCCGCTGGTTTCCATACAATTGAACTGCTGGTTTATTTAATGTGAACGCAGGATAACCAGGAGGTTTATAAAATGTTAATTTGAATAGTGCCTTTAATTGTTTTCCATTTTCCGGTACCAGCAGTTGCCCTAGTTTTTCATATCCCATTGTAAGCGCTAAAGAATCAGCATACGCTCGATCCATATGTTTAGACAACGCATCCATTAGAATGAGACCAGAAACATTTTTCTTGTGTTGGTTAGCAATTAATGAAGCGACTAACCCTCCATAAGAAACCCCTGCTATGTAATATTGGTCTTCTCCAAAAGTGGAAAAAGTTTGCGTGATTTGCCTGGCCAAAAACCTTGGATCATAACAATCGATGTTGCTGGTACTTTTGCCAAAATATAATAGATCGGGAATGTAAATCGTATATTCACCGTACAACTCTTCTACTAACTCCATCCATTGAATTTGCGGCACCGGACCAAATCCATGAATGAGTAATAATTTCTTATTCCCTTCTCCCACTTTTCTCCAGAACACACTCGCAGAGTCAGTGGAAATTAATTGTGAATCACTTCCCCATTTTGTATAATTCTTTTCCGCCTTTTTTATATAATGCTGGGTGACGTTACACGAATAAAGCTGTGTTATGAATAAAATTAGAGGAATAAACTTTCGATTCATTTAAAAGCCTTTTTTATCTGTAAACAAACCTAACCTTAATTGATTAACAATTTATTTATAAAATAGATTACGTATCACAGGTAATATCTATAACATTTTAAATAATAGCGTCTTAGAATTCACAAAGTCTGATATTAGTTTGACAATTTTTCATAATTTTATCAACTGGATTGATATGTTTCATGGAACCAAATACTTCTAAAGCCACAACTTTAACGGAAGATATCGCATGTCTTTTGCAAAAAGCATATGCTACAAGGATCAATGACCTTCCTGCCAGTGTCAGTCTTGCCAATGAAGCGTTGAAAATTGCTGAGGAAAATCAACTCGATCAAGAAATTGCAAATTCCAAAAGTCAGTTGGCTCTTTTTCTGATGATTCAATGTGATTATACAGAGTCTAAAAAATTATCAGAACAAGCACTTAGCTATTATGAGGAAGTAAATGATCTACGTGGAATTGCAGATGCAAAGTTCAATATCGCTTCATTATACTACAAAACCGATCATTTTCATGAAGGGCTCCAATTGTTATTGGATTGTCGGCTTATTTATAAGGAACTAAAAGAGTATCATCATGTGTCACGGGTTTTAAAATCTATGGGCACCATTTATGAATATCTTGGTGACGTAAAAAATGCCATTCAATCATACAAAGATGCTGTTGTAGCAGCTAAAAAAGTAAATGATTTAAACCTCGAATCAAATGCCTACAATCCTCTTTCCGGAATTTACCTAAATCAGGACCGGATTGATAAAGCAATGGAACTGATTGAAAAAAGCATTCAATTAAAAACTCAAACTGGTGATATTCGTGGTCTTGGTTTTGCGCTATATGGCCGGGCAAAAATATATATGAAGACCGGGGAATATCTCAAGTCTGAGACAGATTTTAAGGAATCAAAAAAAATCCATGAAGAGATGGGCGACAAAGTAGGGCTCGGGATGACGTGTAATAAAATGGGGGCGCTTTATTTTCATATGAAAGACTTTTCGCAATCGCGCGTTTTGCTTAAAAAAGCTCTTTCTATTGCAGAAGAGTTTAACATTATACTGATCAAATTTAAGGCTTACCATCACCTCTACCAAATGGCTAAAGAAGAAGGTGACAACGATCATGCATTGCATTTTCTGGAAAAATACATTACCACAAAAGAGACCGTAATTAATACTCATACCCACGACGTTATTAAAAGCTATGACTCGATTGCTAAAATCAGAGCATTAGAAAGAGAGTCAATTATTCAGCGGGAGAAAGCTGATATTATCCAAAAAAAGAATGTTGAGCTTGATTCTTTCTTTTACAGGATTTCACATGACTTAAAAGGTCCAATTAATTCCCTGGAAGGCTTAAATAACCTGGTAAGTGTAGACATTAAAGACAAAATAGCTCTTCAGTATTTTGACATGTATAAGGTTCAAATTAAACGGATCAGCAGAATAGTAATGGAGCTGATCAACTTAACCCGAATGAACCATCAAAAGATAGAAAAGCAACTGATAAGTTTTGATCAAATTATTGACGACTGCATTTCGTCTTATAAATATTTGCCAAATTTCAATAAAATAGAATTTATTAAAGAAATTGATTATTCTATCGAATTCCATTCGGAATGGCCTGTATTTAATACAATCATACAAAACCTCATTGAAAATGGAATAAAATATAGTCGCCAGGAAGAGAATAAACCTTATGTTAAAATTTCGATCTCTAAAGAGGAGGATAACATCGTAATCCTTGCCGAAGACAATGGCCTGGGGATAGAACCTAAATATCAAGGTAAAATATTCGATATGTTTTACAGAGCCAATGATAATGTGGTTGGAACCGGTTTAGGACTTTATATACTAAAAAGAGCAGTAGAGAGGTTAAATGGGGAGGTAGAGGTGGCCAGCAAGACTAATGTGGGCACCACCTTTTCGGTAACGCTTCCACATTAATTCAACAACAAATCCCGTTTCCAACTATTCAATATCGAACAAACAACTGTTCATTATCAAACATATCTTTAACAATCCCAGCTTTCAAAACACTGAAATACAATTATTTAGTTTTGTTGGTTTGGATTTTGAGATTAGTGGATTGAATTATTATATCTCAATTAGACTACTATGAAAACATTATTAATTTTCTTTCTGGTATTTTGTCTTATCGCCTGTTGTTGGCCAATAGGATTAGCCGTGTTTTTCTTCTTATTTATGTTTTGGTTGATTCTACTACCCTTTAAAATTCTGGGAGTAACACTGCATTTTGTTTTTGCAATTGTCGGAACGATCATTCTACTTCCATTTAAATTATTAGCAGCTATTTTTTAAAACCTGATTGGCTAAACATTTAATTCCACTTTCTGCTTGTTAAACACAGAAATGATTTCACTCAAGATAGAAATGCTAATTTCTTCAGGGGTTTTGGCACCAATATTTAACCCAATTGGACCAAACATATTCTCAAGCTTATCAGCATATTGAAACATCAAATTTTCATCGTGTGCCATCAGGTTATTGAGGATAATCTCTCGCCTGCTAGGTGGGCCAAGAATACCCAAATAGCCAGATTTAACTTTTAATACCTCTATTAAATAATTCAAGTCTTTTGATAGCGAATGCGTCATCAAAACAATGGCAGTTTGCTCATCAAAAATAAAAGCTTGAGGCACATCTTCAGGTTTATAGTAGGCTACTTTTATTTCGGGAGGAAGTGTATGATTAAAAGTTTCCTTCACAATCAGACGTGTGAGAACCCCGGTTTCATTGGCCAAACGAGCTAAAGTAACACTATCATATTCCCCACCTATTATTAATAATTGTTGCTGTGGGTTAATGGTTAGCTCCTCATTTTGGTTATAGTCGAAATTTTCCTTCGGTTGGCTCATTTCAATTTTCTCACCTCCAAAAGAAAAATATGATGATGCTTTTTCTGCCGTTTTATTCTTAATTAAACCAAGTTTGATCGGTTTTCGAGCTTTGTAAAACTCTTTAAATTTCTCAGATAAAATTTTCAATGTAGCCGGATCAATTTGCTCTAAAAGCACATAAATCTTGCCCTTGCACCCTAATTTATATTCACCGTCATATTCAAATATGACACTTTCATTTTTATGCAAAACAATTTCAGACTGACGCAGCGCCTCATTCTCTACACATCCTCCACTAATGGCTCCTTCATATTCCAGATCTTCAGCAATGATCATTTGGGTGCCTTTCTTTCGATAAGAAGAGCCAATGGTTTTTATAATTGTCGCTAAAACCAATCGCTTATTTTCCTTCGCCTTTTGATCTGCGAATTCAAGCAATTTTTTTCGTTCATACATGGATCAATAATTTTACACTTGCTTTATAATATTACTCAGTAAAAAGAAAGAAGTCAAAACAGGTGTCGCTAAATGGATGATAGTGTTTTTGAATGGAAGTTTTCTATACTTTTATATCTTTAATTTTTATTTCCATCAAATATAACTATCCCATGAAAATTGTCTCCTGGAATGTAAATGGTATCAGGGCCATTTTTAAGAAAGACTTTGCTGCAAATGTTAAAACAATCGATCCGGATATTCTGTGCTTACAAGAAACAAAAGCCAATACCGAGCAGGTGAAAGATACGGTTCAATTGCTCAATGGATATCATGTAGCCGCAAATGCTTCAAAAGCACGAAAGGGGTACTCCGGTACAGCTATTCTTACCAAGGAAAAACCACTTTCAGTAAGCTATGACATGGGCATGGAAGAACATGACCAGGAAGGTCGAATAACAACCGTTGAAATGAAAGGCTTTTTTGTGGTTAATGTATATGTACCCAATTCTGGAAATGAGTTGGTACGCTTGGATTATCGTAAAACCTGGGATGCTGCCTTTTTAGCTTATTTAAAGGGATTGGAAGAAAAGAAACCGGTGATTGTATGTGGTGATTTTAATGTGGCGCATCAGGAAATTGACATTGCCCGGCCTAAAGCCAACTATAATAAATCTGCCGGTTACACTCAAACTGAAATAGATGGGTTTACACAATTTATTGACAATGGCTTTACAGACACTTTCCGTCATTTATATCCTGAAGAAGTGAAATATACCTGGTGGAGTTTCCGGGCAAATGCAAGAGCAAATAATATCGGATGGAGAATTGATTATTTTTTGGTGAGCAAATCCCTTTTATCTGAAATTGAAGATGCTTTCATTCTCAATGAGGTGTTTGGGTCCGACCATTGCCCACTGGGGATATTGATTAAATAATTACCTATCCCTCAACTTCTTATCAATGACATGCTTATTGAGAAAATTATTTATTTTTTCAATGTCAACATTAGAGTTAATCTCGCCAAGTGAATTGATATGAATATCAAGTCCTTCCAATTCAGGATTAACCTTTAATTTCTCCTCTTTTGGGTGTTGCTTCTTTTTCATTCTCATCTTCGTGTTAAGGGGTAAAACAATAAGATGAGGCATGATTTGTTGATTTTTTTACGAACCAAGAACAGAAAATGCCTTATCTATTCTACTAATTACGGCATCTTTTCCTATAATTTCCATGATCCCCATCAGGTCTGGACCACCTCCCTGGCCAGTTAATGCCAATCTCAAAGCTTGCATCACTTTACCTAGACCAATTTCTGTCTCTTCACTAGTTTTCTGAAGTAAATCATGAGCTTCCTCACCAGTCAAAGTTGCAACTTGCTGAACTTTGGATTTATAAACATTCAAAAATGAAATAGCTTCTTCTTTCCATTTTTTCTTTGTCACCTTTTGATCATATTCCTCCGGGTCATTGAAAAAATATCGTGCGCTTGTCCAAATTTCTGACGGAAAAGTGACACGTTCCTTCATCAATCCGCATATTTTCTCAGCTATTTCCTGTTCACAAGTAATATTTTCACTTGTTAACTCTTTTAAAAGAAAAGATGATAGTTCTTTATCGGTTCTATTTTTCAGGTATTGTTGGTTAAACCATTTTCCCTTCTCAATATCAAATTTTGCTCCCGCTTTATTAATACGATCTAAGCTGAATGCCTTGATCAGTTCTTCCATATTGAAAAGTTCCTGTTCTGTACCAGGATTCCAACCTAATAGTGCCAAAAAGTTTACTAACGCATCAGGTAAATAACCAGCTTCCCTGAACCCCATCGAGAAATCACCGGTGGATGGATCTGTCCAATCCAAAGGAAATACCGGGTATCCTTTTTTATCTGCATCCCGCTTGCTGAGCTTGCCATTTCCATCTGGTTTTAGCAATAATGGCAAATGAGCAAACTGGGGCATACTGTCTTCCCAACCTAAATATTTATATAATAACACATGTAATGGCGCTGATGGCAACCATTCTTCACCACGAATCACATGGGTAATTTTCATCAAATGATCATCCACTACATTGGCAAGGTGATAGGTAGGCATACCATCAGATTTCACCAATATCTTATCATCGATATTGGCAGTGTGTACCACCACCCAACTTCGCACCATGTCGTTTAACCGAACCTCTTCTTTTCGAGGTACTTTTAAACGGATCACATATGGATCACCATTTTTTATTTTATCTTCCGTCTCTTCTTTAGATAGTGTGATGGAGTTTTTCATGCTCATACGAGTAATACTGTCATAAACAGGATTAGCCACTTTTGCTTCTTTCAGTCGCTCCCGCATTGCTTCCAGCTCTTCCGATGTGTCAAAAGCATAATACGCCTTGTCTTCATCAATCAATTGCTGAGCATATTTCAGGTATATATCTTTTCTTTCAGATTGCTTGTATGGGCCAAACTCTCCTCCTTCAGCTACACCTTCATCTATGTTAATTCCTATCCACTGCAAGGCTTCGCGGATATATTCTTCGGCACCTTCAACAAATCTCGTTTGATCGGTATCTTCAATGCGAAGAATAAATTTCCCACCATTCTTTTTTGCAAATAAATAATTGTACAAAGCTGTTCTTACTCCGCCAATGTGAAGGGCACCTGTAGGACTAGGTGCAAAACGTACACGTATTTCGCCACTCATGAACTCGATGATTGATTTTCAAAATTGAGGGCGCAAAGTTATAAAAATGTAATGGAAGTTAGGGGATGAAAAAAGATTTTAAACAAATGTTAGTTTAAACATAAACAATTTTTAACCTTAAAAAGATCATTTTATTAATACCAGATGACCTAAACCAACTTAAATTCATTATTTTAAAGAAAATTAGTGTATATGGATTTACTTAAGGAAAAAGCATTTATCAAAACCGAGATTGATAAAATTGAGGATATACATGTTGTAAAAGCTATTAAAAACATCCTTGCAATTGGAAAAACTAAGCAATATGAAAATTCTCTTCACCCGATGAGTTTGTCATTGTTTTATGAGCGAAACGAACTTTCACAAAAAGCAATAAAAGAAAACCATTTGATAGATCATCAAGAAGTAAAAGCTTATTTTTCAAAAAAGAATGCCCAAAAGTAAAACAATTATTAAATGGACTCCTTTTGCGATTGGGTGCCATGATGATATTTATGATTATATTTTTTCACGTGAAAGATCTGCAAGACATGCTATTAAATTTATAAATCTCTTGATGTCAAAGGTCGAACAATTGGAACAATATCCTGAATCCGGCCAGATGGAACCTTTTCTCGCTAAAAAAGGTCAAAACAGCTGATATCTAGTAGAAACCAGCTATAAAATAATTTATGAGTACAATAAAAATGAAAATATTGTGATCATAACTGATGTTTTTCACACTCGTCAGTATCCTGGAAAATTAAGTCGTTATAAAAACTAGAATGAAAATTTAAAACAAATTTAATTCTCAGTATTCCTTCCTAAATCTCCCCTTTCTCCATCTGCTTTACTGCATAATCTACCGCTCTTGCAGTCATTGCCATGTAAGTCAATGATGGGTTTTGAGGCGGTGAAGAAACCATAAATGATCCATCTGTGACAAATAGGTTTTTAATGTCATGCGCCTGGTTCCATTTATTCAACACGGAAGTTTTCGGGTCATTACCCATTCTGGCGGTACCCATTTCGTGAATAACATGGCCTGGAGGCGGTAGCTGATCAAACCCATTTACACCTTCTACGCCACAAGCTTCCAGCATTTCTATAGATGTAGCCTGCATGTCTTTCCTCATGGTTAATTCATTCTCACCATATTCAATATCTATTGCAATTTGTGGCAACCCCCATTTATCTTTTTTATCAGGATGAAGGGTAACTTGATTTTCAAATTCTGGTAGTGTTTCACCATAGGCCTCAAAATAAATCGACCAGTCACCGGGTTTGGTCAGCGCATCCTTCCATTCGGCTCCTAAACCCTGCTGGTAAAATCCTCGTGTCCAATTGGTTCTTCGTGTATAATTTTCAAATGTATATCCACGTAAATAATCCTGATCTCTTTTCCCAACATTCCTAAATCGTGGGATATACACACTTGCAGGCCGCTGTCCGTAATAAAAGGAATCCTTCAACCCTGTATATGTTCCTGTAGCTCCTACTGCCGCATGATGATCCATTAAATAATGACCTAAAACGCCACTGGAATTCGCCAGGCCATCTGGAAATTCATCAGTAGCTGATTGCAGTAATATCTGGGTGCTTCCCAAAGTTGATGCATTTAAAAAAACGACTTTAGCAAAATATTCATAGCTCTCCCCAGTTTCAGCATCAATAATCTGTACTCCCTTAACTTTTTGCGTTTCTTTATCGTAAATCAACCGCTCAACGATAGAATAGGGTCTCATGGTCAAATTACCCGTTTTTGCCGCATCCGGGAGTGAAGCGGAATTACTAGAATAATAAGCACCAAAAACACATCCCCGATGACATAAATTCCGGTTCCTGCACTTACCTCTTCCATTATGGTCCTGGGTTAAAATAGCCATTCGGCTAATGATTAAATCCCTTTCGGCGAACTCTTCTTTTATTCTTTTACTTAAATGTTTTTCAATGGCATTCATAGGAAAAGGAGGAAGCAATTTACCATCCGGCAATTGTGGAATACCATCATTATTTCCACTTACACCGATATAAGATTCGACATAATCATACCAGGGAGAAATATCTTTGTACCGGATGGGCCAGTCAATAGCTATCCCGTCCCGGGCATTGGCTTCAAAATCATCATCACTTAATCGCCAGGCGTGCTTTGCCCAAAGTAATGACCGCCCTCCCATTTGGTATCCACGATACCACATAAATGGCTTGGTTTGGTGGTAGGGACTCTCACTATCTTTCACTAAAAAATGCTTACAATCCTGCCCAAACAGATAAAGTGTTTTCTGAATGTCATAATCCTTTTTTACCTCTTCGCTTACCAGATTGCGCATGGGTAAGTCCCATGGATCAGTCAATGCGGTAGGATAATCTTTCACGTGTTCTACCATTCTTCCTCGCTCCAGCACAAGGGTTTTTAATCCTTTTTGAGTCAATTCTTTTGCTGCTATTCCTCCTGACATCCCAGATCCTATTACAATTGCATCATAGGTATTTTCCTTTGTTCCTTTGCCCAGTATATTGTAAGTCTCTTGCATTGTCTTATAAATAAAATCTTAAACCTGTTTCGCCATAATTAAGGGTATTTTCATCTAATGGAATCTCGCCCTTGTAGTCCCCTGGTATTTTCACATAATTACTGGCTTTTATTTCTCCTTCCTGTGAAGTAAAAAAACCTACTAAAGTGTATTGCTTTATTGTTTTGAAAAAACCATAATCCTCATCTCCTGAAAATGCTTTTTGATCAATTTCTGTTAGAAAAGACGGCTTATTCTCTGCTGCTAAAAATTCTGGAACAAGCTTTTCAATCCCCTCCTTCATAACCTTTTGCTGATCGGTATTAAAGCATTTCGCAAAAACTTCATCCAGGAAAACATGGGTTTCTACCTCAGCAGCTGACTTGGTGGAAGTTGCTGGTAGTATCACATCAATTATTTGTGCCAGCGCATCAAATTCTTTTTCGGTGAAAAATGCAGGTTGGAAGGATGATTTTTCAGGCGATGTGCATCTGGAAAGAAAGCCAGATAGCACTGTAGGAAAAAGCACATGCGCCGAAACCAACCCCATGGATTGCAAAACTTCTCTTCTGTTCATAATCATCAATGTTTGTTTTCAAAATAGTGAAAACTCCTGATATTCAGGGGATGAAATGATAATAAACAGGTTATGCAATGAAGCCTACTCTATTTAGAAAAAATTAATTGCCATCTGAATGCCCATTTCCAATGGATCGAATAATTATTGATTCCAGATTCTTTTAAAAGTTTTATTAGCTCCTTTTTACTGAATGACCTCAGCACAGAAAGCTTAGCGTCATTTCTCACCATAGCTGACTTTGATAAAATTCGGGTGATCCAGTCTATAGAATAATAGGCAAACCAATGCCGGTGCAAATCATTTATAATCACTCCTTGATTTGACTGGATGGAAAATTGTTTAAAAAGTGATTTGAGTTCATCATCCGTAAAATGATGAGTAAATAAGGTGGCTAAGATGATATCACATTTTATTGCAGAAAATTCCGATGAAAATATGTCGATGGCCTTGTATTCAATTTCAGGAAAATCCTGGCTGTTTTGTTGGGCAAATTGCACCACATGTGGATTGGCATCTATACCAATTAATTGAACTAAAATTTTGTTTTTTCTACACCATTTAGCAATTAATCGCAAAATCTCCCCTCCTCCACAACCTATATCCACAATTCGGATTGTTTTGTTTTTACTTTCGCGAATTAAATGCTTTACACAGTTTAATGTGATTTTATTACCTCCCAACCATTTATTGATGGTTGCTATTTCACGGAGGGTTTGCTCGATAAGTGGACCTCCGATGGAAAAATCATCCATCCATTCTTTGTGGGTCGATCGCTCGCTAAAATCTATTTTCATGGATAATGCACTTCAGCTTGCAAGCTTTCCAAGGTCAACCCCGGTCCAAAAGCTATTCCCAGGATATTTTTTTGATGATCATTTTCCATTAGCTGATCCATGATCTTTTTAAAAACAAACAAAATGGTTGGAGAAGACATATTCCCATAGTCCCGTAATATCTCATGCGAAACTGAATTTTCTATTTTTAATATCCCAAGGGCATTTTCTACTACTTCCAAAATCTTTTTTCCTCCCGGATGAACAGCATAATAATCAAATTTTTTAGGCTCGGATAAATCAAACATTTTCTTTATTAAAGGCTCAATTCCAGATCGAATCACGTCAGGAACATAGGTGGTAAGTTTCATTTCAAAACCTGTGTCTCCTATATTCCAGGCCATATCATCTTTTCCTGAAGGAAGTAAATCGCATTTAAAATTTTTTAATTCCAGGCTTGCTTTTACCGAAGGGGTCGATTGTATTAATACTGCTGCCGAGCCATCGCCAAAAAGTGCATTTGCTAACAAGTTATCTTCATTTTTTTCTTTCTGAAAATGAATACTGCAAAGCTCTGTACAAACCACCAATACATTGGCTTGAGAAGCATTACAAATATGTTTCGCTAGCTTCATTGCATTAAAAGCAGCATAACATCCCATAAAATTGATAGCTGTACGCTCAACATTTTTAGGGAGACCCAATTGTTCCACCAATTCAATATCTAGACCTGGCGCATACATACCCGTGCAGCTCACGGTAATTAAATGCGTAATCTCCTCCGGCAAAATATGACCTTTAATACATCGATTAGTCGCTATTTCGCTTAATTGCAATGCTTCCTGCTTATACCATTGATTTCGTTGGCTGGTAGAAGGAAGTGGCTCCAAGTCCTTATTGTCAGGAAAAAAAGTGTGAGCATCCTTTTCTGCATAATCTTTTATGGTAGTATACCGATAATGAATGCCGGTGGCTCTATATAATATGGCTAGTTTTTTTGCTTCCTCATCATCCAATTCATGTGCATTTATCATAAAATCCAGCACCTGTTGCTGGTTGATTTTATAGGTTGGGTTAGCTGTACCGATAGAAGTGATGTATGCACTCATTATTCCTAAGTATAGTGAAAATTAAATATATTGAACACTAAATTTTATAATTCATGTTTACCCGGTCCACCTGGCTACACTTACGTATCCCTTTTTCGTTCTTTTTAATGCCTGTATTTATTTTTGCAGCAGCTACTATTGCAGAAATTAATATTGGTCGATTTATTCTCGTGTTTATTTCTCTCCATCTATTTTTATATCCTGCCAGTAATGGCTACAATAGTTATTTTGATAAAGATGAAAAGAGCATTGGCGGACTAAAAAATCCACCAATGGTTAACAAAGGACTTTACCAATTGGCATTACTCTTTGATGTTATTGCCATTCTTATTGGCTTTACAATTAATTGGCAATTTGCGTTGCTTCTGTTCATCTATGGCCTTGTTTCGAAAGCGTATAGCCATCCACTTATCCGGTTAAAAAAACTCACTTATGTTAGCTGGCTGGTGGTAGGTTTTTTTCAGGGTGCTTTTACGTTTATCATGGCTGTCATTGGCTTGAATGGCATTGGTTTTGAAGCATTTACTGAAACAAATTATATAATTCCAGCATTGCTTTCTTCAGGAATATTGTGGGGTTCCTACCCTATGACGCAAATTTATCAGCATGATGAAGATGCAAAAAGAGGTGATATTACATTAAGTTATCAATTGGGAATAAAGGGAACATTTAACTTTACTGCCATTACCTTTGCCATAGCTTCCGGTTTATTTTGGTGGTATTTTAATATTCGATATCAAGCATCTTACGAATGGGTATTTCTTGGAATGATGCTTCCTATATTGATTTACTTTAATTCCTGGTTTTTTCAAGTTTTGAAAGATGAATCAAAGGCTGATTTCACACATACTATGAAACTCAATTTCATTTCAGCAACTTTTCTGAACCTCTTTTTTTTGTATATGTTGTTGTCTGAACACAATTTAATCACATTCTTTTAAATCGGCTTCCCATGTGAACTTCTAATCATTGCCCTGCTTAAAGGCTTTACATGGTTAATGAGATTTACTGAAAAATTTGAAAATGAATGATTCCCAAATAATCTTTGAACTTGTCGGCCATACCATAAGCGAAACTTAAAATTAGATGACCATTCCCTGGTGTAGTTTAATTCCAGCTCCCCTCTGGAAATTGCCTTCTTAGTAAAAAATGAATTGACGTGTTCACTAACAATTTTGGCTGCATGAATCGCCATGGCCATACCATTACCACAGAGAGGTGTGATCATTCCCGCAGCATCTCCACACATTAAAATATGCTCTTCAACGGGTTTTTTGGTTTCAAATGAAATCTCATTGATCACTTCCGGTTTATCAAAAAGCATTTCGGCATTGCTGAATATTTTTTCAATTTGGGGGTTTTGAAATAATACTTTTTCCTGCATCAGTGGAATATTCCCATAAGCTTTAAGATTATCCCTTTTGCTTAAGTAACAAATATTTGTTTTCCCATCTTCAATACCATTGATTCCACAATATCCACCTTCAAAATTATGCAAGGCGACTACATTGGCAGGATGGCTGGTCTTTGCATGATATTTTACACCAATGTATGGTGATTTTCGAAAGAAAAAACTTCGGTTTAATTGCTGGTCGAGATTAGATCTCTTTCCAAAGGCACCGATTACTATCTTTGCTTTCAATATTTGCTGACTGGATAATCGAATAGTAAATTCATCATTATTATAGACTACATCATCCACTTTCTCACTCGTCAATCATTCTACATTTTCTGATTGTGCGATTTTAAAAATATGATGATCAAGCGAATAACGACTGATGCCAAAGCCACCCAAATCCAACTTTTCAAATCCGATTTTACCATTTGTACTTGATAGCCCAAAGGTATCTATTTCAGCAAAATCAACATTAGGTAACAATCCGATTTTATCAAGAAAAGCCCTTACTTCATTGGAAACATATTCCCCACAAACGCGATGAAAAGGATATTCCTTCCTTTCAATCAACACTACATCCCTGCCTTTTCTTTTCAGCAAAATAGCCGAAACTAGTCCGGCTAATCCTCCTCCAATGATGATGATTTCTCGCAATGGTTAGATTTTAATGATTCAATTTATTCATCAATTTCATTCAAAATTAAGATTTTTTGTGGTTGCTTTTTCTTTAATGGATTTTATCATCGCCTTATCCAGCATATTCTCCTGAACTTCTTCCGGCTGATTTTGTTCAATATAGGCCATTCTTTGCTTGTTCAATTTTTGTATCTGTATTTGAATAGTTTTTCTCTCCTCTAATTTTTCTTCTACAAATTCTTCTTTTTGATCATCAGACATGATCTTCATTTCCTCTGGCAAATATTGTTCATCTACCTTTTTGATAGCGCTTTTATCATCTTTATAAGCATCTACCAGATCCCAGGAAGAATTTTTATACGCATGTGAACTCTTTGAAATAGCCCGGTTAATTTTATTGGCCTGACCATATGATTCCGCATTGGCATCTTCTGTCATTTGCATAGCCTTTTTACTCTCACCTCGCCGACCATAGTAGATATAGGTATTATTAAGTTGAGAGTTTAATTTGTCAATTTTATCATCATAAGGAGTAGAAACAAAAATGGTCTTAACATCCTGAGCAATACTCATATAATCACCACCTGTAATATCAGCGCCATCTTTCCAGCTTGTGCGAATTCCTTCGTGATAATCTCCACAAAAAATGGTATTCACTACCACATCATTGGCCTTAGCTTTTTCACATACAGTCCTGTAAAAAATATTCCCCTGGGTGAATGGTTCATTACCTGCAATAAAGATCATTTTGAGATCAGCCTGAGATTCTGACCAATCTAGCTGATTTAGTGAAGACTGAATTACAGCCCCACAAAATTCACTTCCGCCATTGGTAGTCAAAGAAAACAGCTTACTCGAAATCTCATCCAAATCGTCCGTCAATGGGCTTACCATCCTGATATAATTTTCGGAAGAAGGCAGACGATCATTACCATATTCATATAGGGCTATTTTGATATTTGGCCGGCTGCCATCATCACACTTGGCTGCTGATAACTCATTAACAATTTTCCAAAGTTGAGACTTTGCCTGATCGATTAGTCCATCCATACTATTGCTGGTATCTAAAAGTAAAGCCAGCATTATGTTCTGATCTGACTCCTCAGCGACAGTTTGAACATGATTTAATTCCACCTCAGGAGCTTCATTTCTGGAATTAGCCGAGCTGCAGGAAGAAACAGCAATCAAAAGGACAATTGATAATAAAATGTGTGGGAGGTTAAAAATATTTATTCGATAGTTTTTCATGACTTATGCTTTTTAAAATTCTCTTTAAAGCTCTTCGGAAATTTGAAAAAATAATAGTTGCAATTAGTGGGTGATGTGATTCACTTAGTGAAGGCGATATTCCACTTAGTAAAGAAGGAAAATGATGATAATCCACATGAATTCAGTAAAAAATTAATTGATATATTGCCTTAAATTAGAAACACTACATAATCAAAATGTAGGTCTCAGATGAAAAAAAGCCTGTTGATCATATTGCTGGTAATATCCTGCTCCTCTCTCTTTGCACAAGTTGGTGAGAAAAAAATATCTAGCTCTAAGAAGGCCGTAAACACTCAGTTTATAATTGATGAAGCTGAATCGTTGATCAAAAAAGATCCCTCACTTGCACTCGATAAACTTGAAGAAGCGCTATCTGCCAGCATTGCTAACAAAGATCTTTCTAGCCAGGGGCGTTGTTATTTATTGCTGGCAGAAATCAATGAGAACATCCGGGAATGGAATCTGGCAAATGATTATTATGCAAAGGCATATCAGATATTCTTACCTCTTACTGATTATAAAAATGAAGCGATAAAAGCATTAAAAGGTCAAGGATCTACTTACCTACAATTACAGGAATACCAGCTAGCTTTAGATAGGTTTCAATTATTATTAAAATCAGACAATACCATTGAAGGTCAGTTTTATTCCTTTTTAAATATATCTGAGGTGTACTTTCAACAGGGTAATTATGAAACCGCCCTTTCATATGCAGAACGAGCTGAAAAAATATTGGGGAGACGTAAAGTGAGAAGTAATAATCAGGAAATTTTAAATCAAAAAGCAAAGATCTATGCCCGAATGAATGAGCTGGATAAGGCACAGGAAGCATTTAAGCAAGGAAATTATACCGATGAAGACGATGAAGATTTTGCAAATGCAGTTACGGTAAACCCATCAAGCCAGGAAATTGCGCAAGAAGAGATAACAAAAAATCTTCGCAGCCAAAACAGATACGAAGAAGAAATTGATTTTCGCTCGCAAAATATTCAGCAAAAAATCAGCACTAACAACCTGACAAAGTTATCCAAGGAAAAAGTGGAGCTTGGTGAGCTGTACATTGAAACAGGAGAGTCAATGATGGCAATTAACGAGTTGGTTGAGGCTTCTTTCATTGCTGACACTTCCGGCAACTTTGCTGACCAGTCAATTGCATACCTTTCCCTGGCGGAGGCCTTTAAAAATATGGGCGATAAAATCAATGCCATTGAATACTATGATAAATATAGTATTGCTTCCCAAAAGTTGGTTCATGAAAAAGACAGTCAGTTAGCCTCCCGGTCTGAAATCATTCGAAAACAAAAATTAATTGAGGAGCAGGTAAAGGATTTGACCATTGGGGAACAAAGCTATCAATTGCAGGAGACTCGAGATTCACTAGAACAATCAATGATCACAAGGCAACGGCTTATTATATATGGCTTATGCTTTATCCTACTTATTATCATTGTTACCTCATTTTTTATTTACAAAAATGCCCAGGCGAGTAAACTGGCCAACCAACTACTTGCCTTAAAATCCTTGCGTAGTCAAATGAATCCACACTTCATTTTTAATGCGTTGAATTCCGTCAATCAATTCATTTCCCAAAATGATGAGCGGGCTGCTAATAAATTTTTGGCTGAATTTTCAAAATTGATGCGGTTGGTGCTAGACCATTCCCATGAAGATTTTATCACCTTAAGCCAGGAAAAGGAGATAATATCCCTTTACTTGAAATTAGAACAATATCGATTCAGGGAAAAATTTGATTATTCTTTATCAATTGATGAAAATATCGAATTGGATACGATTAATATTCCGCCGATGCTTATCCAACCTTATATCGAAAATGCTGTGTGGCATGGCTTGCGTTATAAAAAGGAGTACGGTCATTTATCCATCAATATCAGGAACGAAAATCACCATCTTGTAGCCACTATTGAAGATGATGGAATTGGGAGAAAAAATTCTCAAAAGCTTAAAACTGAAAATCAAAAGCTGCACAATTCTCGAGGGATAAAAAATATTGAAGAGCGATTGAAAATATTGAACAAAGTATATAAAACGAATTATCGGATCCAGGTGGAAGACATTGACAAACAGTCTCATGAAGGAACCCGAGTGACCATTCACATTCCTAATAACAGCCATGGATAAGCTAAAGGCAGTGATCATCGATGACGAAAAGGATAGCCGCGATATCCTTCATAATTACCTGTCAAAATATTGCCCTGATGTAGAGGTGTGTGGGTTTGGGGAATCTGTGAAAACAGGGTTGGAGAGTATTAAAAAATACCACCCTCAAATAGTTTTCCTGGATATTGAAATGCCTTACGGAAATGGTTTCGACTTATTGGAGCAGTTGGGCCAAGTAAGCTTTGAAACAATTTTTGTCACTGCATTTGACAATTATGCTATTAGGGCATTAAACCAAAGTGCTGCGTATTATTTACTCAAACCGATTGATATTGATGAACTAATTAATGCGGTAGAAAAAATAAAAATAGAACATAAAAAGGATGATTATACACGTCATTCCCAGCTTTTATTGGAAAATATCCGATCCATATCTAAAAACGACCAAAAAATCATGCTTCCTACTTTCGAAGGTTTTGAAATCGTTTCTATTGCAGATATTGTTTTTTGCCTGGCAGAAGATAACCTGACAAGATTTCATTTTAAGGATCGGTCCTCTTTATTGATTTGTCGTACGTTGAAATTTTTCGATGACCTATTGACTGAATTTCATTTTTTAAGAATACATCGCTCACATCTAATTAATTTGAGCTATGTGAAAAGGTACACTAAGGGAAAAGGTGGATTTGTGACGATGGATAATAATGTAGAACTGGAAGTAGCACCAAATCGTAAAAAAGAATTTTTGCAGGCCTTTAGTATCAAATAAAATTACTGATATTCAGTCTTCTATTCCCAAAACTTTCTTTAATGCTCTTCTGCTTTTTCTCACCTGAATATTGAAATTTTCCCTGGTGATGATGTAATTAACCAAACATGCCGAGAAAGTAATTGCAGCATATAAATAGGCATGATAAGGAATCGCAAAAAAAAGGGTGAGTAGAATCGTAAGTATCGTCCAGAAAAGTAAAAACTTTTTTGTCGCTGGAAATAGCTCGTACTTAACGAGAATGATCGACTTTCCATCAGCTTCTTTTTCAATCAACCCAGAGATCATCGGAACGAAATTGTTTGGACGCTTAAGAATGAGGGAAATCTCAAAGCTAGCATCAGAAGCTGTTCCTTTAAACCAATTCTTTGTCTCTTGATCCTCGAAAGCAAGGTCATTCGAAACTCTATCAGCCACCTCAGAAACAGAATAATCAGAAATATATGTTTCTGTTTTAATCGGAAAAAACATCTATTTGACCGCTATGCATGAAATCTCCACATTGACATCTTTGGGCAACCTACTCACTTCCACAGTTTCCCTGGCCGGTTCTTTCTCTACGAAATATTTCCCATAAGCTGCATTAATATTAGAAAATTGGGTCATATCTCGGATAAATATAGAACACTTTACAATATTGGAATAATCCATTTCGGCAGCTTTTAATATAGCACCCAGGTTTTTCATCACCTGATCCGTTTCAGTTTGAATATCACCTTCCACAAGGTTTCCTTCATTATCAAGTGCTATCTGACCGGAAACATAAAGTGTATTGCCTGCAAGTATTGCCTGATTATATGGGCCGATAGGTGCGGGAGCCTCATTTGTTAATATTATTTCTTTCATAAGATCAATTCTTGAAAATCAAATATAAATATTCTCCCACAATCGCCGGAAGAAATTACTTTGAATTCCTTTAAAGAAAAATTGGATTGGTATATTTGCCAAAATTTTAGGTATGGCATTGAAGAATGATTTACTGATACGCGCTGCTAAAGGTGAGCAAACAGAACGAACTCCTGTCTGGGTGATGCGACAAGCGGGAAGGATTTTAAAAGAATATCGTGAAGTACGTGAACGACTTTCCGGTTTTATTGAATTAGTGAAAACACCTGAACTGGCGGCGGAAGTGACTATTCAACCGGTAGATATATTGGGCGTAGATGCAGCCATAATTTTTTCAGACATTCTTGTTATTCCCGAAGCCATGGGATTGCCTTATGAAATGGTTGAAAAAAAAGGGCCGAATTTTCCTAATACTGTAAAATCAAAAAATGACCTTTCCAGACTAAAGATCGCGGATGATGATAGTCTTGGTTATGTGATTGATGCCATAAAAGTCACTAAAAAAGAACTAAATGATCGGGTACCTTTGATCGGATTTGCCGGAGCGCCATGGACTATTTTTTGCTATATGGTGGAAGGTAAAGGAAGCAAAACGTTTTCAGAAGCACGAAAAATGCTGTACACCAATCCGGATTTAGCACATCAGCTATTACAAATGATCACGGATAGTACGATCAATTATTTGAAGAATCAAATCAATGCCGGAGCTGATTTAGTGCAATTGTTTGACTCTTGGGCAGGTATCCTTCCGGAAAATCAATACCAAACATTTGCCCTTGATTATATCGACCAGATTTGTAATGCCATTGAAGAAGTGCCCGTCACTGTTTTTGCAAAAGGTGCCATTTCATCAAGAAAAGCCATTGGAACTACGAATTGTAATGTGGTTGGATTAGATTGGAACATGAATATCCATGAAACAAGAGCGCTCATTCCTAATAAAGTTCTACAAGGAAATCTAGATCCTGCTGTACTTTATGGGGATCTGAATATTGTAAAGACCAAGACCCAAAAAATGATTGATGATTTTGGCAAAGGAAAACACATTGCTAATCTTGGTCATGGTGTATATCCGGATATTCATCCCGATAAAGTGAAATGTTTTATTGATACGGTGAAGGAGTATTCGGTAAGGTAATTTTTAAACCGCGCTTAAAAACTCGTTATAATTATTAGGAGTAACTACTTCAAATTTTTCCAAAGGATAATTGGAAGTAAATGTTTTGGAAATATTTGCCTTGGCTTTCGTATTCCACTTAAATTCAAACGTCCTAAACTTTCCGTTTTCTTCTTCAATATAATCAATCTCCTGCTGCATTCTTGTTCTCCAAAAATAGTGGGAGCAAAAAATTTCATTGTAATTGGTGAATTTTATGCGCTCTGAAACAAGAAAATTTTCCCAAAGCGCACCAATATCTTCTCTTTGCTCAGGCATATTATAATTATTAATAATGGCATTTCGAATACCATTATCATAAAAGTAAATTTTCCGGCTTTTCTTTATTTCATTCCTTACATTTCTACTCAAAGCAGGAAGGCGAAATATCACATATGCCTTTTCTAATAAGTCAATATACTTTTCAACTGTCTGGTTATCCGCACCAACTAACTGAGCTATTTCATTAAATTTCACTTCGCTTCCTAATTGCAAAGCTATTGCTCGCAATATTTTATCAAGCAATGATGGTTTCTTAATATTTTCCATGGTGAGCAAATCTTTATATAAATAACTGCCCGCTAATGAATTAAGAAGTAATTTTGATTCGGAAGGGTGATTAACTATATCTGGATAGCTACCATAAATGAGTCTTTGAGAAAGGTTTCTTTTCTCTTCAAACAAACTTGTATGATTTGCTAATTCATTATGTGAAAAAGGAAATAAATAAAATTCATACTTTCTTCCAGTCAATGGCTCCTTTATTTGATTGGCTATTTCAAAGGAAGATGAACCGCTTGCAATGACCTGAACACCATCAATTTGATCATGAATTATTTTTAAAGTTAGCCCGATGTTTTCTACCCTTTGGGCCTCATCTATGAAAACAATCTTATGACCACCAATAATGTTTTTAAGTTCAGTAGAATTCTTATTTTCAAGTAAGCTTCTTACACTTTGTTCATCACCATTTAAAAACAAGACATTTTCACCCCATTCTTCAATAATCTTTTTAACAAGAGTAGTTTTACCCACCTGCCGTGGCCCATAAATAATTATGATTTTACCTTTAAAAAGCCTTTTGACAATGTTTTTTTCAATGTCTCTTGTAATATACATAGATCAAATATATGCTTTTTTGCGATCGTAATCGCAAATAAACATGTTATTTTGCGATTACAATCGCAAATTATCACCAATCCAAATGCACTTTAAACTTATCTCTGTAACTATTCAGATCATCAAGATTAAGCGAAAAGGTTTGAATAAATTCATTTTTAGTGGGCTCAATAAGATATTCACCTTTTGGATTTAGTAATGCACTATGGCCATTAAAGGGGATGCCATTACCGTCTTTACCGATTCTATTAACCGCAGCCACATAACAGGAGTTTTCCATAGCCCGGGCTTGTAACAGTGTGGACCATGCATGAATTCGCGCAGATGGCCAGTTCCCCATATAGATAAGAAGATCGTACTCAAACTCTCTCGTTTCTTTATCAAAGTGATTTCTAGCCACTTCGGGAAAACGAAGATCATAACAGATCAAGAGCTTTATTTTCCACCCTTTATATTCAAAAACTTCCTTGGTTTTTCCGGGAGTAATTTTCTTATCCTCCCCCATCATAGTGAAGGGTTTTGTTTTATTGTAAAAACCAAACTCACCATTTGGATTTAACCACAAGGCGCGATTGTAATAACCATCTTTGTCCTTCACAATAAAACTTCCAATGATAACCGCTTGATGAAGTTGTGCCTGTTGATGCATCCACTTAAAAGTGGTGAAATTCATGGGTTCAGCTAATTTTTCTACTTCCATGCTAAACCCAGTGTTAAACATCTCAGGCAGGACGATGATATCACCCGTTTTATCTTGAGATAATTTCTCTTCCAATTCTCCCAAATTGGCTGGAATGTTTTCCCAATAAATATCGGTTTGAACTAAGGTGATATCTAATTTTGACATGTAGATTACTTCCTTTGCGGAAAAGACATTCGATAGTCAACCGGGACTTTGCCTTTACTAATATTAGAAAGTTTAGCTTTTAATAATCGCTTTTTGAAAGAAGAAATATGATCTGTAAATAGTATTCCTTCCAAGTGATCATACTCGTGTTGAATGATTCGGGCTTTCATACCATCAAACTCCTCTTCATGCTCCTCCCAGTTTTCATCAAAATAATGAATGCGTAACTTTTCATTTCTGCTGACATTTTCTCGTATTCCTGGTATGCTTAAGCAACCTTCCTCAAAGGCCCACTCTTCATCAAATTCTTCCAGGATGGTAGGATTCACAAATATTTTTCTAAAATCCAGCATTTCTTCCTCTTCCAAAGGAGCCCCATCCACTACAAATAACCGTATGCTTTTGCCAATCTGTGGTGCTGCCAATCCAATACCATGGGCATTTTCCATAGTCTCAAACATATCAGCAGCCAACTCTTTTACATCAATACTACCCTTTTCTATATCTTCTGCCCTTTTTTTTAACACAGAATGCCCATACGCTACTATCGGATATATCATTTTTTACTTTTTTCAACAAATATACAGCTTAGGAATTATTTTTCTGGAATTGGTTCTATTTTCATCGAACTACGTTAACAATATGGTCTCATGTTATCATGTCCACATGATAATAAATGAGGGTAGAACAAAACCCGAAAAATTGAATCGATCAATCTTCGTATAAACCTATCTTGTGCTCATGTTGTTCTCGGATCAAATAAAATATTCAAAATCAATAAATTGTTATTTACTTATCCATTCTTGATTCTCCGCAATTCCTTTTTGTATTCTACCCGTCATTAAAAAACCTAACCACAAAACAAAAATTTAGCGGGTTTAGAAATTTCTAAAATTAGTTATTTATGGTTTTTCACAACTAATTTCAAATGACATGACATTTATCACATCTATTAATTAAATTAATTAAGTTATTTCGACAATTAATAACCTAGATCAAATGCAAAAACTTATTCTAACAATTTCAACAGCAATGCTGTTACTTGTGGCAAGTAATGGTATAGCACAAGTATCCATTTCAGCAGAAGTAAGGCCGCGAGCAGAATTTCGGGACGGATTTAAAACACTTCGAGGAGACAACGACAAACCGGCGTTTTTCACTGAGCAACGTACTCGTTTATATTTCAATTATCAAGAAGAAAAATTTCTCATTCATATAGCTCTTCAGGATGTCAGAATTTGGGGAGCAACCAGCCAGATATATAAAAGTGATCCAAGCCTAACTAATATTTATGAAGGATATGGACAATATTTCTTTTCTCCCTCCTGGTCAGTAAAAGCAGGACGTCAAGCTATTGATTATAACAATGCCAGATTCTTTGGAAATTTAGGCTGGGCGCAGCAAGGCAGAAGCCACGATGCTTTACTCTTTATTCATGACAATAAAAATAATGGCTTAAAATTTCATTTAGGCGGGGCATTTAACCAGTTTGTTAATGAACCACGACAATTATTTGGCACAGATTACCTTGGGATTAATAATTACAAAACCATGCAGTATGCCTGGTTAAATAAAAAAGGAGAAAAAGGTGACTTTTCATTATTGATCCACAATGATGGAAGACAAGTAGCTGCTGATACCTCTATGGCATATAGACAGACTTTAGGAGCTTTAGGTTCTATCAAAGCTGGTGATTTAACTATTGGTGGGGAATTGTATTATCAAACTGGAAAAAATAGTGTGAAAACAGATGTGAGTGCTTTGCTATTAAGCCTGAATGCTACCTATAAAACTTCCTTAACCCCATTAACACTTGGCTTTGACTACTTATCGGGTACCAGTACAGATGACACAAAAGACAAATCATTTCAGCCACTATATGGAACTAACCATAAGTTCTATGGATTCATGGACTACTTTTATGTAGGAAATGGACACGGCCAGGTATTGGGTGCTCCTTCAGGACTTATTGACATTTATCTAAAAACTAAATTTAAACTTTCAGATAAATCCAGTTTGTTGGCACATTTGCACAATTTCTCAAGTCCGGCGACCATATACAATCCGGTAAATGCAACGGAAGAAATGTCAAACATGCTTGGTACAGAATTGGATTTGGTATATGCGGTTAAATTAGGAGCAAATGCTAGTTTTAACCTGGGGTATTCCACCATGTTTGCCTCTGAAACAATGCAAGCAATAAAGGGTCGTGGAGACCATGCTTTGGGTCAACATTGGGCTTGGGCAATGTTAACCTTTAAACCTGTATTATTTACAAGTAAAAAAGAAGAATAATTTTCACAACAACCCAAATGAAAAAAATTTATATTTAATACTATCAACCTAACTTATATGCCACTAAAGAATATTTTCAATTATTTAAGACCCCCATCCCGATGGTTCTTTTCGGTTAATTTTCTTGTTGCAATTGTCATCGGGTTGGTAGGTTACATCATATATGTTTCTAATGCAGTTTCTTATTTATCTGATGAACCTGAAACATGTATTAACTGTCACGTTATGCGACCTGAATTTTCTACCTGGCAGCATTCTTCACATAGGACCATAGCAGTATGTAATGACTGCCATGTGCCGCAGGATAATACTTTCTCAAAGTATTTCTTCAAAGCGAAAGATGGTCTTAGGCATGCTACCATGTTTACCTTACGCATGGAACCGCAAGTAATCAAGATGCATGAGGCAGGCATAAATGTAGTTCAGGAAAACTGCAAGAGCTGTCACAATGAATTGAATAAACAGGTAGGCTTACTAGATGTGAACGGTTCAAACTATCTTCATGGAGAGGGGAAACTTTGTTGGGAATGTCATCGGGAAGTCCCACATGGAAGGGTTAAGGGCCTTGCCACAACTCCTAATGCCCGAACACCGATGCTGGAAAGCCCAGTACCGGAATGGATAAAAGAATATTTAAAAAAAACAACTAAATAAATCATGGCTACACTTAGAGAATCCGTACAAAAAAAACCTTGGCTTGGCTGGCTACTTTTTTTCTTGACAATACTTGTTGTCTTTTTTATTGGAATATTTGCTTCCAATATTATGGAGCGCAGAACCGAGGCCCAATTTCTTGACCAGAAGAAGGTTGAAATTGAAGCCTTCGAACCTCGCAACGAAGTCTGGGGAAAAAACTATCCGCTTCAATATGAATCCTATCTTGAAACATCTGACAGTACATTTGCCAGTAAACACAATGGTAATGCCATGATAGATATGCTGGATCGATATCCTGCATTAGTGGTTTTGTGGGCTGGCTATGGCTTCTCGAAAGATTATAACCAGGCCAGAGGACACTACTATGCTGTCAATGATATATTCAATACCTTAAGAACAGGTGGTCCTAAAACATCCGAAGAAGGGCCTATGCCTGCTACATGTTGGACTTGTAAGAGCCCTGACGTTCCGAGATTAATGAATAATATCGGTGTAAAAGAGTTTTATGATGGCAAGTGGGCTCGTCATGGTGGTGAAGTGGTCAATGCAATTGGATGTGCTGACTGTCATGATGAAAAGACTATGGATCTAAAAATCACGCGTCCTGCTTTGATTGAAGCATTTGACAGGATGGGAAAAGATATTAATCAGGCTACCCACCAGGAAATGCGTTCTTTAGTTTGTGCACAGTGTCACGTAGAGTATTATTTCAACAAAGAAAAGCCTTATAAAGGAACTCCCTACCTGACTTTCCCTTGGGATAATGGCATGACGGTAGAAGCCATGGAAGAATATTATGACAACATGGGCTTTAGCGACTGGACGCATGGTCTTAGTAAAACACCTATGATTAAGGCGCAACACCCAGGATATGAACTGTATAAAACAGGAATTCATGCCCAACGCGGTGTAGCTTGTGCTGATTGCCACATGCCTTATAAATCTGAAGGCGGAGTGAAATTTTCAGATCATCATGTGCAAAGTCCACTCAATAATATTGCAAATTCTTGTCAGGTATGCCACCGTCAAAGCGCTGAAGAATTAACAAAAAACGTGAACGACAACCTGGACCGTGTGATTTCTGTTAGAGGCGAATTGGAAGAATTACTGGTTACTGCGCATATAGAAGCTAAATTTGCCTGGGATCAGGGAGCTACAGATGAGCAAATGAAAGATGCATTAATGGATATACGTCATGCTCAATGGAGATGGGACTTTGCTGCAGCAAGCCATGGTGGCGCATTCCATGCACCTGTGGAAGCGACAAGAATTATTGGTACTGGTATAAAGAAAGCTCAAGATGCCCGATTAAAAATAGCGCGCGTATTATCTGAACTTGGCTATAATGAAGATGTACCTATGCCGGATTTAAGCACAAAAGAATTAGCACAATCGTATATAGGTCTGGATATGGTGAAACTCAATCAGGAAAAAGCAGATTTCTTAAAAGAAATTTTACCTCAATGGCTGGAAAAAGCTGAAAAAAGAGAAAGTGAATATCCTCAATATGAGCATGCTAAAAAAGTAAAGTACAGCGCAAGTACAAATTAGGTATTTGTGTGCCATATTTAAACAGGCATTCCTTTTTCAAGGGAATGCCTGTTTTTTTATTGTTCATTTTGTATTTTAAAAACCTACTTTTTTAAACTAGGGTAACATGAGAATTATAATCCTGTTTTTAATTTTAAGTTTTAACATCACCTCCTGTGACATGCTCATTAGAAGTGCTTCACAAAAAGCTGTTGAAACGGTAGAATCTATAACAGAAGAAGAACCTGAACCACCTAAAAAGAAAAAAGAAGGAGAAATAAAATCTTATTATGAAAGCGGTAAGCTCAAGGCCGTGGTCAATTATCACAATGGGATGAAAGATGGAAAGGCTATTACCTACTATGAAAATGGCAATGTGAAAATCTCCATGTTTTACAAGAATGGTAAAAAAGAAGGCCCTTCAAAATATTATTATGAAAACGGAAAAATTTATCGTGAGTCTGAGTATGTAAATGATGAGTTAGAGGGGATTCGCAAAATCTATAATAATGGGAAGCTTTCTGCTGAAGTTCCTTATAAAAATGGGTATACAGGGATAGGGCTTAAAGAATATTTTTTCAGTGGAAAATTAAAAACAGAATATCCGGATCTGGAATTTGAAGAAGTGGATACACGTAAAGAAAACCACACCTATTCGGTATATATAAAATTTACTAAATCTCACCCAAAGGATATGTTTTATATCGGTGATTTAGAAGATGGCCTTTATCTTCATGATGATCTTTATCCTATGATTTGCAATGATGGAGTTGGAAAACTACCTCTTGACATTGCCCCTGATGTAGTTGGAGCTAAAATTTTCAATTTCATTGCTGTTCACCATACCAAGCAAGGTAATTCATACGTGGTAAAACACGATTATATGGTGGATATTGAGTGAGGCTATTTTTTATTTGGGATAAAATAAAATTGCTTTTTCTTCCTAAACGGTAATCGGTATGCTAAGTAATAGCTGATTCCCCAATTATTATTGTTAACCCGTTTGCCAAAACCTGGAATAAAATACGATCGAAATGTTCCTTCCTTCTTTACCGCGGGCAAAACTTTATAGCGAGCGGTAATCCCTAAATAAAAATTCTTGATTACCCTACCTTTTAAACTGACTGTAGCTTCAAACCACCTACCCCTGATATTGTCTTCGTTATAGTTCAAAGTTTGCTCTGGCCAATAGGTATTGTTTTCAATAGCATTGTAAGTAGAATATGTGGATGATTCCTCAAAACTGGTCCAGCAATACCTCATCCCCAGGGCTAGTACATTTTGCAATTTTGGATTTCGCATAAAGTTGATTTCTGGCCCCAACCGAAAATACCTTCCATCACTATTATATGTGTAGTAATTGTTTTCGTCGATTTGCGAAAATGAATTGTATCCCATGTCCATTACAATAAAGTAACGATGTATATCGATATCGGCTTCGACTTCCCACGAACTGAAATTATCGCTCAATAATCCATAGGCAAAATTTGCTGCTTCCCCACCAATGCGGATTGAAGTAGGTGCAAATTTATCTACCTGGGCAAAGGAGGATGCGGCACAAAGTAAAAAAAGTGATATGTTAAAAATATATCTGAACATTTACAGGATTAAATCGATCGATAGTATCATTAACAACAACTGCACTATCAAAATCATGGTCAACAATTTCAAGTTTATAAAATGATTGCTCCACTCCACAGCTTTCACTGATTATTCTTTGACGTCGGGTATAAGAAAAAGTGATAGATGATGTGACTATACCTAGTGAATCTAATTCAGTCTCTGGTGGGTCTGTGTTTGGTATAGTATCATATTTATAGTCAATGTATACAAATTGATAAGAAGTGGTGTCAACCGCAGGGTTTAATAATAGACCTAATTGATTGATGAGGGTATCATTTGATACAGTATCATTAATCCAAATAGGCAGTTTCTTTTTATGATAAAAGCTGTAAAACTCAACTTGAACTGCACTACTCTTTGTAGATATACAATCCTCCACATCACAAGCATACAAGCAAGCTGCAATGATCATCATCAAAAGAAATCTTATGTGAGTTTTACCCAATGATATATTCTTAAAAAATGTGACTGCAAATTTATCCAATTAATTGGTATGTCCATGATCAATTTGATCTTCCGGGACATACTATCGACAAAATAATCAAGTTCGCAATTGATTAACGATAGAGTATGCAAATGATTTTATAGTTTTGCATTCGCAAAAATAAATAATCTTGAAAACGAAAGGGCTTAAAAAGGACAAAGTGAACATCATCACGCTAGGTTGCTCGAAAAACCTCGTGGATAGTGAAGTGATGTTTACACAACTGAAGGGAAATGGGATTAATGTAGCTCATGAAAATCTGGATGATAGAGCTAATATTATTGTTATCAATACTTGTGGGTTTATCGAAAATGCCAAACAGGAAAGTATAGACACTATCCTTCGGTATGTTGATGCGAAGGAGGAAGGGATGGTTGAAAAGGTGTATGTGACCGGTTGCCTTTCTCAACGATATCGAGAAGATCTGGCAGATGAGATTAAAGGAGTTGATGCGTGGTTTGGCACCATGGAGCTTCCTCTCTTACTCAAAAGGTTAAATGCGGATTATAAAAAGGAGTTACTGGGTGAACGAGTTACGACTACTGCAAAACACTATGCTTTCCTGAAAATATCGGAAGGATGTGATCGACCGTGTTCCTTTTGCGCTATTCCCATCATGCGCGGAAAACATGTAAGCCGCCCCTTAGAAGAGCTTGTTTCAGAAGCTAAAAATTTAGTGAAACAAGGAACCAAAGAGCTGTTGCTCATCGCACAAGACTCCACATATTATGGTCTTGATCTTTATGGAAAAAGAAATCTAGCTGAATTACTTCGTCGTCTATCTGATGTGGAAGGGTTAGAGTGGATTCGTTTACATTATGCTTTTCCTACAGGCTTTCCTGAAGATATTTTGGAGGTAATGGCCGAACGAGATAACATTTGCAACTACCTGGACATCCCTCTTCAGCATGGCTCCGATAAGGTGCTAAAAATTATGCGCCGTGGCACTGACCGACAAAAAACCGAACAACTTATCGAGAAAATTCGAGCTAAAATCCCAGGTATTGCCATTAGAACAACATTGATAGTTGGGCATCCCGGTGAAGGAGAAGAAGAGTTTGAAGAGTTAAAAGACTTTGTAAGAAAAGCCAAATTTGATCGATTGGGAGTTTTCACCTATTCCCATGAAGAAGATACGCATGCTTTTTCTTTGGAGGATTCCGTACCGCAAAAGACAAAAGAAAAACGGCAGCAGGAGATCATGGAAATACAGGAAGAGATTTCCAGGGAATTAAATGAGGAAAAGATCGGCAAGGAATTTAAAGTGCTAATCGATCGATATGAATCAGGTTTTTTTATTGGTAGGACAGAGTTTGACTCTCCGGAAGTAGACAATGAAGTGTATATTGAGGCAGCACAAAACTATCTTCGAATAGGTGACTTTGTACAGGTAAAGATCACAGATGCCACGGAATTTGATTTGCATGGAACTCCGGTTATATAATAATGTTTTTTAGCCGACGAACATTTTGCTTATTTCACTCATCCAAAAATCAAATCACTCGTTGATAGTATTATTTTGCAAAATCTATCTATAGCAAATGAACGTTCAAAAAATTAGTCTTGCTGAAACCAAGGCATTTAAAGGGTTATTTCTCGATTATATTAACCAAAAGCCTGGACTGAAGCCCTTTTATGGAAATTTTCCATCTATTGAAGGATTTGCAAAACAACTTACAGAAAAGCAAATTGACCAATCTACCCGAAATATTTTGGCAGGTGAGTTGCTAAATCAATATTCCTGTATTTCAATAGATGAGATAACAAAGAAGCAAATCAACTTGCTCAAAGATGAAAATACTTTCACAATTACAACCGGCCACCAACTCAACATTTTCACGGGCCCGTTATATTTTATCTATAAAATACTAACAGTAATCAACCTTTGTGAAAGACTGAAAAGTGAGTTTCCTGATAAAAATTTCATCCCTGTTTACTGGATGGCCAGTGAGGATCATGATTATGATGAAATAAAATATTTTAACCTATTTGGTAAAAAATATATATGGGAAACTTCCCAAACTGGTGCCGTCGGTAAATTCTCTACTGAAGACATTAAAAATATAATTACCGAACTTCCTGAACAAGCACCTCTATTTGAAAAGGCCTATCTGGAAAATAAAAATTTAACAGAAGCGACACGGGTCATTGTCAATGAACTATTTGGAAAATACGGACTGATATGTTTAGATGGTGATAGCCCATCCCTAAAATCTCTTTTTGTAGATATTGTAAAAGATGACCTCCTAAACCATAAGGCTAATCTCCACGCTGAAAAAACTTCTGCAGAACTTAATTCCCTTGGTTATTCCCCACAGGTTTACCCTCGATCCATCAACCTGTTTTATATGGAGAATGGCTTGAGAAACCGAATTATCAAGGAAGAAAATGAATATAAAGTAAATGACTCTGAACTTACATTTTCTGAAGAAGAAATCATCCAATTGGCAAATAGCAATCCTGAAATATTTAGTCCAAATGTAATACTCCGTCCACTATACCAGGAAGTGATTTTGCCAAACCTGGCATATATCGGTGGACCGGCAGAGGTAGCGTATTGGCTGCAACTGAAATCCATTTTTGACAATTACAATGTGTCTTTTCCAATTTTACTTCCAAGAAATTTCGCATTGGTCATCAACAAAGGATTAGGCAAAAAAATTGAAAAATTAGGACTTTCTACCCAAGAACTATTTGATGATTACCAGCAGTTAAAACAAAATTTTGTTGCTAGAAATGCTGACTCCGAAATACAAATAAATGATGAGATAAATCAGATCAATCAATTATTTGATCAAATAAAGGCTAAGGCAAATGAGGTTGATAAAAGCCTGGATGGATTTATTGCGGCAGAAGGAGCCAAAACAAATAAAAGCCTTGACAACATTGCCAAAAGGCTGAGAAAAGCAGAGGAGAATAAACAGGAAATTGAGATCAATCAAATTGAAAATGTGCTGAGCAAATTATTTCCTAATGGAAGCCTGCAAGAAAGACATGATAATTTTTTAAATTTTTACCTGAACAATCCACAATTTATAGAGGAACTAAAATCAGTATTTGATCCACTTGATTTTAAGTTTAACGTTATTAATTATAATGAATAAAACAGATCTCAGGCATCTCTTTTTAAAAAAAAGGCTATCACTGTCTGTAGATGATGTGGATTTTTTTAGCCAGCTTATTTGCAGGAATCTTTTCACTATCAAGCCTCTTAATCAAAAGAGATATTTTCACATTTTTTTGCCAATTGCACACAACAAGGAAATCAATACGTGGCCGATTATCAATGCACTTTGGGAAATGAAGAAAAAGGTAATAGTGCCGATATCGGATTTTAAAAACTTCCAAATGGCAAACTTCTTCCTCACTCCTAAAACCAAATTAGAAGAAAATAATTACGGTATTCCGGAACCTATCCATGCCACTTCTGCACCTTCTAAAAATATCCAGGTGGTGATATTGCCATTATTGGCATTTGACAATGCCGGCTTCAGAGTAGGTTATGGAAAAGGTTTTTATGATAAATTCTTGAACTGTCTTGATCCTCATGTCATTCGAATTGGGGTATCGTTTTTTGAAGCTGCTGAAAACATTGAGAATGTTGAAGAATGGGATGAGAAGCTTCACTTTTGTGTTACTCCAGCTAAGGTGTATGAATTTTGGTAGCGCGAACCATTTCTTTCTTTCCTGGAGGCCCAGGAATTGTTTCTACCTCACAACCCATTGCTTTTAAATCCCTTTTCAATTGGCCTTTAGCACAGTATGTAACAAATACGCCATTGCTTTTCAACCCTTCAATTACTTTGTTAATAAGCTCAAATTCCCACATTTCAGGCTGCTTGCTTGGCGCAAATGCATCGTAAAATACAATGTCAAATTTATTGGAAGGAATAGCATATAAATTGAGCTGATGTTTTACCTTCTGGATAGAAAATAAATTGTTTATTTCTACCGTTTTATCCCATTCGCATTGGTGTAATTGATGGAGCAATGATTGACTATCCTCGGCATCATGAAAGTAGTTTAAAGAGTAAACCACCTCATCTGAAAGCGGGTAAGCCTCAATGGTCTCGTAATAAACTTTCGTTTCTTTTTGACTTGCCCACTCATACGCTAGTGTGGCATTTAACCCGGTGCCAAAGCCTACTTCAAATACATTAAATACTCCCTTGTATCCATTTCTTTCTACATAATGATCCAAGCCCTCTTTTATGAAAACATGCTTTGATTCAGTAATAGCACCATGCATCGAATGATAGGTCTCATTCAGCTCCTGATTGTAAATCGTAGAAGATCCGTCTCTCGTACTAATTACTTTTAGATTATCACCCACTATTTTGTAATTAGTACAACTGCATAAGCCGAAACTCCTTCCTCTCTTCCGACAAAACCTAGTTTTTCCGTAGTAGTTGCTTTAATGGACACATCCTCTTCATCAATATTCATCACCTCTGCCAAACAATTTTTCATTTGAGGAATGTATGGATTGATTTTAGGTTTTTGAAGACATATTGTTGCATCTATATTTCCCACTTCAAACCCTTTAGAACGAATTAACGCTATCACTTCTTTTAGCAATATTTTACTGTCAATCCCTTTAAACTTCGGATCCTGATCAGAAAAATGGTATCCTATGTCCCGAAGGTTTGCCGCACCTAGCAATGCATCGCAAATGACGTGAATTAACACATCAGCATCAGAATGCCCAACAGCTCCTTTATCATGTTCGATTTTAATTCCGCCCAACCAAAAATCTTCCTTTTCTTTTAGTTGGTGAACATCGTACCCAAATCCAACTCTAACTTTCATATTCAATTATTTACCAACAAAAAAACCACATTTCTGTGGTCTTTCAATTTCTTAGCTCTTTTTTCTTTTCGGCATTGTCCTGAAAATAAAATCCCAGAGTGGTGAAGAAACACCGTATGCGCGATCATGGTCTTTATAGTGATGGATGCCATGATGAATCCATAACTCCTTAAAAACATTATTGGGTGGCTGCCAAGCATGCACTATGTAATGAACAAAAAGATATGCAGTATATCCAAATAAAAATCCTGGCATAAAACCAAAGGCAAAATTTCCCATTATTAATTTGAAAAACAGAAAAAACAATACCGATAATAAAACACTTAGAGGTGGTGGCATTGCCAATCTATCTTTTTCTTTAGGGAAATCGTGGTGTACACCATGTACTTTATACTGAATATCCGCTTTCAATTTGGTATTTGGCAGCATGTGAAATAAATGCTTATGGATAAGATACTCAATTAATGTAAAAGCAATAAACCCAGCAAAAAACAACAAAATAATTTCAAGTATTCCGATACCGACATTTACGATACCCCAATAAATTACTCCTGCTGCTGCTATGTTTAATATGGTAATAGGTACTGCAATGTGTGTTCTGGTCAGTTTTTCTAAAAAAGGATTCTTGAATATCTGACTATTTGGTTTGGTAGTTTTAGTTTCAGTAATCATGTGCCAGGTATAGTTTTAAAAGACAAATGTAAAAATTAAAAATTTATTTATCAGAATACTTACGGTAAAGTCACATTGGCGTTGTAATCTTCCAGTACCTTATGATAATAATTTTCATACAATGGTAATACTTTTTCAATGTCGAATTCCTTTGCCTTTTTTAGTGCATTTTTCTTAAATGCAGGTAAATTCTTATCATCCAAAACCTCCAAAGCCCGTTTTGTCATTTCTTCAATATCTCCCACATCACATAAATATCCGGAGTATCCATTTTCATTTAATTCGGGCAGACCACCTGCATTTGATGATATGACAGGTACTTCGCAAGCCATCGCCTCTAACGCTGCCAATCCAAAACTTTCCTTTTCAGATGTCATCATAAATAAATCAGAAACAGACAGCACTTCTTCAATCGCTTCAATTTTCCCTAAAAATCTGACATCATCACAAGATCCTAATTCCCTACACAAGTTCTCCACTTTTATTCGCTCCGGCCCATCTCCTACTAATAAAAGCTTCACAGGAATATGTTTACGCAAATTGTGAAAAACGCGTACAACATCTTCTACCCTCTTTACCTTTCTAAAATTAGACGTATGAACTACCAGCTTTTCATCATTTGGGCAAATCGCTTTCCTGAAATGGTCTTTTGGGTGTTTTTTAAATCGCTTTAAATCAATAAAATTAGGGATGACTTCAATGTTTTTATCAATTTTGAAATGCTCTAATGTGTCTTCTTTTAAATCTTGAGAAACGGCGGTTATTCCATCTGACTGGTTAATACTAAATGTTACTACCGGCTCAAAACTTGGGTCTTTGCCCACCAAAGTGATATCAGTACCATGAAGTGTAGTAATGACAGGTACATCGGTACCTTTGGTTCTAAGTATCTGTTTTGCCATATAACCTGCCGAAGCATGCGGGATAGCATAATGAACATGAAGGAGGTCCAACTTCTCATGCATTGCTACATCTACCATCTTGCTGGCTAATGCCAACTCGTAGGGAGGATACCTAAATAATGGGTACGAAAGGAAGTCAACCTCGTGATAAAATAGGTTTTCGTTAAAGAAATCTAAACGGGTTGGTTGAGAATATGTAATGAAGTGAACTTTATGCCCTTCTTTAGCCAGGGCTTTTCCTAATTCGGTAGCCACCACACCGCTACCACCAAATGTGGGGTAACAAACAATCCCAATATTCATACTTATAATTTTCTACTAATTTAATTCCGGTTCGAAGTTAACAATTGATTCGTAAACGACATCATGGATTTTTTTACGAATATCCAGCTCATTTAGTTTGCCATTAGACATTTCCGGATAAATTCTATTAGAAAGGAATACATAAATCAAATCTTGTTCAGGATCAACCCAGATCACAGTACCTGTAAAGCCTCTGTGTCCGAAGGTTTTATTTGAAGCGTATCTTGAAGTAGGATTATAACCAGAGCTGCTTGGGTCAGGTTTATCCCACCCCAATCCTCTACGGTTATCTTTATTCTGAACTGAAGTAAACTCCTCAATTATTCCTGAAGAAAAATATTTTTGTCCGCCATACTTACCATGCTGCAAATGCATTTGTCCTAACTTGGCTAAATCAATCGCATTACTAAATAATCCTGCATGGCCGGAAACACCACCATTCATAGCAGCCACCTGATCATGTACTGTTCCCCAAACTAACGAGTGTCTGAACGTTTTATCATCTTCCGTAGGTGCTATGTAAGAAGCTGGAAAATGACATAATGGGTTAAAGGTGGTAGATGACATTCCTAAAGGTTCGTATAAATTTTGAGCTAAAAATTCATCCATTGGTTGATTGATCAATCGCTCTGCTAGCTTATACATTAAATAAAATCCCAGATCACTATATTTATAATCATAAGGCTCAAATCTTTTCCTTCTTGGTTTTTTCCTTAATTCCGACTTGGCTGTCCAGGAATACAAGGAGTCTTTTAAACTCAATGAACCATACATACCAAAACCCACCTCCAGTTGGTACTCCTCATCCATTTTATTGGAATAGAAAGGGATCTGAATATTTTCAAAATCTATGGTATGATACCAAAATGGTAAAAACGCTTTCAATCCTGACTGATGGGTTAGAACGTCACGAATGATCAAGTCACCCTTATTTGTTTGAGCCAATTCTGGTAAATAAAATGATAATGGTTTATTTATATCCAACACTCCCTGATCAGCTAAAAACATGATTGTCTGGGTAGTAGAAGCTACTTTGGTAATAGAGGCTATATCATAAATAGTCCTATTTGACACAGGGAGAGTATTTGCATAAGAGTAATTTCCAAATGACTTTTCGTAAACAACTTTTCCATTTTTTGCTACTAATACCTGGCACCCGGGAGTGGCTCCTTCCTGTATTGCCAATTGAGCAATGGAATCTACTTCATTTAATTTTTCCTCTTGAATACCAACACTATAAGGTTTTGCAAATGCCAATCGATTTACTGCCTCAGTGTGAATGCTGGCATATTGTTCTCTACCTGAAAGAAGTGGGAAATTACCATGACATGGCCTGGCTCCAAAAATAATCTGAGGAGCAAGCTCCTGTACATAATCATTGTTTTCATAAGTAATCAATAAGGAATTGGTTACCGTTTCCAGGTTATCCGGAACATTTTCATCAAATAAAGTAGTAATAATATTTGCTTTCGTTTCAAGTGTAGAAAGCAACGACAACATATCTTTATTCAAAGGCGCATGAATACCCACAACTACCTGATCAAATGTGCTCAATTTATTCACAAGAGAAATAAAAGCATCCGCATTGATTTGATTGGCCGGCAATACAAAATGCGTAAACCCAGCATATTGACCTAATGTCTCCTGGAATTTTGTGAGTTTTTCAGATCCTATACTTAAAGACGCTAAATGTTGTATTTCAAGGTTTTTTAAGGGAATGGCATTTCCTTCGTTTTCCAATAATGTAATCGACTCTGCATAAGCTTCGTAAACGGTGTTTTCTATTATTGAATTGGAAGGTGAATGATCGTTGGTCTTTAATTTTTGATATTTCTGCCTTAAAATATTTTTTACCTTCTCTTCTAACTCTGAATTTTTGAGATCATGGTTTTCCCAGTTTGTGTATAAATTTTTAAATGCACGTTGAGGATCATTTGTAATTATCACGTCAATACCTGACCCAATTAAATCTAATTCAACTGCATTTCTATAAATCAGTTTTGTAAACTGCTCATCAAACTTTTGGATGTCTATCCCAATGACGCCTTCGTAATTAAACTTTTTGCGAATAAGATCTTTTACTATTTCCTTTTTAAATTTATCAGGATGCCAGCCTCTTTTAAAATCAAGTTTATCAAGTATCAGCATGGCGTGTTCGGACTTGTGGGCATTCCATTCGTCGCTTAAGTACAATTCATCGGGGATATATTTTACAAAATTGTAATTATCAAACGATAAATTAAGGGGTATAGCAGAAACGACACCTTGCTCCTTCAAATATCCATTTTTAATTTCTGCTAGCTCTTTTTGTTTTGCATAAGGCAATAAACTAGGACTTTCGTGAAGAATAAATTCACCATTAATATTTTCAAGATAGGTGTCCTCTTTTATATAAATATTTCCACCTGATCTTTTAAAAAAACCTGCTTCTGCTCGTTCCAGTTTTTTAACTGTCTCAATGTTTGGCATTGCTGCTTTTGAAATCTCATCCGGAAAGAATATTTCCTGATTATATCGTAGATCCTCCGGAGAGGCAAATACCCAGAATGGGCGATTATTGATCTGTTGATAAAAGGATTTTTGCGCATTTGCTTCAAAAACATTACCTGCTGCAGTGAAAATTCCTCCTATGGGTAAGGCACCTGACTTAATAAGGTCGACTGTATTTTTATCTGAATTTTTTGAAATAATCAATTGACCTATTCGCTCCTCATTCGTTAAGGAGGAATATACCGAGTCAACCCACATTTCTACCATTGACTTGTCAGGACTAGAAGAATATGTGGAAACAGAGGAAATTAACAATAAAAAAAATGCAAATGCTGCTTTTTTATCCATACCCTACAATTCCATTTGATATAAATAGTATTTTAAGTTTAATTTGTAACCTTAAAACAAGAAAAATAAATGATTTTCCCGTTTTTTAAAAGAGTTTCCGGACACAAAAGATTTAAATATGAGCCCAGATATTACGACTCTGTCAAAGAGGAAATCAATATTCGTACCGAACAGATAAAAAGGGAATTAAATAAAGACACTGAAAGTAATAGTTTATACAAAGAAAACATCTCCTCTGCCTTTACAAGACGGTCAAGAAAAAATTCAAGGGTTTCAGGAATGCAAGCGGTGATTATCGCTCTTTTTGTGGGAACTTTTGTTGGATATTTTATTTATGGTAATGTTGCTCTTTGGACATTCCTCGTTTTATTTCCTGTTTATATTTTTATTCGAACCAGAAAATATTTCAGCTAGTAGATCTACATGTCAGATGTAATTAAGTTACTTCCCGATTCACTGGCCAACCAGATTGCTGCTGGCGAAGTGGTGCAACGCCCCGCTTCTGTAGTAAAGGAACTGCTTGAAAATGCTGTTGATGCCAAAAGCAACAATATTACTGTAATTGTAAAGGACGCGGGAAAGACTTTGATTCAGATCATTGATGACGGAGTTGGCATGTCAGAAACTGATGCCCGGATGTGCTTTGAACGACATGCCACGTCAAAAATCAAGAAAACGGAAGATCTTTTTCAAATCCGAACAATGGGCTTTCGTGGTGAAGCGTTGGCTTCTATCGCCGCTGTTGCACAATTAGAGATGCGTACCAAAAGGGAAAATGATGCTCTCGGTACCAGAATTGTTATTGAAGGCTCAAGTGTTAAAACCCATGAAAATGATGCTTGTCAAGTAGGTACAAATATCCAGGTGAAAAATCTATTTTATAATGTGCCTGCCCGAAGAAATTTTCTGAAATCCAACCCGGTAGAGCTACGCCACCTGATGGAAGAGTTTCATCGTGTAGCGTTATCCAACCCTGAAATATCCTTTTACTTTTATCAAAACGATATAGAAGTGTATCATTTGAAATCGGGGAAACTCAGTCAAAGAATTGTCCATCTTTTTGGAAAAAACCACCAACAGCAACTTGTTCCCTGTCAGGAAACCATTGACGAAATAAAAATAACAGGGTATATAGGCAAACCGGAATTTGCAAAAAAGACCCGGGGAGAGCAGTATTTCTTTGTAAATAATCGGTTTATAAAAAGTAGCTATTTAAATCATGCGGTAATAAATGCCTATTATGGATTAATTCCTGAAAATTCATTTCCTTTTTTCGTGTTGTTCATCGAGTTAGATCCTAAACATGTAGATATAAACGTTCACCCTACAAAAACCGAGGTGAAGTTTGATGATGAAAAAACGGTTTACAGTATATTAAAATCGACGGTAAAAAAGGCCCTGGGAACGCATAATTTAACGCCATCCATGGACTATTCTGTCGATACCAATTTTATTGATAGCCTTCAGAACAGCAATACCCATTTCAAAGCAGATCAATCTTTTCAACCCCAAAGAGAAAAAGATCCCCGTGAAAAATCTAACATTAAAAACTGGGAAGAGTTATATATCAACGCTTTTGAATCTGAGCGATTTGAAAAGCAGGCCCAAAAAGATTTTGAACAACAATCAGAAGAGTTGGTATTTAGCAGCGCTGCCAATGATCTCAACAAACAGGAAGATACTCAAATTGAAAAGAAGGATGCTTCTACTGTTTTTCAAGTTCGGTTGGGGTACATTGTGACTCCTGTTAAGTCGGGCATGATGATTATTGATCAGCATCGGGCACATGAGAGGATCTTATTTGAAAAGTTTATTAAAATTTATGAGAATAATAAAGGAGAGGTACAGCAACACCTTTTTCCTGAGACGATAGAGTTTAGCCCTGCGGATTTCGTATTATTAAGTGAAATTAAGGATGACATTAAAAAAATGGGGTTTGCATATGAAGATTTCGGGAAGAACACGATAGCCCTTAATGGCACCCCTGCTTTGGCGGCATCTATCTCCGGGAAAGAGTTATTGATGGGGGTTTTAAATGATTACAAACGCAACCATTCGGATTCATCTAACGATAAAACGAAAGGAATAGCAAAATCAATGGCCAAGTATGCTTCTTTAAGAAAAGGGAATACCTTACGAAAAGAAGAAATGAATAGCCTTATTGACCAGCTATTTGCCTGCGAAAACCCAAATTACACGCCTGATGGAGAAAAAACATATTATCTCCTGGATGAAATGACAATTGAGAAAATGTTTAATTAAGATTTATGTTTGGAAGATTAACACCTGTAGTAAAAAGTATATTAATCATTAACGTTGTCGTTTTTATAGGGACAATGATGTCATCCGGATATTTAACAGGGCTTTTAGCTTTGTTTCCATTTCGGTCGCCATACTTTATGCCTTACCAGTTGTTCACGTATATGTTTGTGCATGGTGGATTTAGCCATATTCTTTTCAATATGATTGGTTTGGTGGTCTTTGGATCCTTTCTCGAACAATTTTGGGGACAAAATAAATTCCTTATATTTTATCTAGTTACAGGTATTGGAGCAGCTTTATTTTACGGTATTATTAATTATTTTGAATTATTTGGGCCAGCACATCTTGGCATACCAATGGTAGGAGCTTCAGGTGCTGTTTATGGATTACTAATGGCTTCTGCCATGCTTTTTCCTAACACAGAAGTTTTTCTTCTTTTTCCACCTATTCCCATCAAACTTAAATGGCTCGCTATAATTCTTGGAGGAATCTCCATCTTCTCAAGTTTAAACAGGGCTGCCGGAGATAATGTAGCTCACCTTGCACACTTAGGAGGAATGGTGTTTGCCTTTATTTTGATTAAAATATGGCAAAAGCAAAGAAATGATTTTTACTAAATTGAGAAATGAATACAATATTAAACGATTTTAAATATGCGTGGAATCGACCTAATAATGCGGTCGCACAATTAATTATTATCAATGTTATTATTTTTGTAGCGCTAACCATCATTCGGTTACTCACACCTGATTCAATAAGCCTTATTATTCATCAACAATTTGCGATTCCTTCAAATATCGAGGAGTTTGTATTTAGGCCTTGGACAGCCATCACCTATGCATTTAATCATGGTGGTATTATGCATATTCTTTTCAATATGATCGTATTCTTTTGGTTTGGAAGATTGATCCAGGAATATTTAGGAAGTCAAAAATTGATAAATCTTTATATAATTAGCGGGTTGGGGGGTGCATTGATATTTTTATTTTTCTACAACGTAATTCCTGACATGCCTGAGTCAAATATGGTTGGGGCATCCGGAGCCATTTATGGTATTATGGTAGCAGCAGTAGTATTGCTTCCTGATTATAGATTTAATCTGCTTTTCATAGGGCCTGTCAAAATATTGTACATCGCCCTTTTTTCAATTTTCATGAGCATATTTACCATTGAGCAAGGAACCAATATTGGTGGTAATCTAGCTCACCTCGCAGGAGCAGCAATAGGTTATCTTTATATGAAGCAACTCCAAAAAGGAAATGAAATGGGTGTATGGGTTTTTAAAACCATGGAGTTTTTTAAAGGTCTCTTCAAACCCAAACCTAAAATCAAAGTAACACATCGCAAGTCTTCCAAATCCTCGAAATCCCGTGCAAAGGAAAATCCGGAAAGCTCAGTATCTCAAGATGAAATCGATGCAATTTTGGATAAGATTTCTGACAAAGGCTATGAAAGCTTAACTAAAGACGAGAAGGAAAAACTTTTTAACGCAAGCCGTAAATAAATCAAACTGTTTAGTTAACTCAGTTATCATAGTTGAACTCATTTAAGTTCTACCAAGTTATTTGTAAAAAAAGCGGGAGACCTGATGCCCCCCGCTTTACCAAACAACCAAACAACCTAATCTTAACCATGAAACTTCACTTACTCTCTATATTCTTCTTACTAAAAGCAAAATTATTTTGAATAACTTTTGGGAGATTTAACGGAGGCTTTTCACAAATAGATGAAAAAATTATGGGTGGTGAGCCTTAACTTAGAAGGTGATACATTAAGACATAAAAAAAGGCCTTGAATTTACTGTTCAAGGCCTTTTTAGTATTCTATATTTTTTAAAATTATACATTCACATGACGCTCAGCGTGGTATGAAGATCTTACCAATGGACCTGATTCTACATATTTCAACCCTCGTTTTAAACCTTCTTCCTTAAAGAAATCAAATTTATCCGGGTGAATATATTCTTGTACTTCAAGGTGCAATTTGGTAGGTTGTAGGTATTGGCCTAAAGTCAATATGTCTACCCCTCTACTTGCTAAATCATCCATGGCTTTAAAAACTTCATCATCTGTCTCACCAAGACCTAACATGATACCGGTTTTTGTTCGACACCCGTATTCTTTTATTTTTTGCAATTGCTCCAGACTTCTTGGATATTTAGCTTGAGGTCTTACTTTTCTATACAGGCGCTCCACTGTTTCCATATTGTGTGAAACGACCTCCTGGCCAGCATCTATCATTCTGTAGAGTGCTTCCCATTTTCCTTTTACATCCGGAATAAGCGTTTCAATCGTGGTGGAAGGAGAAAGTTCTTTGGTAAGCTTAACAGTTTGATACCATATCTCTGCTCCCCGATCTTTTAATTCATCCCGGTTAACAGAGGTAATTACCGCATGCTTTACTTCCATTTTAGCGATAGCTTCAGCAACGCGTCTTGGCTCGGCCTCATCATATTCCGGAGGCCTTCCTGTAGCCACAGCACAAAACGAACAACCACGAGTACATACATTACCTAAAATCATGAAGGTTGCTGTGCCGGCTCCCCAGCATTCACCCATGTTTGGACAGCTGCCACTCTCACAAATGGTATGGAGTTTATATTTATCTACTAACCCTCTTACTTTTTTATATTCCTCTCCGATGGGAAGTTTCACCCTAAGCCAATTTGGCTTCTTTCTTCTCGGAGTATTATTTCCTTCAACTACTGGTAATTCAATCATTTCGCAAAATTTCGATGCAAAGTTAAGATATTAGAAGAAGAGATAAAAAGCGGTAGGTAAAATCTACTTCCTAGAGCCATAAAATAAAGTGAAATAGGCGCTTGGGTAAATACTTGAATTGTTGGCCGTAGGAATCATGACAATCTCCCTGGTAAAGAAATCCCCCTGGAATCCTGTTTCTATACCTACCACATTGCTTCTGAATGTACCAAATTCAAATGCCAAAGCCACTTTTGCATTGAGGCCCGGAACTACTTTTGATTCAAATAATCCCTGGAGAAAATTTCCACTTCCAACAATGCTAGCCGCTCCATTGTGTTTATCCGCATCATAAGGTACTTTTTTGGTTCTGCCATTGCCTTCACTTACTTCAATGTAGTATGGAGACTCAAGCCCTATGGTGGGCCCTGCCATACCAATTAAATTTATTTGTACGCCCTGCTGAGGCGCTTTTCTAAAAAGTATAAATTCCCTATCATAAGAAAATCGTATGCTGTACAGATAATTTTCTTTTCCCCAAATAAATGTATTTCCAGCGTTGGTATAATATTTTTGCTCCTGTGGATGCTTGATATTGACAAGTTCTAAAGAGATGCCATGAAATACTTCCGGTTTGAGTTCCTTTGTTTTTCTAAGCATTAATCCTCCAATCAATCCACTATTGGTAGCCTTTGTGATTCCCCATACAAACTCTCGGGAATATTCATAGTCACCACCATATTGTGCTTTTCCTGGTGATACCATGATCACCAATATGATGACTGTTAAAAAAAAATTTACTCCCCTCATTCTGGACTACTTAATAATATTTTTTATGCAGGTAACAATAAAAATAATTAATTATTGTGAATTTATAATCTATGATCTTGAATTAATTAACTGATATTTCTCCAGATAGTTTTTTAATATCGTTATAATTTATTTCCATATGAGATGCATCATAAATGCATTCACCGTTTTTAATCACTAAAACCTGTGGTGACTGGTGAACTACGCTAAATGTAGAAGATACTTCATTAGATATTTTTCTAAACTGAATTAAATCCAAATAATAGGGCTTAATATTATCGACCTCATCTTTATTCCAGCTCCTTTCCAATCTGTTAATCGCCATTGAACTAATTGAACACCGGATACTGTGTTTAAAAATCAAAACCAGGTTCTCTCTAGATTCTTCTACAATATTTTGCAATGACGCATCATCCTTCAACTCATTCCATTCCATAAATGACCATGTTAATCGTACCAAATTTCGTATTCACGTGAATCATATTTCGGCTTTTTCTCTACATTATTTGCCTTTTTATATTTGTCTCCACTTTTATCTGTGATCTTAAACCATAATCGCGTAATCCAGCTAGTTTTTGCACCCCCTTCCCAGTTGTGCACTCTTGCTGAAGTGATCTGGTATTCTAAATTTTTCACAAACTTATACTTTAATCGATAACCACCTATAATTTGCTGGTTTCTAGCCGACAATTCACGATAATTTTTATCCTTTTTATTCTGAGATACCGCTTTTAGATTCCCTTGATAATTGTGGACTACTTTCGACATAAATTCGTAATTCAGTTCATCCTGTTTTAATGATTGTAGCTTGATATCACCTTTATATCCGGATAACAAAGCAGCTTTTTCCTTGCTTTCCTGTTTTGCATATTTCTCTTTTTTAGATTTTAACTCTCCCTGGTAATCCGCTAAATTCATGGATTTGCCCTGTAGCATTTGGTTGCGTTGTTTCTTGGTATATCCTCTTTGTTCTCCCGAGTAATTCCCCACAATTTTTGAATGGTATTTAAAATAGCTTTCATCCCTTTTCTTTGAGTTTGTTCTATGAAAACCCTGATAGTCAGCTAAATTCATACTCTTACCTTCGAGCTCTTGCTGTCTGCTCTTTTTCTTTTTCCCTTTTAAATTACCAGCAAAATTGCCTACTACTTTAGCATGCGTTTTATGCCATCTTTCTCGATTGGAAATTCGCTCTTGTTTTTCCATGCCACGATATTCGGCTAATGGTGCTGAATTTCCACCCCTTATTTGATCTTTTTTCTTTTTGGAAGGGCTCTTCAAGAACCCACTATAATTAACCGTGTATTTAGATAAATACTTACCGGCACTTTTCTTAGTTGATTTGCTTTGCCTTCGGAATGTCCCCTGGTATTCGGCTACATTCATGCTCTTGCCTTGAAGCTCCTGTTGACGCTGACTTTTTGTACGACCTTTTAAATTCCCAGAATAGACTACATTGTTCTTAGAGAACTTTTTGCCCCATTTGCTTTTTGCACTTTTTGGTTGTTGTTTTTGGGTTCCCCGGTATTCAGCCATATTAAGAGATTTTCCCTCCCGCATCTGGTCTTTTTGTTTCTTCGTATATCCCCGATAAAAACCACTATAATTAACATTGTATTTCGAAAACTTTTTACCCCAATTGTTTTTAGCAGATTTACCTTCTTTTTTTCGATTTCCCTGATAACTCGCTACCACTGAACTATTACCTGAAATAATATTTCGCTTGCTTTTGGGCGAGGCAGCTTTCATTCCACCCTGGAACTTAGAGATGACTTTGGAATGAAACTTTTTATAATTCTTTTTTGCCTGAGGAGTGGTTGGCTTGTAATTTCCGGAATAGTTAGAGGTGATTGAAGAGTTCTGACCATATTGCTTATTCCTTTCACCTTTTTTGCTTGCCTTTAGACCGCCAGTATATTTCTGCATCATCGAAGAATTATACTTCCCACTTAATTTCTGCCGGTTTTTTGCAAGGATTAATGAGCCCGAGTGTTTTTGCTGAGCAGCTGAGCTTTGTCGATAGGCTGATCTTTTTTGACGGGTGGTTTTTTGACGACTTTTATTCGCACGTCGATCCCCACCCGTTCGGGTATCATTATAATTTTTTTGAAGGGCTTTGGGTACTAGTGCAATTTCACCTTTATCTCTGGATTGAACCTTCGAATTGTGTTTTCTAATTTGATCCGCTGACTTATACTTTAAATTCCCTTTATAGCTTCTTTGCGCTTTCTCATCAAAGCGGTAGGTTAACTTTTTATTATTCGCACGTACAGGTTGTGATCCAAATCCTTTCTGTACTCTTCTCGATGCGTATTTAAGATTTTTTTTCCTAAAGCTTTGAGACTTTTGGTTTCTCTTTCCTGGTTTTTTCTCAATAGATGTGCGTGATCGTGCTTGTTGAGCTTTTGGAACTACATCAATATGCCCCGAGTTTTTTTGAATTTGCCGGGCACGGCTTCCAAAGTAAAAACGCTCCAGAATACGCGATTTTCTTTTAACTCTTTGGGTCTTATTAGATTTCCTTTTTCGTTTCTTTTCGTGTTTCCTACGATTTTGTTCTTGCTCTGTGCGGGCCTTTGGTTTTTTTTGAGCATAAACAGATGTAACGCTTAGCTGAACAATGAACAAAAATATTGTTAGCAATAAGACTTTATAAATTGTGTTAATATGTCCTTTTCTAGTGCTCAAGAATTATAAATGCAAAAATCAAAAATAAGTGTATTTAAGGATTTTCAATGATTACCCAGCCTATTTATCATAATAATGTACCTATTTGATAAAAATTGCCCTGAAATTAACTTTACTCAATCTAAAAATTTAGTGCGTCTTCAATCGCTTCTTTTAACTTTTCTTTTGGTAAAAAATACTTTTCCAATGTTTTATTAAATGGAACAGGTGTGTCTTTTGAAGCTATTCTTTTGACTGGAGCATCTAAAAACTCAAAACAATGTTCAGAAATATAAGCCGCTATTTCTGCTCCTATCCCACCTGACAAAGTGTCTTCATGAACAATTAAAACTCGATTATTTTTTTGAACAGACGCCTTCACTAAATCTTTATCCCAGGGCAATAAAGTCCTCAAATCAATTAATTCTATTGTATCCTCTGGGAACGATGGGATCAGTTCTTTTATCCATTGAACACCTAAGCCATATGAAATAACTGTTATACTATTTCCTTCACTTACAATTTTTCCTTTACCAATGGGTGTTAGATAATATTCATCAGGAACCTCAGCTTTCAATGATCTGTACAAGTATTTATGTTCAAAATAAAGAACAGGGTTAGGATCTTCGATCGCTGCCAATAAAAGCCCTTTTGCATCAACTGGATTAGCAGGATAAACAATTTTCAATCCTGGCACATGAAAAAACCATGCTTCGGTAGATTGAGAATGGAAAGGCCCTGCTCCCAAACCAGCGCCTGTTGGCATGCGAATAACTACATCAGAACTTTGCGCCCAACGATAATGACTTTTGGCGAGATTGTTCACTATTTGATTGAAGGCACAACTTACAAAATCAGCAAATTGCATTTCAATCACTGATTTATATCCCCGAATGGATAATCCCAATCCTATTCCGACAATTGCGGATTCACAAAGAGGGGTATTTCTAATCCTGTTTTTTCCAAACTTTTCTACCAATCCCTCTGTCACCTTAAAGGCTCCTCCGTATTCAGCTACATCCTGCCCCATTATCAATAACTCATCATACTTAGAAAGCGCCAAATCTAATGCAGATGAAATGGCATCAATATATCGGATTTCTGACTTTTGATAATTTGAAACATCGAAATTTTCTGGTTCATGTGTTTTGTAAACATCATTTAATTCATCCTTGTCCATTTCAATTTCAGGAAGATTTTCAGCTGCCTTCCAATGATTCGAAATTTGCTCATTAATTTTCGCGACATGCTCCTCCACAAAATGATGGTCAATAACATTTTTCTTGATTAGAAACTCTTCATAATTTTTAATTGGATCTTTAACTCCCCAATCTTCCAATAATTTTTTAGGTACATATTTTACCCCTGAAGCTTCTTCATGGCCCCTCATTCTGAAAGTATTTGCCTCAACTAAAACAGGCTCAGGATTTTTTCTGATTGATTTTGAAATTTCTTTGATGGTTTCATACACCTCTAACACATTATTTCCATCAATAGAATATGATTTTATACCATAACCAATTCCTTTATCTGCAAAACTTTTGAAGGCAAATTGTTCACTAGAGGGAGTAGAAAGGGCATAACCATTATTCTCTATTAAAAATATAACCGGGAGTTTCCACACAGCTGCTACATTTAAGGCTTCATGAAAATCACCTTCACTAGCTCCTCCTTCACCTGTGAATACAAGTGTTGCCCTTTTCTCTTCATTTAATTTTGATGAAAGCGCTATTCCATTAGCCACAGATAATTGCGCGGCGAGATGGGAAATCATTCCCACAATATGATATTCCCTGGTTCCAAAGTGAAATGAACGATCCCGACCTTGGGTAAAACCTTCTTTCTTCCCCATAAATTGCGCAAAAAGTTGTTGCAGAGGAATTCCCCTGACGGTAAATACCCCAAGATTCCGGTGGAGAGGAAGAATATATTCATCGCTATCCATTGCCAGTGTTGATCCGACAGCAATGGCCTCCTGACCAATTCCCGAAAACCATTTTGTGATTTTCCCCTGCCTTAATAACACAAGCATTTTTTCTTCAATAAGGCGAGGCAACAGAAGACTCAAGTAAATTTTTCTATGCTGAGAAGGAGAAATTTGGTGCTTTTCAAAATCCATTTAATAATATACTTATTACCTTTGATATTTAATCAAATCAATCCTCCACTTTGTTTTATATTTGAGCTCACAAAAGAATTTTATGATCAATTATTCCAAACATACACTGTCAAATGGTTTGACACTTATCATTCATGAAGACCATTCTACTCCTATGGCAGTGGTCAACACACTTTACAATGTTGGTTCAAAAAATGAATCGCCAGATAAAACAGGATTCGCCCACCTTTTTGAACATCTCATGTTTGGCGGCTCCAAAAACATAAAAGATTATGACACCCAACTTCAGAAAGTAGGGGGAGACAACAATGCTTTTACTTCTACCGACATCACAAATTATTATGTGACACTTCCTTCACAAAACCTGGAAACTGCACTTTGGCTCGAAGCAGACAGAATGTTGGAATTGTCATTTGATCCAAAAGTCCTGGAAGTTCAACGTAAGGTGGTGATAGAAGAGTTTAAACAGCGATATCTTAATCAACCTTATGGAGATGTTTGGTTAAAATTGCGGCCTTTGGCATATGAAAAGCACCCATACCGATGGCCTACCATAGGAAAGGAAATCTCCCACATCGAAGATGCAACAATGGAAGATGTCAAAGATTTTTTTTACAAATATTATTCTCCGAATAATGCCACCCTGGTTATCGGTGGAAATGTCATTGAAAAAGATGTCATAGCTATGGTGGAAAAATGGTATAACGATATCCCAAAACGAGATCGGCCAAACACATTGATTCCTACAGAACCTGTGCAAAATGCACTTAAAAGGACTAGTGTTAAGAAAGACGTTCCAATTGATTCTTTATACATGGTGTTTCATATGCCAGGTAAAAGTCAATTGACATATCATCATGCAGACTTACTGTCAGATATTCTTGGTAGGGGGCATTCTTCTCGATTGTATAAAACCCTTGTAAAAGAAAAGAATGTTTTTAGCTCGATTTCAGCAAGTATTACCGGTTCGTATGATCCGGGGCTATTGGTTGTTTCAGGAAGATTAGCCAATGGAGTAAATATAAAAGATGCTGAAAAGAACGTGTGGGAAATCATCCATGAATTTATTCAACATCCTCTGGAAGATTTTGAAATAGAAAAAGTAAAAAATCAAGCGGAAACTACTTTGCTATACGGTGAAACAGAATTATTAAACAGAGCAATGAACCTGGCATTTCATACTGTACTTGGAGATACATCAATGATAAATAAAGAAGTAGATATCATAAGAGAAATTTCAAAAGATGACATCAAAAAGATGAGCCAACAAATTCTTCAAGAAAAGAATTGCTCCATTTTACATTATCTGTCAGCTAATTAACACCAATATTATATGGCTAAAAAACCAATTTTAGTTGAATTGCATTACTTTCCATGTATCGAGTACGTTAGCCAAATTTATCATTCGAAGGAAATAATTATTGAGCGACATGAACATTTTTTGAAACAATCCTACCGAAATCGGTGTAAAATAAGAGGGGCCAATCGAATCGAAGATTTAATTGTACCGGTAAAACACACAGGGAGTAGAACTATCACAGACATTAAAATAGACTACCAGCAAAAATGGTTGGGAATCCATAAGCGGGCAATAATGTCAGCATATGGCAAATCACCATATTATGAATATTTTGGAGAAGAAATATTGAGTATTTTAAATAAAAAACATAAATGGTTATTCGAATTAAATCTTGAGTTACTGACATTGTGTCTTGATTTACTGCGAATAGAGTATTCAATAAATTTTACGGATCATTTTGATAAAGTGCCTAAAAATGATCAAATTGACATTAGAGGGATGATTCACCCAAAGAATAGTAAAAGTCAGACGACAAACTTTCAATCGGTCAGTTATCCACAAGTGTTTGGCAATAACTTTGTTGACAATTTAAGTGTTTTGGACTTAATGTTTTGTGAAGGAGCTAATGCAACCACAATTTTGGCTGGTTCAAAGAATGTTTAATACCAAATCAAATTGTCACGATTTTAAAAAAAGGTAAAATATTTTAAGGAATTTTTAGAATTTAGAGTTAAATGCTCTAAATTTATAAATATAAATGAGGTTATTTTATGGAGGCTAAATTTTCAAATAGGGTGAAAGAAGTGATATCACTAAGCAGGGAGGAAGCATTGCGATTAGGCCATGACTATATCGGTACTGAGCATCTTCTGCTTGGCATGATACGTGAAGGTGAAGGTGTTGCGATATCACTATTGAAAAAATTGGGAGTATCATTGGAAGAATTGCGAACTACGATTGAGCAAGCCACCAAAGGAACTTCAATAAATAATGTTAAAAATCTGGCGAACATTCCATTAACACGCCAATCTGAAAAAGTACTTAAAATCACATATCTGGAAGCAAAGATTTTTAAAAGTCAATTGATAGGTACAGAGCATTTACTCCTTTCCATACTTCGGGATGAAGACAATCTTGCCACACAAATATTAGAAAAATTTGACATCAATTATGAGGTAGTCAAAGAACTTCTCGAATACCAAACAGAAAATCCAATGGCTTCTTCTTCAGATACAGATGATCCGGATGAAGATTCTTCTTCAAGAATCTTTGGCGGAGGCGGTTCAGGTTCCAGCAGAGAAGGTGGAAAACAGGGGGAAAAATCCAGAACACCAGTATTGGATAATTTCGGACGGGATTTAACCCGATTAGCAGAGGACAATAAGCTTGACCCAATAGTAGGTAGGGAAAAAGAAATAGAGCGAGTAGCTCAGATATTAAGCAGAAGAAAGAAAAACAACCCAATATTAATTGGCGAACCTGGTGTTGGTAAAACAGCCATTGCTGAAGGATTAGCACTTAGGATTATTCAAAAGAAAGTTTCTCGAGTACTTTTCGGTAAAAGAGTTGTTACGCTGGATTTAGCAAGCCTTGTGGCCGGAACAAAGTATAGAGGTCAATTTGAGGAAAGAATGAAGGCGGTAATGAATGAGCTTGAGAAAGCTCCTGAAGTTATTCTTTTCATCGATGAGTTACACACCATTGTTGGTGCAGGTGGAGCTTCAGGATCGCTGGATGCTTCCAACATGTTCAAACCAGCATTAGCAAGAGGAGAAATTCAATGTATAGGAGCTACTACACTAGATGAATATCGTCAATACATTGAAAAAGATGGCGCTTTGGCAAGACGTTTTCAGGTAGTTATGGTGGATGCCACTACACCTGAAGAGACCATTGAGATATTGAATAATATCAAAGAACGTTACGAAGAGCATCATCATGTAAACTATACTGAAGAGGCCATAGATTCTTGTGTGAAATTATCTGACAGATACATCAGTGACAGGTTTTTACCAGATAAAGCCATAGATGTGTTAGATGAAGCGGGAGCTAGGGTTCATATTAACAATATTCATGTACCTGAAGATATTATCAAACTGGAGGAATCCATTGAAAACATTAAAAAGGAAAAGAATAAAGTTGTTAAGAGTCAGAAATATGAAGAGGCTGCGCAATTAAGAGATAAAGAAAAGAAATTGCTTGAGCAGCTGGCTGTAGCCAAAGAAAAATGGGAGGAAGAAACCAAAACTAAGAGATATACAGTCAATGAAGATAATGTGGCAGAAGTAATAGCCATGATGACAGGTGTGCCTACTAAAAGGATTGCCCAGAATGAGTCTGCTAAACTTCTCAATATGGGTGAAGAGCTGAGCAGTAGAGTAATTGGACAAAACGATGCCATTAAAAAATTAACGAAAGCTATTCAGCGTACAAGAGTTGGATTGAAAGATCCTAAAAAACCAATTGGGACCTTCATTTTCTTAGGACCAACCGGTGTAGGTAAAACTGAATTGGCAAAAGTGCTTTCTACATTTTTATTTGACAAAGAAGACACACTTGTGAGGATTGACATGAGTGAATATATGGAAAAATTCTCTGTGTCACGACTTGTAGGAGCGCCTCCGGGCTATGTTGGATATGAAGAAGGTGGACAGCTTACTGAAAAAGTAAGGAGAAAGCCTTATAGTGTTGTCCTATTGGATGAAATAGAAAAAGCTCACCCTGATGTATTTAACATTTTACTCCAGGTTTTGGACGACGGAATATTGACAGATGGGTTAGGTAGAAGAGTAGATTTTAGAAATACAATCATCATCATGACCTCAAACATTGGTGTGAGGGATTTGAAAGATTATGGAAGTGGAATTGGTTTTGCCACCACATCTAAAGCTCAAAGCGAAGATGAGTTGATGAAATCAACGATTCAAAATGCATTGAAAAAAGCATTCAGCCCAGAGTTTTTAAATAGATTAGATGATGTGATTGTATTCAATTCACTTTCAAAAGAACATATTCACGAAATTATCGATATTACTCTTGCAAAATTATTCTCAAGAATCGATGCTTTGGGTTATAAAATAGAGCTGACTGATAATGCTAAAGATTTTATAGCTGACAAAGGTTATGATCCTCAATATGGAGCAAGACCTTTAAATAGAGCTATTCAAAAATATCTTGAAGATCCATTGGCTGAAGAAATATTGAAAGCTGACTTTAACAATAATGACGTTATTGTTGCTGATTATGGTGGAAAAGGAGAAGAGCTTAGCTTCAAGATTAAAAACAAAAAGAAATCATCTCAAGCTTCTGAAAGCAAAGAGAAAAAAGACTAATAAAAAGCGGGAAATTATCCCGCTTTTTTTATTTCTCTATTAATCTTCTGTGATAATTTACCTGGCCGAGATGATAATTCAAATGCCCCAAGAGATGTAATAAAAAGTATTTGGTAGTCATTTCATATCCAAATACCTCAATAGGAAAAGGATTGTTTAATATACCTGTTTCCATAGACAGGAATTTTTCCTCAAACAATTTTATCGTGCTATCAATACTCAAATTCAATGCTGATCGAGGGACATTTTTATCATTGAATTCTGCATGTCGATCTCTCACATATCCAGTATCAAAAATTACCGCTCCGATAAAGTGATTTAAGTTGCCCACCAAGTGCAAGCATAAATTACCGCCTGAATTATTGATTCCCTCAGCTACTTCCCAAATAGTTTCCTCCTCTTTATACAGATTGATTTCTTCCTTAAGACGTCCTAAATCTCTGATAAAAAGAGATTGCAATTCTTTTAGCATGTTAATTAAGGTTTAGAACTTCTACACCTTGTTCAAAAATAATGTCAACTGGAATACCGGCCTCATTGAGCTTATCAAGATCACGTTGTAAATCTTCTGAAATGACACCCTGGGTTCTTAATAATTCACCAGCAGATTCATAGTCACCATTCCCCTGGATTATAAGCAGCTTCTCTGAAAGTTTGTCAACCGCTTCCTGCATTTTATCAAAGTTCACCGAATAAAAACCTGTAGTATCATCATATTCAAAAGCTCCTAATTCCTTGAAAAAATTAAACCGAACCATATTTGCTTTCCCATGGGCACTGGAAGCTCCAAAGCGGATAGATCGAAAAATACTCGTCATAAACGTAGTATAGTAATCTTTCAAATCTCCTTCCAATTCACCTTTTTTAATCAACTCAGTGATCATATATAGCCCTAAAATATCTGCCTTTCCTTCTTCAATGGCTGAAGAATTTTCTTGCAAGGCTTTTCGTACCGGAGTCTCGCTATCCAACACTATTTTAATGCCCAATCCATGTGCAACTTCATGAAACATTGTATTGGCAAAGAATGCGTCAAACTTTATATGCTGCCTCTGTGAAGGATCTATCAACACTTCTGATATTGGTAAAAGAATTTTATCAAATTTAGCCCGCATCGCATTTTTCAACTGGAGCCTTCTACTACCTTTTGCCAATTGAACCTTCTCATCATTGGGAAGGTTAATAGCAATAGTTTTACTTCCGGCATTACAATCTCCTGCATAATAAATTACATCATATGCATTCAAGTCAGCATCTGTACCCGGCTTTTCCATTTTGTACTTTTGCTCTACGGGAAGTCCTTCCTGCAATTCTGGTAAGAAGGCAGCATACTTCGCTAACTTTTCACTCCACTCCATGTCTTTAATCAAGACATATGCTTCATGAGCAGTTTTATAATTATACAGCTTGTCTTCATAATTTTCAATTGGCCCAACTACCATATCTATTTTATTGGTTTTCATATCCATCCAAGCCATGTCACTTTCAAAATATTCATCCGTTCGAAGCGCTTCTGCACGTAGTTCCAAGTATTTTTTAAATCCTTCATCTTCTGCTAATGCTGCTGCCTGATCTAGTAAATCAGCAGCTTGCATCACTTTTTCACTAAAATATTCACGATAAGGAATCGTATATAATTTCCCCGCTTCATCTCTACGAAGGATAGTATATTGACTCACTTTATCCTCGATATCAGCTGCTTCAAATTCTTCCTTCGTCATATCATGAGGGTAATAATTTGCCGTAAGTGGTTTAGGGCCAACGCCATCGATAAATGGAGCGTCTCCATCCAGTCGATCCCATGGACCGTAATTTATCAATGCAAATTTTCGAAGATCTTCATCCTCAATACTATTTAATAAAGCATCTTTATCGCCATACGCCTCCTGCCAAAATATTTCGTCCATGATTTTTGCAACATCAATAAGAATGGGTATCATTTTCTTTTGATTGTCACTTAATCCTGAAAGATCCGCTTCCAGTTTAAAGGTGGTATAAATTTCCGATTTTTTAGGCTCAGGTTTTTCATCCTCATTTGTCTGATCTTCATTACTCTTGGTTGTACAATTGGCAAGTAATAATGAAAGCGCTCCAATAATCAGAAGCAACCTGAAACTGTTAAAATTATTCCTCTTCATAATCCTAATATTTAATTAGTTGCGTTAAATAATTGGTAAATTTAATTATCCAATTGACAAAACCGAAAGAGTGAAACAATTCCTATATACACTCATTTTTCTTCTTTCTTTGTCTGCCAAAGCACAGACAGATTATGAACAATCACCTATCTGGCATTTTAAAAAAGCTGATCAGTTATACAATAAAAACAACTGCGAAGAAGCTCTCACTCATATCAATAAAACAATTGCTGCTCAAATGGACAATTGGGAGGCCTACCTGCTGAGAGCCAGAATCTATGAATGCCTGCGTATAAATGACAAAGCGATTACAGATTATTCTGTTTTAATCCTCTGGCAGCCGGAAAACCTGGAATTTCGATTTAATCGAGGTGAGCTAAGATATAAAGAAAAAAAATACGATCAAGCTGTGCAGGATCTGCGAAAGGCCTTATTACTACCTGCTCAGGAAACCAACCAGATTTTATTTAGCTCCAACCCAGGCGAAAAAGGTATTTCCGGTGTATCAACTGTTTCTACCTTACATGCTGAGATTCATAATTATATCGGACTTAGCTATCATGAACTAGGGAAATATGATTCAGCTCTTTCCTTTTTCACAGATGCTATTAATCTTAAAAATGATCCAAGATATATTAGTAATAGAGCGCTAACATATGAGGCAATGGAACTGTGGCAACAAGCAATAAATGATTACGAACGGGCATTACAATTGAATAGTGAAAATGAAATTGCACGTTATAATTTGGTATTGCTGTATGGAAAATTAGGCCAATTGAAAAAACAGAAAAAATTACTTAATAACCTGGGTACAGAAAGGGAATTGCCAGAAATACACGTTTTTAAAGGGGTAAACGCTTATAATTCCGGGAATTATAAACTTGCCATAGCTTATTATGATTCAGCTATTCAGTTAAATAAAAAAGATGCTTCTTACTTTATTTATCGTGGACAAGCCTATCAAAAAGCTAAAAAAACAAACAAGGCTATTTCAGATTATAAACAGGCATTAATTATTGATGACACAAATCCTTCTACTTACTTCGGGTTAGGAAACACCTATTATAGCTCAAATGTTCTTGATAGTGCGAAAATTTGCTACGACCTAGCAATATTGTATGATTCGACGTTTTACAAAGCTTATTTGAATCGGGGAATCATTTATCTTAGAGAAGGAAAAACCGGACAAGCTTGTAAAGATCTATCCAAAGCGCAAGAAGGTAATCTCGAAGAAGCAGGAAGCTTATATCAACGAAAGTGTATGGATGATTCATCACCTTAGCTCACTTTTATTAAACCAATAAAATGGATTTTTTAATTAAAATCTCATCCTCAAATAATAAAATCAACTCCCACTCACCTTTTTTATCCTCCACCGGATGCCAAACCGTATCTCCAAGAAAAAAACGATATGGGTTTTGTTTTACCCTAAATGATCCTTCAAATGGCGGCTCCACTTTTCCATTAATATCTGTAAAAGGCGGATGATTAATGACAAAATCAAGGTATCTACCTTTGGCTTTCCTTATCTCTACGATCATTCCGAATTCGACGTCAATTTCAGTCTGAATGGTTTCTGTTAATTCAACAAATTCCGGCAGCTTTTTTTCATCACTGTTCCACCTGTCATACCTACCATAATTAATAATTTCTACCTCAGGATGTGGCTTTTTACTTTTCTTCATTTACTTCATTTGAAAATGCAAAATTAAGAATTAGAAAAAATTATCAGATAGTGTGTGTTGGGTAATTTATGAAAAATGCTTTTTCCACCAATGCTGAAAAACAATTAATGCCCAAACCTGAGCATGCACATCACCGGGATTCCAACTGAACAGTTTATTTTTTATCTTCTTTATTGCACTTGGATTAAAAACACCCTGTTCTTGAATAAACCGATCATTCAACAAATCATCTACAATCAACCCTTTTAACGAACCTCTAAACCACCGTAGCAATGGCACTTCAAAACCATGCTTTGGCCGATTATAAAGTTCACCTGGTAGCATCTCACGATAGGCATCCTGAAGAATTCTTTTTCTGATTTTTGAATTGATTTTGGAAGATACTGGTAATGAAAAAACAAAATTTACCAACTCATGATCCAAAAAGGGTACTCGTACCTCTTGTCCATTGGCCATTGACATGAGATCAACTTTTTTAAGCATATCATTTGGTAGCACAAAATTCATATCCTTTAATAGCACTTCATTGAAATTTTCTGAATTCAAACCAGATAAAATCTTTTCTTTCCTTTCTTTAAAAATGGAATCTTGATATTCGGAATGAATATTTTCATGTAACAACCCTAAAGCTGTTTTTTCATCCGCTATTGCCGCCCATTGCCAATATCGTTCTTTAATGTCCAGGTTAAGCGCTTTAGAATAGCGATCTAATTGCCTGAACTTATTGGTCATGGAGGTGTTTCTGGACTTTGGTAATAACGGAGTCAAAAACCGCAACGATTTTATTAAGCTGTTTGTCAAAGATGATTTTGAAGCCTTCAAAAACGCACTATGCTTATTATATCCGGAAAATAATTCGTCAGCGCCATCACCGGAAAGCGAAACAGTGATATGTTCTTTTGTGAGTTTACTTAAAATATAAACCGGCAAAGAGGAAGAATCTGCAAAAGGCTGATCGATTTTTTCTAATACATCGAACAAATGGTCTTCGATTCCCTTAGTAGTCAATGAAAAGACCGTATGTTTCGTTTCAAACTTTTTAGCTACAAGATTGGCATACTGTGTTTCATCAAAATAGGGGTCATCGGCATAGCCAATAGAAAATGTGTGGAGATCCGGCAAATATTTTTTAGCAATTCCTGTAATAACGGAAGAATCAATCCCACCACTTAAATATGTCCCCAATGGCACATCTGACACGAGTCGTTTTTGTACTGCCTGATCAAGTAACTCTCGCAGCTTTTGCTGTTGGCCTTCATAAGTAAGCTCTGAACAATTCGCCTTGGCGTGATAAAAAGGGATATCATAGTATTTTTCGATTGAAATACTTTTCTTTTCCACTGCTATAAAATGTCCTGGCAAAAGCGTTTTAACATGTTGAAATATGGTATCAGGAGCCGGGATATAATTCAATTGAAAATAGGTGCCAAGCGATTCTACATCCAGCTTTTTCTCGATTCCATAATGTAAGATGGATTGCATCTCTGAAGCGAATATGAGTTTATCCTCGTCATACAAATAGTACAATGGCTTGATACCAAACCGATCCCTCGCAAGAAATAATTTCTTTTCCTGTGTATCATAAATTGCGAAAGCAAAAAAACCATTTAACTTTTGAAGAGCATCCTTACCCCAACATATCCAGGCATTTAAAAGCACTTCCGTATCAGACTGTGATTGAAATGTGAAACCTTTTTCAATCAGCTTTTCCTTAAGCTCCTTGTAATTATAAATTTCACCATTGAAAACAATGACATATCTCCTGGTGGCATCGTACATAGGTTGATTCCCATCCTCTGATAAGTCAATAATAGAAAGTCGGCGATGACCTAACCCAATATCATCATCTATATGGGTACCAAAAGTGTCAGGACCTCGATGTTCTAAGCTATGGGTGGCTTTAGAAAGATTGATCATGTGTACTCTACCAACAAGATTGAAAGGAAAAATACCGGTTATGCCACACATAGTTTACTTAAAAAAGTTTTCTATCAGGGAAGATAGAGTTTGCATTTGGTAAGAACAAACACAAGTTCTTTCAATTGAAGTTTTTCAATAATACACGTATATTTCGGAACAGTCCATTAGCATCCCATTTCCCACAGCAATATTTGAGTATTATATCTGTTATTTAACTTTTAATCAGAAAACAGTGAAACTATTACAGCTAGCTAAACTGCATCAGAAAACGTGGGGATTAATAATCCTGGTAGCCTTTTTTTCCTCATGTTTATCTACCAAGCAATCCAGAAATCAGAAAACTAACATTGTTATCATCCAAGCAAGATCCTACATAGGGACACCCTATAAATATGGAGGAACCACGATTATGGGTATGGATTGTAGTGGGTTGCTTATGAGAAGCTTTGAGTATGTTGATTTCTATATTCCTCGCACAGCCAGAGACCAAAGCAAGATGGGCAAAGCTGTAACACTGGACATGATAAAACCAGGGGATCTTGTTTTCTTTGCTGCTAAAAAAACTTCCCGTAAGGTGACCCACGCAGGATTAGTAACTGATGTGAGAAGCAGGGATGAAATTATTTTTATTCATGCCTCTTCAAGTCGTGGGGTAGTTGAAAGCAACCTGATGAACAATTACTACCGGAAAATTTTCGTGAAAGCCAGAAGGGTGAAGTATTGACAAAAAAAGGAATCAATTCGCATTGATTCCTTAGTAGTTGTGGAGCATAACGGATTCGAACCGATGACCCCCACGCTGCCAGCGTGGTGCTCTAGCCAGCTGAGCTAATGCCCCTTTTTTATTTTGTGAATTGGTGATTTTATTATTTAGTGATTGATAATCTGACAATCACCAAATCACTCTTTCACCAAATATTTTGGTCGGCAAATATATTTTAAAATGCCACATTGTCAAAGAAAATAATTAAATCACTTCCTTATACTGCATATTATATAGGTGCTTATAGAACCCATCTTTTTCCATCAGTTCCTGGTGAGTACCGACTTCTTTAATCTCACCATGATCCAACACCATGATCTTATCTGCTTTTTGAATGGTAGATAGCCGGTGCGCAATGACAATTGAGGTTCTACCTTTCATCAGTTTTTCAATCGCTTTTTGTATAAGTTCCTCTGTTTCCGTATCAACAGATGAAGTAGCTTCATCCAGTATCAAAATTTTAGGATCATACACCATTGCCCTAATAAATGATATCAACTGACGTTGCCCAACAGAAAGTGTAGCTCCTCTTTCTTTGACATCATAGTTCAACCCACCTGTCAGTCGCTTTATAAATTTTTTTGCCCCAACGAGCTTGGCAGCTTCCATGATTTTTTCATCTGTAATATCAGGGTTACCCAGTGTTACATTTTTATGAATGGTATCTGAAAACAGAAAAACATCCTGCAAAACAACTCCGATATTTTCTCGAAGCGCTGTTAAATCATATTCGTTGATTTCCCTGCCATCTACAAAAATGTGTCCTCTGTTGATATCATAAAACCTGTTGAGAAGGTTTATAATGGAAGATTTTCCTGCACCTGTAGCACCCACAATGGCCAGTGATTTTCCAGCTTCTACTTCAAATGAAATATCTTTTAGAACGTAGTTTCTATCCTCATAGGCAAACCAAACATTTTTAAATACCACATTCCCTTCAATTTCCTCCGGAACATAACTTCCGTTATCCGGAATTTGCTCACTACTATCCAATAATTTAAAAATACGGGAGGAGCTGACAATTCCCATCTGCAATGTATTAAATCGATCAGCAATCATTCGGATCGGTCGAAAGAACATTTGGATATACATGATAAATGCTATCAAAGTTCCCAATGAAGCACCCGCACTATCCTGAATTATTTCCTTAGCGCCCCACCAAACCAATAATCCAATCCCAAGAGCCTGGATTACTTCTGCCACCGGAAAATAAACAGAGTAATACATGACAGATTGAATATTTGCCCGCTTATGTTCCTCATTAATTTCTTTAAACTTTTTATACTCTCTTTCTTCGCTATTAAATATCTGAACGATGCTCATCCCTGTAACATGCTCTTGTACAAAAGAATTGAGATTACTCACAGCATTTCGCACCTGATTAAAAGCAAATTTTACTTTTTCTTTAAACACGTAGGTGGACAACATTAATAATGGAAGGGTGGACAAACTAATGAGTGTCAATTTCCAATTAATAGCAAACATGAGCCCCAGAATAAACCCAAGTTGAAGAATATCTCCAGCAAGGGCAGCCAATCCCTGGCTAAACACCTCCGAAAGAGTCTCTATATCCGAAATATTTCTAGTTACTAGCCTACCGATGGGGGTCTTGTCATAAAACCTCAGGTTTAGACTTAATATATGACGATACAATTTAACGCGTAAATCCTTGATGATGGTCTGACCTAACCAGCCTGATAAATAAGTGTGAAGCCATTGTACAATTCCTTGTACCAACAACAATCCAACTAAGATTAAGATAATATTGATCAGCCCGGTATAATTACCAACAGCTACGTAATCATCAATGGCAAAAGACACTAAGTATGGTCTTACTGGCCCTAATACCGCAGTTAAAAGTGTAAGTAATATAAGTGAATAAAAAATCCAGGAATATGGTCTGACATATTGATAAAGCCTTTTTAAGACTTTAAAATCCACTATATTCCCTGAAGTAGTTTTTTCCTTTTCCACAGTATTCTAAGATGAATAAATTTTATCTGAATATTCAACAGATGACAAATATAAACCTTCTGGCGGTACGGCTCTTCCAGCTTTCTTACGGTCTTTGGCAAGGATAATTTTTTCAATATCATCCGAAGATAATCTCTCCTCGCCTACTAAAAGCAACGTGCCAACTATAGCCCGAACCATCCCCCGTAAAAATCGATTGGCTGATATATGAAATTGCAGTTCACCTTTATTCTCTACCCATTTTGCCTCGAAAACGTTACACAAAAAATTATTTACTTCTGTTTTTACCTTACTAAAACTTTCAAAATCCCTTTCTCCCAGAAATCTCTCTGCGGCCTTGTTCATCAAATCCACATTAAGACTTTTATAATAAGTATAAACCAGCCCAATTTTAAATGGATCTTTTTTCGAATTAATTCGATAAATATAAGATCTCTTAATGGCATCAAACCGTGCGTGAGCATCAGGATGCACAGACCTTATTGATTCTATAACTATGTCTTTTGGCAATACTGCATTGAGCTTATACACCACCTTTTCGATATCAATAGGGTTAGTCGTTTCAAAATGAAAGAATTGCTGTGATGCATGTACACCAGCATCCGTCCTTCCACTACCTGTTATATCGGTTTTAGCACCTAATATTTTCTTCAGAGCGCTTTCAATTTCGCCCTGTATGGTATGTGCGTTTTGCTGAATTTGCCACCCATGATAATTAGTTCCTAAATACGATAATTGACAGAAGTACCTCACCAAATATTTATTGAGCTGCGAAAATACAAGTTTTTACCTTTAAAAAAGATGAAAAATACATCGCTGGCTTTTTAATACCTTTATTTGTCATTTTATTTGTGCAAAAATTAAAACAATGCTTCAGAGAATACAGACATTATTTTTATTAGGGATTGCCGGTTGTATGGGTGCATACTGTTTTTTACCAATTTGGGAGAAAACAAGTCAGGATGGTGTACAAAAAATGACTTTGGATGCTTTTGGATTTAAAACCTGGACGGCCAATAGCTCTGGTGGATGGGATCTGCTAAATCATGAATTCCCATATTTTATCCTTATTGGATCCTGTATCGTGATTGGGGTGGTGTTTTACTCCATATTCAGATATGATAATCGGCTCACACAAATTAAACTCGGTGCCTTGATTGCCTTTTTAATTATGGCTACTGTAGCTTTATCAGTATATGTGTTATTAAAAAATGAAATGAACTTTAACGCCGGGGCAAAAGGAAATTACCTTGTTGGATTCTTTATTCCTCTTGGAGCCTTGATATTAAACTCAATAGCAAACCGCTTTATAAGAAAAGATGAAAAGTTAGTAAAATCGGTGGATCGCCTTCGTTAAACGATCCACTGATTCGTTTATGCTGATTGAAATCTCAATACGGATAACCGCTGCACAATGATGTCCCAAAGATGTTGGTAAGGAATAATTTCCAAATCTGTATAGACATCGCCATCAGGTTCAGATTCTGTTAGCTTTTCTGTTAGATATTTGCTCTTTTGAATAATCAATTCAAAGTCTTTGTTATGCGCCACAATTTTGTGCAAGAGTTTGCAAAAGACCTTAGTACGCTTGCTAAATGAGTTATTCAGGTATTTATTTACATAATCTTCCATTGCCGCCAATATCTCATGCAACTTGTTTAAATCACCATCCAAATTTGTTAATACCTGGAGGATAAGTGTCGCTACATTAATACCTGCTTTATCTTTTTGGAATTCAGGAATTACAGAAATTATATTATTATAATCTATTTTTCTCACCAGGTTTTTTTCTCCCGTCAGATAGTATAAATAGGCCCTGTACAAACTCCACTTTTCGACCACACCAGCTTCAAAATCACCAAAGTTCTTATTATTAAAAACTTTATCTATGATTTGAATAGCAAGGTCATAATCCTTCTTTTTTAATGCTAAAAGGAAATAATTTTCCTGGAAAGCATGCCAGTTGATGGAATCCTTATCGGTCTCATTAAGGCACTCCTCTGCCAGTTTAATACCTTCATCTACCTCGCCTAATTTAAGTAAGGCATACAATTTTGCGATTTTAACTCCTTCGCTATTAAAACGTGCCTGATTAATTGTGCCTTCTTCAAATTGCTTTTCCGCTTTAGCTATGATATTCAAAACTTCTTTAAAATCTCCCTGGTATTCATTAAACCATATGGAAAGTTTCAAATGTTTTTCCCATACATTAAACGATAACGTCTCGTGATAAAGCTTATTGATGCTTTTTATCCCCCCTTTAATAGGTTTAAGATCCTTCTTTCGATTGTTGACAGAACTATTTAGAAATAATTTTTGTTCGAAATAAATATTATTGGCCTGCTCTTCTTTTTCGATTAGTTTCCGGTATTCATCAAGTTGTGAAACAATGGTTTGGAATAATTTAGGTCGATAGGTACTTGCATAAATATCCCTTAATTCTGTCAGGCAACCTACCATAATATCATTGTATTCACATTCTTTGGCAAGGTCAACTGTTTTGTAGATCAGTTTAGTAGCAAGCTTTATTTCACCAATTTTTAATAATAACCTTGAAAAATGGAGTAACTCTAAACATTCCTGGTGGAAAGTCGCCGATTTGTGTAGTTTAATATTGCTGTAATCCATGAAAAATAAGTGATTCAGCAACTTCTTGTTAAGCCTGGATTTTAACATCCTGAATTTAAAATCTACTTCCTCCTCCCCATATATTCCTTCTGAAGCAGATTGATCAGAATCATATTTTCCATTTTTAATACCTAAAAATAAATTTAGCTCTTTATTTTCTTGATCATCCTGAGCTTTTAAATCAATCAATGGTATATTCTTTCGAGTAAACCGATTGACGATTTTGATCAATTCGTTTAATTCCTCCATCCTATAACTAACTTTAAATAATTTCTCTCAAAAAATGGGTTTGCGATAGTGCTGTTCCATGCTCTCTCTCTTCATGAAAAGCCGCATATTAATAGCTCAAATAAGTGCTGTAGGAGAAATAGATAATAAGTCTCGCTATATGCAAAAATTAAAAATTTAAAGGCGCAATACTTTTTTTTTCTTCCATCATATTGATATTATAGACATATGATACACATGTGTCGATGAAACCTTATTTCCAAAAGATAAATATCTTTCTAATTTTCATTGTTTTTTTTGTCATTTCATGTGCTCAAGAAAACATCAACAGACCTCTTACTATACGTTTGGGAAACAACCCTGAGGCGCTAAACCCTGTTACTTTTCAAAAGGTATCTACCCGGCAGATATTCGACCTCGTTTACCAAACTTTATTCACAATAAGCTTGCCTGATGGAGAAATAAAACCGGTACTTGCTTCATCGCTAACTGAACTCAACGAGACGGATTCGGGATTTTTTATGACGGTGAATATCAGGAAAAATGCTTTTTGGAATTCTAATAATAAGGTGACAACAAATGATGTTGCTTTTTCACTGAAGATGATAAACTTGTTTGAAGGCGAGCAGATTGGCATTACGAATGAGACCAATAATATTGAAAATTTCTATCTCATTACCCCAAATGAAATAACATTTAAATTCAGGAGTAAAACCTCAGATCCATTAACGGTTTTTGACAACTTTTATATTTATCCTGAACACCTGTTTGATCCAAATTATGAGTTAAAACCCTATTCTTTGGAGGATATTCGCAGTAATAAAAATGGGTTGCTAACCAAAAAATTCTTGGAAAGAATCAAAACCTTCAATTTCATAGAATCAAAGGAGAAACTAATTGGAAGTAATGCATACCAATTGGATGGCTGGCAATACGGGGAGAAGGTCACTCTAGTAAAAAAGAAGCTTTATTGGTTTGACAATGAGGATGATCCAGTATTTCAAGTGAATCCGGATACTATTATTTTTCAGGTCATTCCCAATCATCAATCTGCCATTCTTGCTTTAAAAAACAATCAAATTGATGTGTTATCAGGATTATCTCCCCATGAATTTAATTTGTTAAAAAATGATCTGGCTAAAGAAAACAGCTATAACTTTTATGAAGTGGAATCATATGACCTTACATTTTTTGGTGTAAATGGCCAAAAACCACCCTTTAATGACATCAATTTTAGAAAGGGAATGGCCCATCTTCTTCCTTATGATAAAATAATCAAACATGCTATTTACGAAGTGGGAATGCGAACCATCGGCTTTATTCCTCCCCATCAAAAAGAATACTATAACTCTGATATTGTGCCTAGAAAATTCAATTTGGATTCAGCTTTGAATTATTTTAAAAATGCCAATTGGACCTTGCAAGATGGTTTATTAATTAATTCAGAAGGACAAACTGCTGAATATAACCTGGCATATTGCAAAAAAAATAAGGACCATGAAACAAGCGCCTTTCTAATGAAAAATGCATTTCAAAAAGCAGGAATTACAGTAAACCTTTGGCCGCTTGATCTTAATCTTTTAAAAGAAAAATTAATGGCTCTTGATTTTGACTTTTTTATTAAAAACCTGAGCGGAGGTGCAACAGCTTTTGATTATGAATACATCCTGCATTCTAATTATTCTCCACCCAATGGCTGGAACTTTTCCTCTTTTGGAACACCGGTCAGTGATTCGCTAATCTATCAGATCAGCTCTGCCCCTACTAAAATGGAACGAAAGAAATACCTCATGGAATTTCAAGAAATACTTTTTGACCAATGCAACATTATGCCACTATACAATGAAAAACATACCATCATCGTGAATAGTAACTATGAAAATTTAAATATTTCATCTCTCAAGCCTGGCTATACATTAGCTTCCTTTAAAAAGATTAATCCGTGATATTTTACATCCTAAAGCGAATAATTCTGTTTGTACCCGTCTTATTCATTTTAAGTGCGGTCATTTTTATGCTAATAGATAATATGGCAGGAAATATCGTGCATGAAGAAGTATCAGCTTTACGGTGGAATAGCACAGATGCACAATTCGAGGATTTCCAACTTCAGAAGGAATCTATTATTAAAAAGTATCATTTTGACTACCCTCTTTTCTATTTTTCCTTGTCTAGAAAATCTTTGCCAGACACCTTGTATAAGATATTCCCCCTGCAAAAACGGACTTTTATTAAAAATGTATGTACGTCTTATGGAGACAAATCAAATCAGAAAAACTTTATATCGAAGTTAGAATTATTTGCGCAAAATCATCCTCAGGTTAATGCCTTTTACCTTTGTGAAAATGAAAAGGAATTAGGTGATAAAATCAAGGATCTTTTGGCGCACAACCCCGAATTGCAAGAAATACAATTTGGATTTAACCAACTTATTCAAAACCGGGGAAACATAAATAATTACCTTCCTTCTTTACATTGGAATGGGACGAATTGTCGATATCATTTATGGCTCATAGATTTCATCCGCTTAAAATTTGGAAGGTCTGTTCAAGACGGTCTCCCGCTAAGACAAAAGTTAATTCCCGCCCTATTTACTTCCGTTAAAATTGGTCTTCCAGCTATATTTTTGCTGTTTTTAATATCCCTCCCCATAGGAGTTTATTTATCCGTAAAAGAATCTCCGGCTAAAAAAGGAATCATTCAAATATTGTATATCCTTCAGGCCATGCCCTTATTCTGGATAGCCGAGTTATTATTAGTGTTTTTAGCTTCTAAGTCATTCCTTTATATTTTTCCATCATTTGGTACTGGTTCAGGGAATTCATTAAATATCCAAAATACCATTTTACCCATCGCTTCCCTGGTAATTTCTGCCATGCCAATTATCATCGTACAAACTAAAAAAGCGTTTGAACAACAGCTTCAGCAGCCTTTCATTCTTACTGCACGCTCAAAAGGATTAAGTGAACAAAAAATAATATGGAAGCATATTTTCAGAAATGCCATTACCCCTATCATTACCCTCTTTTTTTCATTTTTACCTTCTGCTGTGGCAGGTGTAATGATCGTGGAATTTGTCTTTTCACTACCGGGAGCAGGCAGATTATTGGTAGAGGCAATTAGTATGCATGATTATGTACTGATTTTAACCATAATCATGATAATTGGAATTATCAAACTTATTTCAAGCCTTTTAGCTGACATTGGGTATTACACCTCTGACCCTCGTGTGCATTTTTAATGAATTTATTTACTTCACATATCACACCCTTTTTTGGCAAAGGAAAATCCATTTATCTATGGCTCGTTTTATTTCAGCTCATGGTGGCAACAATATTTATGTTGGTGAGCAAAGAACAGATCATAGATGTAGATTACATTGGAATACCTCCTTTATCCAATGACTATTTACTTGGCACCGATAGTTTAGGAAGAAGTGTTTTTAATCAATTAATTCAAGGCGCACAAACTACATTACTCCTTTCCTTCATTGCTGTTTTGTTGGCAGGGGTAGTAGGCACCTTGTTAGGAATGATTTCAGGTTTCCTGGGGGACGATAAAATGAAGCTCAACACCAGACATACATTGTCCATTCTATTATTTGTAACTGCATTCCTTTTCTTTTTCCCCTTTCATCATTTCCATAATTCACTATGGTATAATTGGATGTTTCCTTTTCTTGTTGCAATAGTAATTGCAGGATTGCCACAGCTATCGATAAAAAAGGAGTCTACATTTACACTACCTTTTGACATTTCATTAAATAGATTGGTCGAAATCTACGTCACTCTACCTCCCATTTTTGTGATTATTCTCCTCACTTCTATTTTCAGACCATCTCCGTTTTTATTTGTATTGTTTTGCATGCTTAGTATGTGGCCGGAATTTTTTCTCATTTCACGTGCAGAAGTATTGAAAATAAAAAACAATGCATACATTGAATCTGCCCGAACCATTGGCCAACTAAAACGAAAAATCATTTTTGACCATCTTCTCCCAAACATACTAGGGCCTGTATTGGTGCTTTTTTCTTTTGGCTTCGCCCGATTAATGATCATTGAAGCTACCCTTTCTTTTTTGGGTATTGGTCTTCCTCCTGAATATCCTGGTTGGGGAAAAATGATATTGGCTTTTAGAGAAAATCCATCCTACTGGTGGTTGCTTGTTTTTCCAGGGTTTTTGCTGTTCCTTAATATTGTTATTGTTCAACAATTGGGAAGAAGAATAGAAAACTCCTATACATCAGATTGACCTAACTTCTGGGGTGATAATCAATGATTACCTGCCGTAAATAATCCCGATCAAGATGGGTGTAAATTTCTGTAGTAGTGATAGATTCATGACCGAGCATTTCCTGTACAGCACGAAGATCAGCCCCTCCCTCGATTAAATGTGTCGCAAACGAATGTCGGAATGTGTGAGGGCTAATTTTCTTTTTAATCCCCGCTTTTTGGGAAAGACGTTTTATGATGGTAAATATCATTACCCTGGAAAGGGGGCTGCCATTTCGGTTTAAAAAAACGAAACTTTCCTGTCCCTGTTTTATTTTCCCATGTACACGTACATCCTCGATATACATTTTCACATATTTCATGGCGGTCTTTCCTATGGGCACCAATCGCTCTTTGCTTCCTTTACCAAGAATTCGCAAAAAACCCACATCAAAATAAATATTGTTCAACTTCAAATTAACTAGTTCAGACACCCGAAGTCCGGAACTGTAAAGTGTCTCCAACATTGCGCGGTTTCGCATACCCTCGGGTGTTGATAAGTCTATCTGAGCAAATAATCCATCTATTTCCTGCACACTGAGTACATCCGGTAATTTTCTGCCTAGCTTCGGCGCTTCCAGTAATTCTGTAGGGTCATCTTTCAGATATTCTTCATTCACCAGAAACCGATAAAACGACTTTAAGCCTGACAACATACGTGCTTGTGAGTAGGCTGAAAACTCATCTTCACCTAATGACTGAAGAAATTGATTTAAATGTTCCGCGTCCAGTTGCAAAGGTGTGTCGGGTAAATTGGAGAATTCAGCAAACTGTTTTAGCTTTATGACGTCCCGGGCGTAGGCTTCCACGGAGTTATCGGCCAGTGATCGTTCCAGCTTTAAATAATTTTTAAATTGATGGATGTATAAGTCCCAGGACATAAATAAATGAACAATGAAAATAATAATTATCAACGGCCCTAATTTAAACTTACTTGGCAAAAGAGAAAAGAACATTTATGGTGACCAGGATTTTGAGAGTTATTTTGCCGAGCTAAAAAGAGACTATGACGAAGTAAATCTGGAATATTTTCAATCTAATCATGAGGGCGAACTGGTTGATAAAATTCATGAAGTAGGCTTTTCATATGATGGAATCATATTAAATGCAGGCGCTTATACGCATACCAGTGTAGCTATTGCAGATGCTATTGCCGGGGTAAATACTGCCGTGATTGAAGTACATATTTCAAATGTACATAAGCGGGAAGAGTTCAGACATAAAAGCTATCTCTCTCCTGTATGTAAAGGGATAATAGTAGGTTTTGGATTAGATGGATACCGTTTAGCTGTCGAGAGTTTTTTAAAAGATTGAATTAAGGAACGATATAATTTAATTCGATAATTTTCCCGCCTCTTAACACTTCTATTGGAAATTTTTCACCCTTATTATAACTGGCCATTCTTTCTCTTATTTTCACAATACTCTCTTCGTTTTCAATTTTAATTCCATCAACTCCAAGTATAAAATCTCCCCCAAGCTTAATTTCCTCCCCTTCTATCACCGCCTGGTACATTCCTCCTTTTATTCCACAGATATCTGCTGGCGAAAGGGTAGCCACTTTTTGCACATACAAAGCCATTTTTTGTGGAACATTAAACATTTCTGCCATGGCCCCAGTTACATACTTTCCGTTTATTCCTGTCCATGATTCTTTGCTATCAATCAACAAGGTTTTTGCTACATTAGAAGTTGCAGCAAATCCCAACCCCTGAAATCCGCCCGACTCACTTAAAATGTAACTTACAATACCTATTATCTCGCCATTCATGTTAAACATAGGTCCGCCGGAATTCCCGTGATTGATGGCCGCATCTGTCTGGAAAAATTCCATGTTGATAAATCCCGCAGAAACGCCGTTTTTACTATGACGCCCACTGATATAACCCACTGAAAGTGTTTGCGCTATTCCATAAGGACTACCAATGACAAATATCCTTTCGCCAATTTTTGTTTTATCAGAATCGCCGATTTTCGCAACTGTTGGATTTTTAGGCGGCCACATAAGTTTTATCATGGCTACATCTGCCAACTGATCTGTTCTAATAGGTTTCGCCGGAATGCGCTGTCCGTCACTAAATAAGACTTCCATATCTTCAGCTGTCTGAACAACATGTGCAGCAGTCATGATCATGCCATCCTCAGAAATTAAAACTCCAGAACCAATCCCTTCATTTTTAACAACATTTTTGTGTTGACCCCGGCCCAGTATTTCCTTTTCTGTAGTGTTGATGATGACTACTGAAGGACTCACTTTATCAAAGATTTGACTGATGTTTTGTGCTTCTGATTGGGCTATATAAAGTATTGAAACTACAATAGTAAGGGTGATATATTTCATTGTAATGCTTTTTGGTTCATGTATAGATAAATTATCAAATAGCTTGAAGATTAAATAGCATTAGGACTAAATTGTTTCGGAAATTATTTTAGCAGCTTGATGCGGGCAAAAATATAATCCAGTGATTCTTCATTCAATATCATTTTAAACACTTCATTTTCAATTACTTTTTCGGGTTCATACCCCTTTTTATTCAAATATTTTTCTGAAGTATTTTTGTCAAACCAATGCACCAATCGAATGAAATTATTTTCTATTTCAAGGCAGGTCATTCCCCGTTTCCCAATGGCTGTACCGGAATTAAATAAACATGGAATAGGCAAATGAGCTCCATATACTTGCTGGATTTCACCATTTTTATTTTTTCTTAATATCTTCTTTAATTCCCTTTTATAAGACTTAATGGCCTTTTTAATTTCCTTCATCCTGGCTTCCTGCTTTTCCACCACATATTCCCTTACCAGGTTTTCAATTTTTATTTTAATCTGTTCTGCTTTCGACAATGATTCAAAAAGCGGTCGATGCGTATGACCAATGATCGATACAATTCCTTTATAATTAGAATAATGATATACCCTCTGCTCTATCTGGAATTTCTTTTTGCTATCATGCGATACAGAATAGTTATTAAACCCAAGTGGAGTAGCGATATATTTTAGCAGCCAGCCAATCACATGATTGTATCGAATGTAAAAATCTGATGCTTGATGACCATGAAAAATTAATATTTCACCTTTTTCGTGTTGTAAAAGAAAGGCTTCTTTGGTGGGAAAATCTTGATTGATTTCTCTATTAAAACTGAATTCAACATCATGGTTGCCGAATGTTTTTAATAATTTATTCTTTTGTTTAAATCTTTTAATGAGATCAAAAAATGAGTGATACGAATTTCGGATGGCGGCATAGTTAAACCGCTGTAATTCCTCAATATCGCCGTTTAGAATCAATCCAAAATCCTTCTGATAATAGTATTGGGCTACTTTTAAGAATAATTTCGAATTACTTTTGAAATCATCTTTGTAAGTAAAATCTCCCAAATGTAAATCTGAAAAAATCACCCACCGATCCTCTGCATTTAATGATATCTTTTCCGCATGGCTTTTAATTTCATCAAACTGACGATACAGCCTTTTTAATTTCATATAATGAAAATTACTTCATCGGCAATTTGCAATTCATTCCATCAACTTGTTTTAATTTAGTTTTATCAGAAGGTTAAGTTTTTCACATCGGTTTAAAATCACCGAATATTTACCAATATTTATTCATGACATGGACAAATTATCATAGCCATTGCCATTATTGTGATGGAAAAATGCCTCCCGATAATCATGTGAAAGCTGCAATCAATCAGGGAGTCAAAATTTTTGGATTTAGTTCACATTGCCCGGTACCTTTTGCTAATGCCTGGAGCATCCCTTATGAAAACCTTTATTCCTATCTTCAGGAGATTGAAGAATTGCAAAGTAAGTACGCTGGACAAATAGAACTTTACAAGAGCCTGGAAGTAGATTATATTCCGAGCCTTATTTCCGTGAATTCAGAGATAATAAAGAATGCCCATCTCGATTATACCATTGGTTCTGTTCATTTTGTTGGTCAATTTGAAAATGGAGAATGGTGGGAAATTGATGGAACAACCCAGCGTTTTAAAGAGGGATTAAAAACCATCTACCAAGATGATATTCGTGAAGCTGTAAAAGACTATTTTTCCCTGATAAGGGAAATGATACGGGAATCTTGCCCTGATATCGTGGGTCATCTCGACAAAATCAAAATGCACAATAACAAGGAATATTTCTTTGATGAAAACAAAGATTGGTACCGGAAAGAAATTTTAAATACCCTTGAAGAGATTAAAGCTAGTAATTGTATCATAGAAGTAAATACTCGTGGACTATATAAAAAATATACTTCTGAGCCTTATCCAGGCAAACTCGTTTTAAGAGAGATTCAGAAATTGGGCATTCCTATTTGTATCAATAGCGATTCCCATCATCCATCTGAAATTACTCGGAATTTTACTGAAACGGCTGACTTACTGCTTTCCCTTGGTTTTAAATCTTTGAGGATATATAAAAATAATGAATGGGTCGATGTGACATTTGATTCAAATGGATTACATCTCTAGAATAGAGAATCCATTTTCTCTATTCAAAAAGGATTTTATAATACTTTTAACCTCTGGCGTTTCTTTCTGAAATTCAATTCGATCTCTTAATTGCTCCACATTTTCGATGCTATCTTCCTGATCGATGTATCCAAAACCCTGGTAGATGCCATTCTCAATTAACACCACTGATTTTTCACCAAAATTTCTTCCATTGCCCAGAATGGCATAATTTTCAGTTTCTATGTCCTGGTGGCTAAAAGCTTGCTCGACCAATTTATTATATTCTTCAGCGCCTATTTTGCCCACACATGCACCACCGCATTTTCCTATTTTATGATTAAAACATTCTTCTTTTGCCGGTTGGAGTCCGCACAATTTCGGACACAACTGAAAGAGATCCACCCTTTCATACAGCCACTTTTTACCTTCACTAACAGAAGCAAACTTTCTGATGGCCGGCATGCCTTTCCTTGTTTTCGCTATTGAAAATCGTCGATATCCACGGCTATCAAAATATTCATATAATCCATAGGAAAATGTCGGTACTTTTTGGCTTCTGTTAAATTCAGGCCAATGTTTTTTTATCTCGCTTGATTCAAGCAGAAGCGCAATCATTTCATTACCTGTCTCGACGAAATCGAGGTCAAAGATTTTATTTACAAAATTATTTTTCTCCCCCAGGCTACCAGAAATGGTAAAATGCGATGAAACCCGCTGATAGAGATTTTTGGCTTTTCCTATATATATGATTTTTCCTTTTTGATCAAAAAAATAATAGACCCCCGCGGTTGTAGGAAGTTGGTCAAATTTCTCCTTTTCTATATTCGGCGGCAACTTCATTTCACGAGATGATTGTTTCAAAGATTGCTCGAATACCTTACCCCCATCCTTCTGCCAGAGCATATTCAATAATATGGCAGTAGCCTCTGCATCTCCATATGCCCGATGTCGGTCACTAATAGAAATGCCCAATTCCCCACAAATTTTTCCTAAACTATAGGATCGATAACCTGGAAAAATCTTTCTGCTCAACCGAACAGTGCAAAGCTTCTTGCGATCATAATGATGCCCTAGTTTTTTAAATTCATTTTTTACAAAGGAAAAGTCAAAATTGACACTATGAGCCACAAATATTTTTCCTTTGGTAAAATCATCAATGCGAGCTGCTACTTCAGAAAATAACGGGGCGTCCTCTACCATACTATCGTTTATTCCCGTGAGTGAAGTAATAAATTCCGGAATGTGCCGCTCCGGATTTATCAACGTCTGATAGCTGTCAATAATTTCTTTTCCATCCGTAAGAATCGCAGCAAAATCAATGATACGATCCTTCTGCGCACTTCCTCCCGTGGTCTCTATGTCAACTACTGTAAATAGCAATATTAAATTATTAAAGTGAGTAATTTACAAAAAGACAATGTGTGAGGAGCAATAAAACCTGACAAAAGCAAAAATTCTTTATAGCTTTGAATCTTAACCAAATAATGGAGTCAATTTATTTCATTATTTGACACACTGCAACCATACTACAACAACCAAAACACCTATGAAAAATTCTGAGCAAGGGAAAGTCGTAATTGCCGGAGCTACCGGATTAGTAGGACATACTTTATTGCAATTATTACTAGAAGACGAAAGTATCACAAAAGTTCTCTCATTGGTAAGGAGAAAAACCAAAGTTTCTCACCCGAAATTAGATGAAAGAGTTATTGACTTTGACAGGATTTATGAATTCGAGAAAGAGCTAACAGGCCAGGCAATCTTTTGCTGCCTGGGCACTACTATTAAAAAAGCTAAATCAAAAGAAAATTTTAAACGGGTAGATTACCTGTACCCATTAGAAATAGCAAAAGCTGCCCGAGACAATTTAGTGCCACAGTTTAATATTATTACTGCTTTAGGAGCTGATCCGTCTTCCCATATTTTTTATTCTAAAGTAAAAGGTGAGGTAGAAGAAGCATTGAAATTTCTCCACTTTGACATGTTAAATATTTTTAGACCATCGCTACTATTAGGTGAAAGAATGGAATCAAGGCTTGCAGAAAAAGTAGGTGCCAATATTACTAAATTGATAAATCCTATAATGGTAGGAAGCTTTAAAAAATATAGAGGAATTGAAGCTATTGATGTAGCTCAGGCAATGATCAATGTATTTCATTCTTCTCAAAAAGGGATAAACATTTATCCTTCAGACAAAATTTATGACATTGCACACGAAAATATTTCACAATAAATGATTGCTGTAATTCAACGTGTTACGGAAGGAAAGGTGTCTATTGACAACCAAGTAAAGGGGGAAATCGAAGATGGATTAGTGGTTTTGTTAGGGATAGAAGAAGCCGACGGTAAAGAAGATATAGAATGGCTAAGCAGAAAAATGGTCAATCTCCGCATCTTTGATGATGAGGATGGAGTGATGAATAAAAGCATCCTAGATATAGATGGAAATATATTATTGATCAGCCAATTTACACTGCATGCCAGCACGAAAAAGGGAAATCGGCCCAGCTATATCAAAGCAGCCAGACCGGAATCTGCCATTCCTTTGTACGAAAGTTTTATTAAACAGCTTGAAACGGATCTGGGTAAGAATATTCAGACAGGAGAGTTTGGAGCAATGATGCAGGTTTCGCTAGTCAATGATGGGCCTGTGACAATCATCATAGATACCAAAGACAAAAAATAAAATTTTGCTTTTGTTGTTTAAGTCAAAAGTTTACATATCTTCGCAACTGTTTTTCCGAAATGAATTTGTTTAAAAACAATATCGTCGCCATCGCGGTAGCAGCCATTACAGTTGCTAACAAGGGGCGGTATTGATTTTTTTGTTTTTAACCAGAACTCAAAAAATTGAAGCCCGCCTCTAAAGCGGGCTTTTTTTATGCTTAAAATTTAACAACATGAATAAGACATATATCATCATTATCACTATTGCCATTGCGGTCGCACCTCGTGATTCAGGATGAGTATGCCTTTGTTTCTAATAGAAAAAAGCCCCACTCATCCGAATTGAGTGGGGCTTTTTTTATGCCTTCATCTGAAAATTAATGTAAAACTCAAATAATCAATTTTATGAAAACAATTAAAAAACCAGACCTGCAGCTCAATGACCTTTTTAGCGAGCGTATTAAAAATGTTCCCAAATCCTTTATCCGCGAAATGCTCAACAATACGGGAAGCGGTAATCAAATCTCATTTGCCGGTGGACTTCCGGATGAAAAACTAATCCCTGTTGATGCACTTTCTGAAGCATTTGACCGATGCATTAATACGTATGGAAAGAGCATGTTTCAATATGCTAATTCCGACGGATTTCACCCTTTAAAAAAATGGATTGCTAACCGCTATAAAGAAAAGTGGGACATGGATATTTCTAATGACGAAATCATACTGACCAATGGCTCACAGCAGGCGTTTGATTTACTTGGGAAAATATTCATTGAAAAAGGTGATAATATCATAATTGAAGAGCCTGGATACTTGGGTGTAATTCAATCCCTTTTATGCTTTGAACCAAAGCTACTTCCTGTTCCTCTTACAGAAGAAGGAATAAATCTTAACATTTTAAATGATACCCTGATCAAAAATAATGTGAAACTCATGCACATGGTGCCTAATTTTCAAAACCCATCGGGAATCAGCTATTCTCTTCAAAATAAAAAAGAATTAGCATCACTTGCTATTGAAAAAAATTTGATGATCGTAGAGGATGACCCTTATGGTGAATTATTTTTTGATGACAAATATGCTGTACCGCCATTGAAAAAATCCCTGGGTGACAAAAGCATATTGTTGGGTTCATTCTCCAAAACCCTGTCGCCAGGAATGCGGCTGGGCTGGATGGTGGCGTCCCAGGAAATCATAGATAAAATTATCATTGCTAAGCAAGCAAGCGACCTGCATACCAACAATATTTCTCAAATGATGGCTTATGAATTTTTAGCAGAGAATGACTATGAAAAGCATCTCAATACGATCCGAACATGCTATCGCGAAAGGAAAGAAGTAATGCAAACAGCCATTCAAACACATTTTCGAGAAGATCTGAAATTTACCAATCCGCAGGGAGGAATGTTTTTATGGGGTGAATTGCCAACAGGGATTTCTTCCTATAAATTAGTTCAGCTTTGCATGGATTCAGGAGTAGTATTTGTCCCTGGGGAGGTATTTCATTTAAATGGCAAAGGTAAAAATACCTTTCGACTAAATTTTTCTAAATCTACCCCGGATGAAATCAAGCATGGTATTCAGGTAATTGCTAAAGCAGTTGCATTTTTGGTGTCTAAAAACAAAGTTTATCAAACATAATTGAAATAAAATTTTAACATATTGTGCTCTTTGTACGAAATTATACGAAGAGCACACTTTATAATTATAGTTTAAATCGATGCGTTTAAACCATAAGTATGAAGTTTACGTTGTACTTTGTATATTTGTACCATATTGGTACACTAAATTGTAAGATTATGTTAGTGATAAGTAGTAGGGAATTTCGGCAGAATCAAAAAAAATATTTCGAAAAAGCAGATAAAGGCGAACATGTAATTGTACAAAGAGGAAAAGACAAAGCGTATGCGCTAACACCGATAAGTGAAGATGATATGTATTTCAATGCAGAAATGGTAGATAAACTCAAGCAAAGTATTTTAGAAGTTCAACAAGGAAAAGTAAAAAAAGTAACAACACCTAAGGAAATAAGTGATTTATTAGGTTTATGAGCTACTCCTTAGAATTTTCTACTACTGCCTTAAAAGACATTGAGAAACATAAAAAATCAGGAGATAGATCTACCCTTAAGAAAATCGAAAAACTTCTCAATGAATTAATGGAGCATCCCACCACAGGAACTGGACAACCTGAAAAGTTAAAACATGAATTTGCCGGTTTATACTCACGCAGGATCAATAAAAAACACCGGCTAATCTATTCTATAAATGAACAGATCGTTACAGTACATGTATTGAGTGCATGGTCACATTATGGTGATAAATAACCCTAACTATCAAACATTATAAAGGTAAACCTCATATTCAATTAATTGCTAAAGCAGTTGCATTTTTGGTATCTAAAAACAAAGTTTATCAATCATAATAAAATCAAAATATTTACCTTTTGAGCTCTTTGCTGATTTTCTAGCGAAGAGCTCAATCTTGATAGTTTTAACAAATGACAAATGGAAATAAAAGAAGCCCAGCAAAAGGTAGATGAGTGGATCAAGGAATATGGAGTCCGGTATTTTAATGAACTAACCAATATGGCTATTCTGACGGAGGAAGTTGGAGAGTTGGCCAGAATAATAGCCCGAAAATATGGGGAACAATCCTTTAAAGAAAGTGATAAAAACCACGACCTGGGAGATGAAATGGCTGATGTGCTATGGGTGCTTCTCTGCCTTGCCAACCAAACAGGTGTTGATCTTACTTCTGCCTTTCACAAAAATCTGGAAAAAAAAACCAAGCGGGATCACCAAAGACATAAGGATAATAAAAAGTTGTAAGACTATTTTTAAACTATCTGCCTAACATATCTTCCAGCTTCATCTTTACAATATGATCTCTTTTCAATACCGGGAGGATATTGTATTTATTCATTTGCAGGCAGAATTCAGTGTCTTTTTCCAAACCGAGTTTTTTAAGCCGGTTGACATGAGAACTATTCGCCATAAATGATAAAAAATCACCTTTACTTTGCTGAAATAAGGATTTTGCCATCAAAACAGCATCAGTGTTGACCGTGCAGTTTCCTTCCAAAGCATGTGCCACGGCCCCGGCAAACAGGGTGTCTTCCATATTGATTCTACCCTTCCATCCTGCACAATGGATCAATACACTATTGGGTTGCATTTTAAGATAATTGACAACAGATGAAAAGTTCAGAAAAGACCCAATGAGAATTTGTTTGGCATCTCTTGATTTTGAAATCGCAATGGTACCATTGGTAGTTGTCATAGCAATATCTACTCCTTCCAATTGCTCCATCATAAAGCCATATGGGGAATTGCCCAGATCAAACCCTTCTACCATCATCCCTCCCCTTTCTGCCGCAGCAATGTAACCTTGGTTTTGCAAGTCTTTACATTCTGACAGAGAAGCCACCGGCCGAATGGAATTTACTTTATGTGCTAATCCGGTGACAATACTACTTGTAGCTCGCAAAACATCTACCACAACTACTACCTTTCCTCGAAGATCATATAATTCTATTAGATCTGGGGTGAGGCATATTTCCAGTTCTTTCATTTGTTATTCTATCCTTTAAAAATGGGCAATTTAACTACTTTTGCCTTGATCAATTTTCCCCTTATAAAAATACAGATTTCAGATCCTGGCTTTGAAAAATCAACAGGCACATACCCCATACCAATTCCAACTTCCATGCTTGGTGACATAGTGCCTGAAGTAACTTTACCAATTATCTTTCCAGAAGAATCTGTTAAATCATAGTTTGTTCTAGGTATTCCCCGATCAATCATTTCAAACCCTACCAGTTTTTTAGAGACACCAGCTTCTTTTTGTTTTTTCAGATCACTTGAATTCGTGAATTCTTTGGTGAATTTCACAATCCATCCCAATCCCGCTTCTAATGGTGAGGTTGTATCGTCAATGTCATTACCATACAAACAGAATCCCTTCTCAAGTCTCAGTGTATCCCTAGCACCCAAACCAATTGGTTTGATATCGTACTCAGCACCTACTTCAAAAATTTTATCCCAAACCGCCTTTGCATATTTATTTTTGATATAAATTTCAAATCCTCCGGAGCCTGTATATCCCGTTGCTGAAATGATGGCATCGTCACAGATATCATCAATATTTCCTTTTTGAAAAGTGTAGTATTCCATTGCATTTACATCAACGGAGGTTATTTTTTGAAGTACCGCCCCAGCCTTAGGACCCTGCACTGCAAATAAAGAATATTGAGATGAGGCATTTTCCATATGCACACCCATAGAATTTCTATCGCTGATCCAATTCCAATCTTTTTCGATATTAGAAGCATTTACTACCAGCATATATTCATTTTCAGCCAGGCAATAAACGAGCAGGTCATCAACAATTCCACCGTCATCATTTGGAAGACAAGAATATTGAGCTTTCCCCGGCGAAAGTTTGGAAGCATCATTGGAAGTAACAGATTGAATGAGATCAAGTGCTTTTTCGCCTTTAAGAAAAAACTCACCCATATGAGACACATCAAATACTCCAACATTATTTCTTACCGCCAGATGTTCCTCTTTATCAGAGGAATATCTAACGGGCATATTATACCCGGCAAAAGGCATCATCTTAGCGCCCAATTCTTGATGCCGATCCTCTATTACCAATCGTTTTAATTCCATTTATGAGATTCTTTTTTCACTAAATTTTATCGTGGCAAAATTAAAACATGAAGATAATTTTATAATCTGATATAAATAAAATTCCGAATGGCTTTGTTACATCCAAAATAACTTTTGCGCTAAAATTATTTTTTTAGCTTTACAATTTATTCAAATCACACACTGGTATGCAAAAGCTTAATGATGTTCTTAGCACCATCGATGGTTGGATCGGCGGGTCGGATTGGTTCGTATATGTTCTGCTCTTAACTGGCGCTTTTTTCACCTTGTACCTTGGATTTCCTCAGATTAGATATTTCCGACATGCACTGCGTGCAGTTATGGGAAAATTTGATAAAAAGGGAGACACAGGAGATACTTCTCACTTTGGGGCATTAACTACAGCATTATCGGGAACAGTGGGCACAGGAAATATTGGGGGTGTAGCTTTTGCCATCCACCTGGGGGGTCCGGCAGCATTATTCTGGATGCTTGTCACTGCTTTTTTAGGTATGACCACCAAGTTTGTAGAGGTAACCCTCAGCCATAAGTACCGCGAATTTGATGAAAAGGGAAATGTAGCCGGAGGTCCAATGTATTATATGAAGAATGCGGATTTTCTACTTTTTGGAAAGAAAATAAACCTAAAGTGGCTAGCCGTTATTTTTGCCATTGCCACCGTTTTTTCTTCCTTTGGAACAGGAAACCTTCCACAAATTAATTCCATCAGCGATGCCCTCTTCTCCACCTTCCATATTGATAAAATGCTTTCAGGAGGAGTATTGGCAGTATTACTGGCATTGGTAATCATAGGTGGAATAAAAAGAATTGCCAGCATAACAGAAAAATTAGTGCCTACTATGGCGATCATCTATTTCATAGGCGCCCTATTCGTAATCATTTATAATTTCGGAAATATTGGCCCGGCATTTACAAGCATATTTGCTGATGTATTTACAGGTACCGCAGCTGTCGGCGGTTTTTTAGGTGCCAATTTCAGTTTTGCTTTTAATCGTGGAGTTAACAGGGGGCTATTTAGTAATGAAGCTGGACAGGGTTCTGCCCCAATTGCCCATGCTGCGGCAAAAGCCCATGAACCTGTTTCTGAAGGAATGGTAGCCATTTTGGAACCATTTATTGATACGATCATTATATGTACTTTAACAGGGCTGGTTATTTTATCATCTGGAGTATGGACTGAAAAGTTTGAAAATAAATTTGAAATGACTGACCTTGAAATTTTCAATGGAAAAGAATATATCCCGATACATATAAACATTATCAAGAGTGAAGGTGCTTGATTTACAGGGGGAGATTATGAAACATGTACGCATTGCGATGGCGCAGATTAATACAACAGTAGGAGATT
>JBNLGO010000002.1:0-78466 GCA_050306095.1 Cyclobacteriaceae bacterium
CAGTCAATTATACACTAACTAAACGGCATTGAATCCGGGTTAAGCAGCAATTTGCATTACTTATTGAAAAGTATCTTTTGTTGGATATTTTCAATTTCTTTCCGTTTTATATGTATAAAAAAAGGTTCCTCAATTTTGAAGAACCTTTTAAGTCTTTTATTCTAATTACTTAGATACAGGTTAAACGAATTTCTCCCCTTTATCATTTTTTACATCATTGACGAAGCTTCTAAACTGCTTCTCGTCATCTTTTTTACAGATAAGAAGCACATCTTCGCAGTCAGCTACCAGGTATCCTTCTAATCCCTGCACTACGATAAGCTTTCCTTTTTCACCCATTACGAGGCAATCTTTACTATCGTAGGTAAGCACATTTCCTTCGATCACATTTTGATCATCGTTTTTATCTCTGATGTCATGCAGCGATCCCCAGCTTCCTAGGTCTGACCATCCAAAATTACCTTCAACCACATAAACATTATCAGCTTTTTCCATTACACCGTAGTCAATTGAAATGGATTTAGTAACTGCATAAGCATTTTCGATGGCTGATTTTTCCGTTTCAGAAAAATAATTTTCACTCATTGAGCTAAACAATTCTGAAATATCAGGAAGATGCTTTTCGAAAGAGCGGATAATGGTATCGGCTCTCCAAATAAAAATACCTGCATTCCATACAAAATCGCCACTTTCAACAAATTTCTTGGCAAGATCAAGCTGCGGCTTTTCAGTAAAAGTTTTTACCTTTCTTTACAAATGAGCCTTCATCCTGTATGTATTGAATGTACCCATATCCTGTTTCCGGACGGGTTGGTTTAATACCTATGGTGATTAATTTATCAGAAACCTTAGACTCCTCTAATGATTTATTAATAGTTTCTTCAAAAATATCCTCTTTAAAAATTACATGGTCAGCCGGCGTTACTACCATATTTGCCTGAGGATCTCTTTGTGCAATTTTATACGCTGCGTAAGCTATACATGGAGCAGTATTTCTTCTATCTGGTTCAAGTAAAATTTGAAAGTCTGCCAATCCTGGAATTTGTTCCCTGATTAGATCAGCATATTTCTCATTAGAAACAATGTAAATATTCTCTTTTTCACAAATTTTAGAAAACCGATCAAATGTGAGCTGAAGCAGTGATCTCCCCACTCCCATCACATCTAAAAATTGTTTTGGATAATTATTTCTGCTATATGGCCAAAACCTGCTTCCAATACCCCCAGCCATTATTATTACATAATTATTTCCATCCATAGCTAATCCTGAATTTAATATTGATATTTATTTAATGATATTATGAATTTCTTTGAATCTTTTATACTAATTACTTAAAACTCTGTGTTTAATATAAAAAAAAGGTGTTAAATTTGTGTTGCTATCAATTTGATATGTACCTCGGACTACCGATAAAACAATATTAAAACAGATGGCGCAAAAAGAAAATTTTTTTGGACTTTTTCATTTAAATATTGGAAACTTTTAACTCGCTGCCGCATATACAATGAAAACACTTTTCATTTAATTTTTTTTTAGAGTAAATTATATAATTAGTACGCCAATAAGAGATGGATATGATTACTTCAGTAGAAGGACATTTGGATACATTGAAAGAAAAGCTAAAGGAGGTATTTGGATACAGCAACTTTAGAGGGAATCAAGAAACTATTATAAAAAATCTGCTCGCAGGAAATAACACATTTGTGATTATGCCTACGGGTGCCGGAAAGTCACTTTGTTATCAGCTTCCGGCTTTAATTCTTGAGGGTACCGCTATCGTCATTTCACCACTGATTGCTTTAATGAAAAATCAAGTGGATCAGTTAAATGCGGTGGGAGTAAATGCTCAATTTCTCAATTCCACATTAACAAAGACGGAAATAAACCGCGTAAAAAAGGATACCATTTCCGGAGCAGTTAAGCTTCTTTATGTAGCACCTGAATCTTTGACGAAAGAGGAAAATGTGGCATTTCTTAAAGAAGCCAATCTATCTTTTGTTGCTATTGATGAAGCTCACTGTATTTCTGAGTGGGGACATGATTTCCGTCCTGAATACCGAAGAATTAAATCTATCATTTCTCAATTAGGCGATCTGCCAATTATCGCTCTGACCGCAACTGCTACGCCAAAGGTTCAGATCGACATACAGCGTAATTTACAAATGGAAGGGGCTAATATTTTCCAATCTTCTTTTAACAGGGAGAATTTGTATTACGAAGTCCGACCAAAGCACCATACTAAAAAGCAACTCATAAGATTCATTAAAGATCACAAAGGTAAATCCGGGATTATTTATTGCCTGAGCAGAAAAAAGGTAGAAGAAATTGCTGAGCTGTTAAAAGTAAATGATATTAAGTCGGCGCCATACCATGCCGGTCTTGATGCTGCAGTAAGAATGAAGAATCAGGATGACTTTCTAAATGAAGAAGTCGATGTAATCGTGGCTACCATCGCTTTTGGAATGGGGATTGACAAACCTGATGTGCGATTTGTAATACATTATGATACTCCTAAATCTTTAGAAGGATATTATCAGGAGACAGGTAGAGCTGGGCGTGACGGTCTGGAAGGAAACTGTATTTTATTTTATGCTTATAAAGACATTCTAAAACTAGAAAAGTTCAATAAAGACAAGACCGTTACCGAAAGAGAAAATGCCAAAGTGCTTCTCGAAGAGATGTCAAGCTACGCGGAGTCATCTATGTGTAGGAGAAAGCAGTTGTTACATTATTTTGGTGAAGAATATAATGACAGCCGTTGTGGTAAAGACATGTGGTGTGACATATGTAAATACCCTCCGGAAAAATACGAAGGAAAAGATTTTGTCCATAATGTACTACAAGCTGCGGAACAAACCGGTGAACGATTTGGGTTAAAACACCTGGTGGATGTACTCGGAGGTGTAGAAAACGAATATGTAAAAAGCTATAAACATTATAAGCTTGATATTTTTGGTAAAGGGTCTGAAGAAAAGTTGGAGTTTTGGCACTCTGTTGTGCGACAAACACTACTTCATGGTTTTCTTTACAAGGATATTGATAACATCGGAGTATTAAAGATTGCAGAAAAAGGAAAAGAATTTTTGAAATCCCCTTCACCCATCACTTTGGTAAAAGATAAGGATTTCGAGGCTTTGACAGAGCAGGATTCTCATACTCCTGTTGAAAGAAAAGCGTATGATGAGAATTTATATGAGATCCTTAAAAAACTAAGGAAGGAAGTAGCTCACAAGAAGGATCTGCCTCCGTATGTGATCTTCCAGGATCCTTCTCTGGAGGAAATGGCAACAACCTATCCCTCATCTATTGAAGACCTGACCAGGATTAACGGGGTAGGTATAGGAAAAGCAAATAAATTTGGAAAGCCTTTTCTAAATGCAATTAATAAATACGTTGAAGATAATGAAATTGAGACAGCGCAGGATGTTGTGGTTAAGTCGTCTGTCAATAAGTCTAAAACCAAGATTTATATTATTCAACAAATAGATCGACAAATAGACCTTCAGGAAATAGCTGATTCAAAGGGAATATCCTACTCAGATTTAATTGCCGAGATAGAACATATTTGCTATTCTGGCACAAAATTGAACTTAGATTACTATATTGACAACATTCTTGATCCTGATCGTCAGGATGAAGTATATGATTATTTTATGAATTCAGATTCAGATAGTATTGATGAAGCTTTGGATGAACTTGGAGATGACTATGATGAAGACGATCTTCGCATCTTAAGAGTTAAGTTTTTATCTGATTTTGGAAATTAATCCCCTAAATTTTTTTTAACAAATGAACATTCTTGTTTTAGGTTCTGGTGGCCGAGAGCATGCATTTGCATGGAAATTACGTCAAAGTAATAAATGTAAAAACCTATATGTAGCGCCTGGAAATGCCGGGACTTCTTCTATTGCAGAAAATATTGACATTTCAGTAGGTGACTTTGATGGCATTAAAAAAATATTAATCGAAAAAAATATCGATTTATTGATTGTTGGCCCCGAGGTACCACTGGTGGAAGGAATCCGGGATTATTTAGAAAATGAATCGGAACTATCATCCCTTAAAATTGTAGGGCCCGGAAAAGCTGGAGCAATACTGGAGGGGAGTAAAGATTTTGCTAAGGATTTTATGAATCGACATAATGTTCCAACTGCAGGATCAAAGACATTTACTAAAGATACGCTTACCGAAGCATTAACCTATATTGATCAACAATCATTACCGATTGTATTAAAAGCAGATGGACTAGCAGCCGGAAAAGGTGTGTTAATTTGTCAAAGTAAGGATGAAGCAAAAACAGGAATTCAGGAAATGCTCGTTGACGCTAAATTTGGAGATGCTAGCTCATCAGTAGTCATTGAAGATTACTTGGATGGAATTGAACTTTCTGTATTTGTGCTTACAGATGGAAACTCCTACAAAATTCTTCCGGAAGCAAAAGATTATAAAAGAATAGGTGAAAAAGATAGCGGACCAAATACAGGAGGTATGGGAGCTGTATCACCAGTTAGTTTTGCGACTGCTGACTTTATTAACAAAGTAGAAGAACAAGTAATCAAAAGAACCATTGAAGGTCTTAAAAAAGACCAAATAGATTACAAAGGTTTTATCTTTTTGGGGCTGATGAACCAGAATGGAGAACCAAAAGTAATAGAATATAATGTACGAATGGGGGATCCTGAAACTCAGGTGGTATTCCCAAGAATTAAAAGCGACCTCGTTGATCTAATGGTTGCCACTGCTGATGGCAAACTCGACGAGGTGGATTTTGAACTTGACAGCCAAACTGCCACTACGGTAGTAATGGTATCAGGTGGTTATCCGGAAAGTTATAAAAAAGGTTTTACAATAAATGGTCTGGAAAATACAACAGACCAATCCATAATTTTTCATGCAGGCACTAAACTTAATGAGCAAAGTGAAGTGGTCAATCATGGAGGAAGAGTGTTAAACATTACAGGTTTTGGCAAAAATATCCAGGAAGCTTTAGACAATTCCTATGCCCAGGTTAATAATATAGACTGGCAGGATGTTTACTTCCGAAAAGATATAGGGCAAGACCTACTGGCACTCGAAAACTGATTTTATATTTTTCCGCTATTTTACTAATTTCAATTTTGTCTTTTTAATAAAAGAACAATAACACTATGGCGGAATGTAGTACGTGTAATACGACAGATAAGAATAGCAGCCCTTCTGGGTGTAAAAATAATGGCAGTTGCGGTACGGAAGGATGCAATAAGCTAAATGTTTTTGATTGGCTTTCAGACATGGACGACTTCTCAGGAAGCAAGTTTAATGTCGTGGAAGTACGATTTAAAAACGGAAGGAAGGAGTTTTTTAGAAATAAAGAGAACCTACCATTATATACCGGTGATGCGGTGGTGGTAGATGTCCCCAATGGCCATCACATAGGAAACGTTTCCCTACAAGGTGAGCTTGTTCGCCTTCAAATGAAAAAAAAGAAGGTGGAGGATGACGAGAATGTAAGGACCATTTATCGGGTTGCTACAGATCGGGATCTGAAAAAACAACAGGAATTTCAGGAAAAAGAAATGCCTGTAATGTACCGCACCAGGGAAATCATCCAGGAAAAAAAATTGCAAATGAAACTCACAGATGTGGAGTTTCAGGCTGATGGAAACAAAGCTACTTTCTATTATTCTGCAGAAGATCGTGTTGACTTTAGGGAATTAATTAAAATACTCGCCTCTGAATTTAAAATCAGGGTGGAAATGCGCCAAATCAGCTTACGACAAGAAGCAAGTAGAATTGGCGGAATAGGAAGTTGCGGTCGCGAATTGTGCTGCTCTACCTGGTTAACAGACTTTAAAAGCGTGTCAACCACAGCAGCTAGATATCAGAATTTATCTCTTAATCCTAGTAAACTTTCCGGACAGTGTGGCAGGCTAAAATGTTGTCTGAACTATGAACTGGACACATACATGGAGGCACTGAAAGAAATCCCTGAAGTGGAAAGTCCGCTCCAAACGGAGAAAGGAGATGCCATGCTCCAAAAAACTGATATTTTCAAAAAAATATTATGGTTTGGGTATGCCAATGAAAACTCATGGATTCCTGTTGAGGCCAATCGAGTAAAAGAAATTCTTGCCTTAAATAAAAAGGGTAAAAAACCTGCTACTTTACAGGAAGATGAATTAGAGGTAAATCTTGACACATCACAAGCGCTTAATAAAGACCTTGAACGGATGGATAGTAAATTCAAGAAAAAGGACAAGCGTAAAAAAAGAAACAAACGATGGAAGAAAAGAAAAGGAGGAGATAATCGCGACAATAGAAGAAGCAAGAATGAAAAACAATAAATCAATACTCGTAATTCTATTCACCACAATTGTGCTGTGGTCTTGTAGCAACTCCGTCTTTGAAGAAAAAATTGATTTCAAAAACGGATATTGGCTGTTTAAAGAACCAGTGTCATTTACTTTTAACATCAATGATCCGGGCAAAAAATACGACCTCAGCTTTTTTGTCAGAAACTCCATCGATTATGAATATCAAAACATTTACATCCAATATTATCTCGAAGATCAAACAGGAAATGTGGTAACAGAAAAGTTACACAATGTCATTATTTTTGATCCTAAAACCGGCAAGCCCCTAGGAAATGGTGTAGGTGATACCTATGATATTGAACGCACATTTTTAAATGGCTTCACATTTAATCAGGAAGGTGAATACACCTTAAGATTTGATCAATTCATGCGAAAAGATACGCTGAAAAATATTCAAGCTATTGGATTAAAAGTTTCGGAAACTTCTGAACAAGATTAAATATCTGTATTACAGTATTCGGCAAACTTTAGAAGAATAGCATGAATGTTCTCTTTGTTATGCCAGTATTCTCTGGATGAAAAAGCTCTAAACTTCCAGTTTTTAAAACTCAGTGTAAATGGCGTATAAACATGCATATCTTTTATGGATATACTCTGGTAATACAGATCGTCATCAGTAAGCACTAATCCGAGGTATTTCTTGCCCTTTTTCACCGTTAGATCGGCAAATGGCATTTCTTCTGCAAATTGATATTCAGCGCCATTTTTAGTCAACATAGAGGATATCTTGTCTTTTAAATACCAATTGGCACTATGATTTCTCGGTACCACGGTTGGAATAAATTTACCCTCAGAAACATCCAGCGCGTATTGCAAATACTTCCTTAGTAGCTTCGGCCCTTCATTTTTTGTTTCTTCTATTTTTAATTCCTGCGGATAAATACTGCTGACTATTACAATTTTCTCCCTCGCTCGTGTAACAGCTACATTCAGTCGGTTTTCCCCGTTTTTCACATTGAGGCTGCCAAATTGATGACGCATTACGCCCTTATTATTGGGCGCATAGCCTATAGAAAATATGATGATATCTTTTTCATCTCCTTGTACATTCTCAATATTCTTGACAAATAATGAATCAGGAAGCACAGTTTTATTGTTAAGGGCATATTCTTCCATGTAATCCAAAATCAGATCTTGCTGCTGCACATTAAAGGTGATGATTCCAATTTCTTTTTTCGGATTTTTCGAACTGATATCCTTGTAAATATCGACTACCTTTCTTGCCTCAACTTCGTTTCTGTTTCTTTCCCATTTTCCATCCGTCTTTATGTATTGAATGGCTGGCTCCTTACTATTAACAATACTCTTATCAGGCAGCAGCGTTAAATTCCCCTTGTAAAAAGCCTGGTTAGAAAAATCAATCAAGTCGAGGGATTTGCTTCTATAATGCCCTTTTAATTGAACTTGCATTAAATACCGTTCACCTAAATCCAACAATGAATCGACTTCCAGTGCCGGTTCCTCCAACTCCTCTCCCTCATCATCCCACCTAACTTTATACAGATCAAATGGGCTTAATTGCTTAGCATCTCCAGTGATTAACACCTGCTTGCCACGATACATGGCAGGAATGCCCCGCTCAGCAAAACATTGAGAAGCTTCGTCAAATATCACCAAATCAAAGGTCTGTTCCATTGGAAAAATTGCAGAAACAGACTCCGGGCTCGCCATCCAGCAAGGCACCAGATTATACAACTCCTCTGAAAATGTAGTAACCAAACGCCTGATCGGCCAAATCATCCTTTTCTTTGTTACCTGGTGTGCAAGATCCCGATAAGTTACCATGTTGTTCAGCTTATTAAACTCAACATTTTCATAGGTTTGTTCTCGCGCTTTTAGGAGAACAATGTCATTACTAATTTTTAATTTATTCTTCACCTCCTCCTGAAGATCCTTTTGCATTTTTTCAAATCGCAACGAATTTACTGATCGTAACACCGGATATTTACTTTCTATATATTCTATCCAAGCCAGTTTTAAGCTATTTAAAAACAAGGAAAGAACATCTATATTTTTATCAGAATTATCGTATTCATCCACCAACTTGTTAATAATGGTTAACTCATGAGGCTCCAGAGCCTGATGGATATTATCAAAGTCACATAGTGAGTCAAAATCTGCGTTGAGCTCTAACAACATCCTTTCCGACAATTCTGGTTTTGTCAGTAGTGTATCTATTCTGCTCTCTTTAAAATAGGTTTGCCACTTTTGCTTTTTAAGAGGAAGCTCATCAGCATATTCTATTAATTTCTTGGTTTTAGCGACGAATTCTTGATACGACAATTTGACGGTTGACAAGTATTCTTTTAAGTTGCGGAATTGGTTGTAGATGCTTAAGGCATCTACTGCCATTTTTTGATGTTCAAACCAATGGATATAATCATTTATCTCAAAGGATTCAGGAAGTTCGATGAGCCATTTTGTATCCCTTAATTTTGTTAGATTGTGTTCGAGGTTTAGTCGGTTGTCAATTTTCTCCTCCAGTACTTTTAGCTGTTTTCTTTTACTTGTCAACCCATTGTCGGCCAACACTTTATCAAGGAATACTTTTTCTTTAGAAAATAAAGACCACCCAATATATTTAAAGATGTTCTTTTTAGATTCCATTCTTTCTTGCAGCATATTCTGAACCTTTCCTAATTCATCTTTGGATAGGCTTACCTCCGGACCATTTTCTCTAAAGCATGATAAAAGATTTCTTTCAGCATTGCTCAGCCAAAGTGAATCCGGAGAATGCTCCTGATGCTTAATGATGAAAGAAAAATATTGATAGATTTTCTCATCCTTTAATAATTCGAGCATCTGAAACAATTTTTCACGCCCTTCATAGATCTTCATTCCGGCATCAAAATCCATTGAAGAACCACATAACTGCTCTATATTTTTAGAAAAGTCTCTCTGTACTTTTGGGATTTCATCAATATCCTCCCGAATTTTTTGTAGATCTGAAATAGCATACCCAGCAAATGATTTTCTTACCCGCCAGGTATATTCATCAAAGGAAAATTTCTTGTGATAATCGAAGTAGATAGTCAGCTTATCCAGAAATGGCTGAATATCGCTCAGTTTAAAATACTTAAACTCCTGCTTTACATTAATACTTGTTTTGGTGTGATCACTCGTCAGGTACAATTCTTTTATAGATACACCCGCTTCCTCTTCATTAAACAAGGCATATTTAAACTCATCAAGTTCTTCTGAAATTTGGTCAATTTTTCTGGAAGACTGCAAGTAGTTTCGCTCTAGCTGAATAAAATCCAGGCTATTATTTTTTAATTGATACTCTGGCACCCTGTCTATCTGCCGAAATATTTTTTCATAAATTTCTTTTCGGTCATTTTTAAAGTCGTGTACCAAGGCTACAAAATCACCCATGCCCTGCTCTTCCATTCGATCATACACTACATCCAGTGCAGCCTTTTTTTGACAAACCAACAACACTCTTTTCCCACGGGCCATAAAGTCAGAAACAAGATTACATATCAATTGGGATTTTCCTGTACCAGGAGGGCCCTGTACTACCAGGGAGTTACCTCTTTTTATGGCTTTAATGGCATTCTCCTGATAAGCATCCATTTTGAAAGGAGTGAATGTTTCTTCCTCTTTTACTTTATTTAAAAAAGTGTAAAATGAACTGGAATGCTGTTTATATTCTTCTTTATCCTCCAGAAGTGTTCGTGATAAAAAAAACTCCTCGATATCAGCATAATTTTCGCTTTCCAGCAAATGCATATAATCAGGCACAAGGTATGATCCAGCCTGAGGAAATATTCCAATAACTGCTTCCGGATAAAGTTTTAGTTCTCCATCCTTCTGACTGGCTACAAAATCATTTTTAGTGAAATTGGTGAAATCAGTTAATTGATCCAGGAAATTTTCCTGGTTGAAATTTATCTCTATACTACTCTCCTTCAATAATTGATACAGGGAAGTTCTGAATACCGTACTGTCTTTATCAAAATCATCAAATACCCGCTCAATAAATTCATCTGTTAACTGCACCTTATTATAATGCGCGTAGGCAAGCAAAAATGATTTATTGAACGTAACATTTACATCACTCCTGGTTTTTAAATACCAGGCATTCTCACTGTTTTCTAATTCTACTGGAAAAAAAAGTAAAGGACTTCGCACAGGAGTGCCATCTGCAAATTTACCTCGGACGAAAGGCCAGCCTACAAAAAGGTCTTTAGCTCCACGTTCCTGAAAGATGTAACGCTCTATTCTGTTTAATCTTTTTAGTCGAAGACTTAGTTGATTGGTAACTTCATTGCGGCTATCAAAAGTATCTGAAAGTTTGATTTTTGATTTTCCGGATATAAGCTGCTTAATTATGTCAAATGACGGTTTGTTTTCGATAAAATCAAATGAATGCAAATCTATAAACTGGTTCACTAATAACCGCAACAACAATAATGACCGGTTGTTTCCTGATAGATTAGTGAGCCTTTTCAGATATTGTTGAAGAACTTTTTGCATTCGACTTCTAAAAGTTAAAATTCAATATAGGGCAAAAGAATAAAAAAGAGTGAATCATTATCCACAAGTTCTTTAAAATTTTGTTGAGTAAAAACTGATTTGTCCTTATTTCTTACTTTAAAAATTTGGTCGGTGATTTCTTTTGAAATGTAAGGGTGTCGCAAAACATCTCTATATTCAAAGGTATTTACAGCCACTTTTTCAGGCTCAAATTGATCATCAACATATACTAATGTTTCCATTCGATTGATTACTTCTGGTGTTAGACCATACACTTCATTGAGCTGATCCAGTCTAACAAATCCACCTAGTAGATCCCTGTATTTAATAATTCGTTCTGAAAACACTTTACCTATTCCTTTAATCACTATCAAATCTTCGGCTCTTGCTTCATTGATATTAATGGGTGTGTTTGAAATATTTTCTTCATGAAAGCCATCTGTTGTTTTTTCAAAATGTTGAGCTTTTTTATCTTCGAATGGCTTTAAAGATTTTTCAACCTGGATAAAGCCAATCACTACGTAATTCGACAAATCCGCCGCTAAAGCACTATCCAATCCATAAATTTTTCCAAGGTCTTCAGGATGATAAAATTTACCTCCAGATGACCGGTACTTCACCCAGTTATTGGCACAGTTTTCCGTTACACCAAGCAGCAACAAACTGTCTTTGGAAATACGATTTGGATCAAATTCGAAAAATGTAGGTGCGTTTGCAGATTCCATTATAGCAATTAAACTATCTAATTCTTTTACATCATTTTCCTTGATTACGTACCCATTCCGCCCAAAATTTTTATATATGAAAGGCGCAGAAATTATTAGAACGAGGAGTAATGTTAACACATAAAAGCCAAACCTTTCTTTTCTGGAGAAAGAGAAATAATTAATAATGTTTCGAAATAGTTTATTGTGCATGAAAAATTATAGGGGCAACGTTCAACATAATAATTTTGTATTTGTACATGAAAATTATGAAAACAAGATTTATATCATGTTTTTATTGATTAAAAAATTGCTCTTTTGAAATTGCAAAAGTTATCTGGAGTAGTTTGTATCTATTATAAATAACCATCTGAAGTAGTATTATAAGCATTTATTGATACAAATATTTGTTACAAAGTATTAATTTTGAGGTCTTGCGAAAATTATGAAGGCAGAATTTAGATCAATTAGTCTTTCTTATAAGAATACCCCTTTAAAAACCAGGGAGCTGGTAGCGCTGGATGAAGAACAATCTTTGCGCATGTTGCATAAAATAAATGATGTGCTCCAACTGGATGACCTGTTAATTTTATCTACATGCAATAGGACGGAAGTATATTACAGCTCTATGTATGATAAAAGCGAAGAAATAATTAAGCTCATCGCATCAGAAAAGAACATTCAAAGTTCAGCATCATTAGCCAAATATTTCCAGGTATCAAATGAAAGTAAGGCATCCATTAAGCATTTGTTTAATGTAGCAATCGGTCTTGAATCACAAGTAGTGGGTGATCTACAAATCATCAACCAGGTAAAACGAGCTTATCAACAAAGTGCCGATGTTAATGTAGCCGGACCTATTTTACACCGACTTATGCACTCCATCTTTTATACCAATAAAAGAGTTGTTCAAGAGACAGAATTTCAGGATGGGGCGGCTTCAGTATCTTATGCCACAGTTGACCTAATAGAAGAGCTGACACTAAATATCATCGATCCACATATTCTGGCCATTGGTACAGGTGAAATAGGAAGTGATGTGGTGCGGAATTTAAAAGAGTTCGGTTTTAATAATGTCACCATTATCAACAGGACGAAAAGGAATGCTGAAAATCTAGCTTTGGAATGTGGCTTTGTGGCAGATGACATTCAAAATATTGACCAGCTTGTACTGAACTCAGAGGTTATCATATCTTCAGTTCCTGTAGAGCAACCCATTATAAAATCTGAATTATTCAATGACATAAAAATTGCCGGGTATAAACATTTTTTTGATCTGTCCATGCCAAGAAGTATTGATCAAAAGATTGAAAATATTGCCGGTGTTTCTCTTCATAATATTGACCACATCACTGCCAAAACAAATGAAGCCCTTGAAAAGCGCCTCAACTCGGTTGATAAGGTGAAAACAATTATTGAGGAAAGTTTCAATGAATTTTTGGAGTGGTCAAAAGAAAGTGCTGTTTCTCCCACCATCAAAAAATTTAAAAATGCCCTTGAGGAAATTCGTCAGTCAGAATTATCCAAATATGTTCACAAACTGAATAATGATGAAGCGAAGGTAGTAGATAACATTACCAAATCCATCATGCAAAAAATTGTGAAATTACCAGCGCTTAGCCTAAAAGCCGCCTGCAAACGTGATGATGGCGAAAACCTCGCTGAAGTGTTAAATGAGCTATTTAACCTGGAAGATAAAGTGATTAAAAAAGGTAAATAAGCTGTTTTCGCATTTTTAATATTCAGGCAAGTAAAAGTCAAACGTAATATCCTTCATGCACTTAAAATGCTTTTTCGGGCATTTGTGATATCCTAATTTAGAGCAGGGCCTACACTCTATTTTGTTGTTTTCAAAAATGGTAAACTTGGTTTTGTATGGGTACATGCCAAATTGCGGCATTGTATTTCCCCAAATGCTAAAGGTATGTTTTTTAAATGCGGCCGCTACATGCATCATTCCTGTATCATGAGAAAACACGTGACTGGCTTTTTTAATCAGGTCAGCCGATTGATTTAAATTGAATTTACCACACGCATTAAACAGCTCCGTTTTTTTACCTAATTCCACCAATTTCTCCTCCAAATGTTCTGAGGAATGACGCTTCTTGAAAAATTCTATGAGTTTCTCTCCTATTTCAGCATCTTCTTTGCCGCCAACTAATACTATTGGCTTTGCTATTCGATCACATAATTCTACCAGTTTTTCAAACGGAAGCTTTTTAGTGTAATATGTAGCGCCAATTACTACAGCTACATATCCTTTATGAAAAGTGGCCGGTAGCCAATCCTTTTCTACCTGATCTTTTTCCGGAATAAAATAATCCAGGCCAAGGTTATCATTCTTAACACCAAGCTCTTTGGCAGTCTCCAGATATCGATCTACAATGTGAATATTTGGCAGTTTGTTTATTTTCAAATTCACAAAGAGCCACTTTTCCATATTAAGCTTATCAAACGTACTGGATGGTTTTCCCAGCCTAAACTTGATAATCTTAGTTCTTAAATTTCCATGGAGGTCTAATACAAAATCAAAATTCTCCGCCTTAAGATCTTTTATCAAGTCATTTAAACTATCTTCTAATACATGGACTTTATCGATATAGGGGTTATGTTCCACCAGAGTAAGGAATGATTTTTTGGTACAATAATGTACCTCCATGTCGGGAAATTGTGTTTTGATACATCTCGGCACTGGAGTAGTCAAAACAATATCCCCAATAGATGAAAACCGAATAATTAATACTTTTTTATACTGCTGGTTCATTAATTTTTTCTTTCCGCTTATTAAAATATTCCTCTACCTGGTTCCTACTTAGGCTATTGAAATTATCTTCTTTGGTTAATCCACCTTTTCTGCCTACTAACACCCCGTAGTACATGTCATTAAAGCCTTCCGTTTCATGGGCATCCGGATTGATACTAAGCATTACGCCTTTTTTGATCGCATAATTCACCCATCTCCAGTCTAAATCCAATCGCCAGGGATTAGCATTGATTTCAATTATCACATTATGCTCTGCGCAAGCATCAATCACCGCCTGATGATCAACGGGATACCCTTCTCTTCTCAATAATAACCGTCCGGTGCTATGCCCTAAAAAAGTGGTATATGGATTTTTTATGGCTGTGATCAATCTGTTGGTCGCTTTTTCAATATCCATGTTTAAATTACTATGAATAGAAGCTACGATAAAATCAAAGCTCGCCAATACATCCTTTTCATAATCCAGCGAGCCATCATTTAAAATATCAGACTCAATTCCCTTGAAAATTTTAAATGGAGCCAGGTCCTTATTTAATTCATCAATTTCCTCATGTTGCTTTTTAACATCATATTCCTGCAAACCTCCTGCATAAAATGCGGATTTGCTGTGATCAGAAATTCCTAAATATTCATAACCTAACTCGATGCATTTTTCGGCCATTTCCCGCAAAGTATTTTTGCCATCACTATAGGTGGAGTGATTGTGAATGCTACCCTTCAAGTCTTCTATTTGGATTAAATCAATCGGATTCTCAGCTTTTGATAATTCTATCTCCAACATCCCTTCTCTTAATTCCGGTTCAAGTAATGGAATATTGAGCATATCATAAGCCTCTTTTTCACTTTTAAATTTTTGGTCGATTAAAAGTGAAAATAAATTACTCCCAGCTTCATTTGGTATAGATAGATGCTTTTCAGAACCTGTATGCAACAACAACTTGTTTACAAAATCTTCCTTGCCGCAAAGCACTATCTGAATTTTCAGCCCATTGGAGGTGATTTTACCTCTCCAATTCAAAGGACCAGTTCTTTCCTTTTCATATTCCAGGCCATCCAGGTTAGATATTTCTTTACTTGTTTTAGCAATGTCATTCGTTTGCAATACAAAAACCAATTCACTGATTATCTCAGACTTTCTTCTAAATTCTCCAGCTATTTCTATTGGTTGGTTAGGAAACACTTTTTTCAACTTACCAAGCCATTCTTCGGCTACATCTTCAGCCTCAGCATACAGTAATTTGTATTTGTTAGCCAGTTTATAATTGACCTCTTTTAGGATATTTTCCTCCGTTCTGGCTCCAAATCCTTTTATCGTTGAAATTTTATTTTCCTCACAAGCTGTTTTTATTTCTTCGAGGCTAGTAATTCCCAAATCTTTCCATAGTATCCTAACCTTTTTTGCCCCGATACCTTTTATATCAATTACATCCAGCAAACCTTCAGGCGTTATTTCCAGCAACTCTTCTAACTTGGCAAATGACCCGGTATCAAGAATCTGCAAAATATTTGAAGCCATAGATTTACCGATCCCTTCTATTTCGCCAATCTCATCTTCTGATAAACCATATAACTGACCATCAAATTTTTCGAGGTTAAAAACGGCATTGGTAAATACGCGTGTTTTAAATTCATTTTCCCCATGAATTTCCATCAGAGATGCTGTTAAACGGAAAAGTTTGATGATATCCTTTTTAGAAGTCATAGATGGCGAAGTTAATTTCAGTTTCAAAATAATACTCTTTCATTATTAAATAGAAAGAAATGAAGGTCAAATTTAAAAATGTCACTCAGTCTATATACAAACTGTTAATAATTTTGTTCTTTAGTAATGAATAAGTTTTTAAACCCTAAATAACACATGAATTACTGGTTAGTTAAATCTGAGCCTAATACCTATTCCTGGGATGATTTTGTAAAACTTGGCAGAGACCATTGGGATGGTGTACGAAATTACCAGGCCAGAAATAATATGAAAGAAATGAAAGAGGGCGACATGGTCCTTTTTTATCATAGTGGAGATGAACGCGCTGTAATTGGCACATCAAAAGTAGTCAGGGAGTTTTATCAGGACCCTACTACAGATGATGAGCGGTGGGTAGTGGTAGATTTAGTACCTGTAGAAAAGCTTAATAAAACAGTTACTTTAAAAGAGATTAAAGCAGATGAACGATTAAGTCAAATTCATTTAATTAGAAATTCGAGACTCTCAGTGATGCCACTAAACAAAGAAGAGTACGATATAATACTTGAGAAAAGCATGTAACACGTATGAAAATGCGATTTTTATTTATTTCTGCCCTTTTACTTTTTACTATTACCTCTAGCTATAGTCAATTTTCGCAGACAGACAGGGTAGAGTTTGAACTGGACGAAAAGGATGAAGATTTTCTTATCATCTCTGCGGATAATGACGGACTTTTCCTTTCCAGAAAAGTAAAGAATAGAGAAACTAAGCGGGATTTTAAATATGAATTAACAAAGCTTGATACATCATTGAAAATCGATTGGAAAATCAATGATTATGTGGATCTGGAATATCAACAGGTGGGCTATGACTATATTGGCCCGTATGTGTATTTCTTGTATAATAGCTCTCTAAAAAAGAGAAAATTTAAGGCCATTCGGTTTCACAAGGAAACGCAGGCAAAAGAAGTTTTTGATATAGAAATGGATTTTGAAATTCAGCTTACCGAGTTTGAGGTAATTGATGAAACACTAATATTCGGAGGTTATGTAAATAATCGCACTTCGTTTGTTGCCTATAAATTTGGCGATCCGATCACCCTGGTTCTCCCAGGATTTAGAAATGATCCAAATGAAATCATGGAGCTTGAAGCAGAGCCTGGCAACAAAGTATTTAATGTACTATTAAGTTATATAACCCCCGATAAAAAAAGATCACTTTCCATCAAGTCTTATAATAGTGATGCTAAGCTGGTAAAAGATTTTGAACTAAAGCCACAAGGAGATTATGGATTGCTCTATGGGAGATCGGTATCGGTAAATGATGATTTACACCTGGTAGTAGGTACTTACACTTTGAGAAAATCGGATCTTTCCAGAGGAGTATTTGTTTCCACGGTAAGTCAGGATGAAAGCCATGTGATAAACTATTATAACTACGCCGACCTGAAAAACTTCTTTAATTACATGAAAGCCAAAAAAGAAATCAGGGTAAAAAAGAAAATAGAGCGAAGAAAGATCAAGGGTAAAAAGAATAAGTTCTTTTACAAATTAATAGTAGATGATATCATCGAGCTGGATGATCAATATATAATGATCGGGGAAGCATTTTATCCTAAATACAATTATGGGGCATCAGGATATTCCTCTTTCAGTCCTTATAGTTATAGCAACAGTTATTTTGAAGGATATAAGTACACCCATGCAGTCATTATAGGTTTTGATAAAAAAGGAAGAATTCTTTGGGATAACAGCTTTGAAATCCAGGATGTGATCACTTATTTTTTAAACCATTATGTACAGGCGGTGCCCACTAAAGATGGGATACTTTTACTTTATTTGTTTGAAAATAGCCTGAGAACCAAGCTCATCAAAGGCACTAAAGTGCTGGACGTACAGGAAAATGCTGAACTGAAAAATCCATACGAAGATGATAGTTTGGTAAAAGATATTTCCTTCAGCAAACTAGAAAAATGGTACAACAATAATCTATTTGCTTACGGCATTCAGGAAATAAGCAGCGCGGGAGCTACAGAAAATGATGAAAAGAGAGAAGTTTTCTTTATCAATAAAATTTCTGTGAAGCAATAGCTAATTTTGGACTGATTAGTGAATAAAAAGCAATTGAATTTTTATATTTGTCGCCAGACATGGCCGATCAGAAAAAACAGATCCTTGATCAGAAACTTTTAGAAATTACAATCAACAGGCTCTGCCATCAATTGATTGAAAACCACGGCGATTTTTCTAATTCTGTAATTATTGGTTTACAGCCCAGGGGAATCTACCTCGCTAATTTATTGAAAGAAAAATTAGGCCAAATTCTTGGTAAATCAATTGATCTGGGGCTTCTTGATATCACCTTCTATCGTGACGACTTCCGGAGAAGGGACTCTCCTATTAAAGCAAACACCACACAAATTGACTTTATTATTGAAGACAAAAAAGTCATCATTGTAGATGATGTGCTTTATACCGGGAGAAGTGTACGCGCTGCAATGGATGCTATGACAGCTTTCGGACGGCCGGAAAAAGTAGAATTATTGGTATTGATCAATAGAAAATATAGCAGACACCTTCCTATTGAACCTGATTATGTGGGACAATCAGTAAACACATTGGAATCACAACGAGTATTGGTAGAATGGAGTGGTGCCGGAATTAAAAAGGATGCCATCTGGTTAATTAATATAACTGAATAATATGTCACAGCTGAGTGTAAACCATCTATTAGGAATTCAAAACCTCACTCCAGAAGATATTCATTTAATTTTTGAAACCGCTGACAATTTTAAGGAAGTAATTAACCGCCCCATAAAAAAGGTGCCTTCCCTAAGAGACATCACCATTGCCAATGTTTTTTTTGAAAACTCCACCAGAACCAGGTTGTCCTTTGAATTGGCAGAGAAACGCCTTTCAGCAGATGTAATAAACTTTTCATCTTCCAGCAGCTCGGTTAAAAAAGGTGAAACACTACTAGATACGGTTAATAATATCCTGGCAATGAAAGTGGACATGATCGTCATGCGACATAGCAGTCCAGGGGCACCACAATTCTTATCCCGACATATTGATGCAAGCATTGTGAATGCAGGAGATGGAACACACGAACATCCTACCCAGGCATTGCTTGACACCTATTCGATCAGTAGAAAATATAAAAATGTAGAAGGACTAAAGGTGGCTATTATTGGAGATATTCTACATTCCAGAGTAGCCCTTTCTAATATCTTCGCCCTCAAAAAACTAGGTGCCGAAGTGATGGTGTGCGGGCCTAACACATTGATACCAAAATATATTGAATCTTTAGGTGTAAAAGTAGAATTAGATGTGCTGAATGCCTTAAAATGGTGTGATGTAGCCAATGTGTTAAGAATCCAACTTGAGCGTCAACATATTAAATATTTTCCGTCAATCAGGGAGTATTCCTTGTATTATGGCATCAATAAATCACTCCTTGACCAACTGGATAAACAAATTACCATCATGCATCCCGGTCCGATCAACAGAGGTGTGGAACTTAATAGCGATGTAGCAGACTCTGATCATTCAATCATATTACAACAAGTAGAAAATGGCGTGGCAGTTAGAATGGCTGTGCTTTATCTTTTGGCATCTGTTCAAAAGGCTGCTTAAAAACGGGCTGCCATTAATAATTCCAGATCTTTACATTTCATACCTAGACGATTAGCGATATATTGATTGGTCAAGCTGCCTTTATAGGTATAAATCCCTTTCATAAACCATTTATAGGAAAAGATCATTTCTTCCAAACCACCAGCATCTGCTACCTGGCGTAATATAGGAGTGAAAATATTACTAATGGAAGCGCTGGCTGTTTTCGGAACTCGAGAAGGAATATTTGGCACACAGTAGTGTACTACGCCATATTTCAAAAATGTAGGCCTGTCATGAGACGTTATTTTAGAGGTTTCAAAACATCCTCCCTGGTCAATGCTCACATCAATAATAACTGCACCTTGTTTCATCTGAGAAACAAGCTCATCCGTTACAAAAAATTTAAACTTACCTTTCTCTGTTCGAAGGGCCCCAATCACCACATCCGTCCTTTGAAGTGCCTCTCGAAGGATCATACTATCAAGCGTAGAAGTAAAAATGTTTGTGCCAAGGGCATGCTTTATTCTTCTTAATTTATAAATGTGATTGTCAAAGATCTTGATTTCAGCCCCTAATCCTAAAGCTGCTCTTGCTGCATATTCACCTACTGTACCTGCTCCAAGGATTACCACCTTTGTTGGTGGAACTCCCGTTATTCCGCCTAGCAATATTCCACGACTTTGTTCGGTATTGCTAAGAATTTCGGCAGCTATAAGAGGCACAGTTGTACCAGCTATCTCACTCATCGCACGCACCACCGGCATTCCCCCTACTTTATCTTGCAATAATTCGTAAGCAATTGAAGTGATTTTCTTACTGTTGATTTGTTGAATGTATTCCTGGGTAACGTTTCCTGTCTGCAATGCAGAAATCAAAGTCCCTCCTGGTTTAAAATAACCAATTTCTTCTTTCGAAGGGGGCTCTACTTTCAGGATGATTTCAGCTTGATAAACTTCTTTAGTATCATACACAATTTTGGCTCCTGCATCACTGAAATCCTGATCTGTGTAGGTAGAGGGTTTTCCTGCTCCTGATTCTATTCTTATCTCATGACCGTTATTAGATAATACCCGAACTGCTCCCGGAGTTAGCGGAATTCTTTTTTCCTGGAGTGACACTTCTTTGGGGACACCAATGAACAATTTTTTTTGCCCACTTTTGATCTTGAGTAATTGCTCTTTTGGGTATAGCTGGCTTTCCTTGGCCAATTCCTGAAATCCTTGCCTAGGGTTCTTAACCATGATGTATCAGCGTTAATTGTCGTTGATCATTTACTTTAATAGAAATATTTATCTCAAAATATTCCATTGGGATCAGGTCTGGTATTTTTTCCGGCCATTCTATTAAGCATATATTTCCTGAATCAAAATATTCTTCCACACCTATATCCATTGCCTCCTCTTGATTTTTTAACCTATAAAAATCAAAATGATAAATAGGCTCGCCATCATTCTTCCTGTATTCATTCACAATAGAAAATGACGGACTACTTACGGTATCTTCCACTCCAAAATGTTTACAAATGCTTTTTATGAGAGTGGTTTTACCTGCACCCATTTCCCCTTTAAAAAGCCAAATACATTTTTTACCAGCAAAATCAGTTACTTTTTGGGCTACCATAGCCAAGTCACTGATAGAATTAGAAAAAACTTCCAAATAAGTCTAATTTAAACCATTAAGGAACAACCTTCGAATTTAATGAAATAATTGGAATTATCATTTCTTCCATCGACAGGCCACCATGCTGAAAGGTGTCATTATAATACTTCACATAGTGATTATAATTATTAGGATAAGCAAAGAAATAATCTTCAACCGCAAAAACATAAGCGGAAGAAACATTGATTTTTGGAAGATGAAGGTTTTCAGGTTTTCTACATACAAATACTTTGTCATCATCAAACGCCAGGTTTTTACCCACTTTATATCGTAGGTTGGTATTGGTATTTCGATCACCTATAATTTTAAATGGTCGCTTTACGCGAATGGTCCCATGATCAGTAGAAAGAACTATTTTTACCTTCTTTTCCGCTAATTTGGTTAATATATCTATTAGTGGGGAGTGATAAAACCAACTGCGTGTCAGAGAACGATATGCAGATTCATCAGGCGCCAGCTCACGAATTACTTCCATCTCTGTTCTTGCGTGTGAAAGCATATCCACAAAATTGTAAACAATCACATTCAAATCATTGGTCAAATAGTTCTGAATGGTGTCCGCTAGGTTTTTACCCTGATTAAGGTTTTTTATTTTGTTATAGCTGAATTTAGTATTGGGGCGTAATCGCTTTAGTTGCTGCTCAAGAAATTTATCTTCTTTTAAATTTTTTCCCATTTCTACATCTTCTCCTACCCAAAGGTTAGGATGATATTTCTCCATCTCCAAAGGAAGCATTCCTGAGAAAATAGAATTTCTGGCATAGGCGGTGGTAGTAGGAAGAATGGAGTAGTATAGATCTTCTTTTTCAATATTAAATAGATCAGAAATGGTAGGCTGAATCACCTTCCATTGATCATATCGCAAGTTATCCAAGACGATGAAAAAAACTGGCGTCTCTCCATCCACATGAGGAATCACCTCTTTCCTCATCAATTCGTGGGACAGCATAGGTCGATCACTATCGGCATCATTTAGCCAGGATTCGTAGTTTTCAATGACAAATTTGGAGAAATGAAGGTTAGCTTCTGAGATTTGAGTATCCAAAATCTCAGCCATTTGCCCTTGCCCCAGCTCTAAATCCCAAAAAACAAGTTTTTTATAAATATCTGCCCACTCCTGGTGATTCATGTCATCACTAAATGCCATGCTTAGGTTTCTGAATTCCTGCTGATAATTCATATTGGTTCGTTCAGAAACCAGCCGTTTATTGTCAAGCAGTTTTTTTACAGAAAGCAATAATTGATTTGGATTGAGTGGTTTGATCAGGTAATCAGCTATTTTAGAACCTATGGCTTCCTCCATTAAATGCTCCTCCTCACTTTTAGTAATCATGACCACAGGTATATCTGAGTTGATATTTTTTATATGTGTCAATGTTTCAAGCCCCGTCATTCCGGGCATATTTTCATCTAAAAATATCACATCAAAATTATTAGACTCAAAAATTTCAATGGCTTCAGGACCGCTCGTAACAGGTGTGACTTCGTAGCCTTTATTATTCAGAAATAGAATATGCGGTTTGAGTAATTCAATTTCATCATCGGCCCATAAAATATTATATCTTTGCATACGATTGTGTAGTGAACTATAAAGTAACGAATTTAATCCATCAACTTGAATAAGAAAAAAATAATAAATGATCCAGTCTATGGATTTATTACTATTCAAAACGAATTAATTTATGATCTGATCAACCATCCCTGGTTTCAGCGGCTCAGGAGGATCAAACAGCTAGGCTTAACAGATTTCGTCTATCCAGGCGCACTTCATACCCGGTTTCATCATGCATTGGGCGCCATGCATCTCATGCAGGAAACCCTTGACAATCTTCGACAAAAAGGAATTGATATTTCAGATGAAGAGTATTCTGCATCACTCTTGGCTATTCTTCTTCACGACATCGGGCATTCGCCATTTTCACATGCACTAGAAAATGTATTGATCACCAAGATCAACCATGAAGAGATGTCTGCCTTAATAATGGATGAGCTGAATTTGCAATACGATGGCGCTCTGGATCTTGCCATTACCATTTTTAAAAACCAGTATCACAGAAAGTTTTTTAACCAACTAGTATCTAGTCAGTTAGATATTGATCGTCTGGATTATTTAAATAGAGACAGCTTTTTCACAGGAGTTTCAGAAGGAAAAATCGGTTCAGAAAGAATCATTAAACTTTTAAATGTTTATGAAGATGAGCTCGTTATTGAGGAAAAAGGCATCTATAGTATCGAGAATTTTTTAAGCTCAAGAAGACTAATGTACTGGCAAGTGTATTTGCACAAAACAACTGTGGCAGTGGAGCAAATGCTGGTACAAATAATTATGCGAGCTAAAGAGATTCAGGCTGTGGAGCAAATTGGCGAAGAATTGAAATATTTTATTCAATCAAACGTCAATATTTCTGACATCAAAAGATCTCCAGAGATACTTTCTCATTATACTTTCTTAGATGATTTTGATATAATGAGTGCGGTAAAAAACTGGACAAAATCAGAGGATTTTGTAATTAGAAATTATTGCCAATTACTTCTTGATCGTCATTTGCTTAAAGTTAAGTTCTTTGAAAAGTCTGTCAGTAACAGTGAACTTGAGAAAGTAAAAAAGAAAATTTCTGATCAAAACATACCTGATGAATACCTGGATTATTTTGTCATTACCGGTGAAAAAACCAATGCAGCTTACGTGGCTGGAGATCATCAGATAAATGTATTAACTAAAAACAAAAAAAAGGTAGATATTGCGCAGGCAAGTGATCTTCCTAACATTAAGGCTATGCGTAAAATCGTCAAAAAACACTATCTATGCTGGCCTAAAAGTTTATTTTTGTAATCCTTAAATTATAGTGCACAATATGAAATTCACCATAAACCAAATCGCAGCAATCATTCAGGGAAAGGTAGAAGGGAATGGAGATGAAGAAGTTTCTTCTTTGTCAAAAATTCAGGAAGCTAAAAAAGGGAGCATCAGCTTTTTATCTAACCTCAAGTATGAAGAATTCATTTATACTACCGAAGCGTCTGCGGTAATTGTTTCAGAAGATTTCACACCTAAAAAACCATTAAACACTTCTCTGATAAGAGTGAAAGATTCTTACAGTAGTTTCACCGTATTGCTGGAGGAATATCACAAAATGGTCACCTATGCAAAACATGGGGTAGAACAACCTTCTTATATTGGTGAGAATTGTAATGTGGGTGATAAAATTTACAGAGGTGCTTTTTCATACATTGGAAGTAATGTAAAAATTGGCGAAAATGTCAAAATTTACCCACAGGCTTTCATCGGTGATAATGTCAAAATAGGTGACAATTCCATCATTTATTCCGGCGCTAAGATTTATGAAAACACCATCATTGGCAACAAATGTGTAATTCATGCTGGTGCTGTGATTGGTTCTGATGGATTTGGGTTTGCTCCCCAGGAAGATGGCAGTTACAAAACCATCCCTCAATTAGGCAATGTCATTCTGGAAGATGATGTGAGCATTGGTTCTAATACCACGGTAGATTGCGCCACCTTAGGTTCTACCATAATAGGAAAAGGAACTAAGATTGATAATCTCATCCAAATCGCACATAATGTAGAAATAGGCCAAAATACTGTAATGGCGGCTCAGTCTGGTGTTTCTGGTTCAACAACTATTGGAAGCAACTGTATGATTGGTGGTCAAGTGGGTGTAGCTGGACACATCAAGCTAGGTGATAAGGTAATTATAGGAGCACAATCAGGAGTTATGAAATCACTAGGTAATGGCGAATTTGCGATGGGCTCTCCTACACAATCGAAGGGGGATTATTTTAAAAGCGTAGCCCTTTATAGAAAATTGCCAGATTTAAAGAGGAGAATTGAACAACTTGAAGAAAAAGTACTAAATTTGCCGGCTAATTAATTCGGCGCTAATAGAAATGAATTTGAAACAACACACCATTAAAAAGTCTGTAACAATATCTGGTGTTGGACTTCATACAGGAGTGGATGCAAATATGACTTTCCTTCCTGCACCTCCAAATCACGGAGTGAAATTTCAGAGAATTGATATTGAAGGACAACCCATCGTTGATGCAGATGTTGACAATGTTGTAGATTTATCCAGAGGAACTACCATAGAACAAAGTGGCGCCCGAATCAACACAGTGGAGCATACCATGGCTGCACTTGTGGGGCTTCAATTGGATAATGTGTTGATTCAACTGGACGGACCCGAACCTCCAATTATGGATGGGTCTTCCCAGCAATTTGTGGAAGCATTGAAAGAAGCTGGCTCCGAAGAGCAAAACGCACTCCGAAATTTTTATGAAGTTCCTGAAAGTGTTTTTTACAGGGATCATAGCCGGGATGTGGAAATCGCAGCACTCCCGTTAGACGATTATCGTTTGACAGTCATGATTGACTATAATTCTCCTGTACTTGGTAGTCAGCATGCATCCTTGACTGACATATCTCAATTCGAAAAAGAAATATCTTCTTCCAGAACATTTTGTTTTTTGCATGAATTGGAAATGCTTTATAAAAACAACTTGATCAAAGGCGGGGATTTAAATAACGCCATTGTTGTCGTTGACCGGGTTGTTGAAGATAATGAATTGGATTATTTAGCGGGATTATTTAATAAACCAAAAGTAGAGGTTAAGAAAGAAGGTATTCTTAATAACGTGGAATTGCGGCACCGCAATGAACCTGCCCGACATAAATTACTTGATCTTGTAGGGGATCTTTCGCTAGCTGGCAGACCTATCAAAGCGCAAATTCTTGCTGCCCGACCAGGTCACGCTGCAAATGTTGCCTTTGCTAAAAAATTAAAGAAATTGATGGAGAAGGACGAAAGTTCTGCTCCTAATTATAACCCAAACCTACCACCGGTTTTTGATATCAACCAGGTAAAGGATATTTTACCTCACAGATTACCCTTTTTATTAATAGATAAGATCATTCATCTTGATGACACAACCGTAACCGGTGTGAAAAATGTCACCTACAACGAACCTTTTTTTCAGGGACACTTTCCAGGCAATCCTGTAATGCCAGGTGTATTGATTGTAGAAGCCATGGCTCAGATCGGTGGGATTTTTGTGCTAAACACAGTTCCTGATCCACAAAATTACTGGACATATTTTCTGAAAATTGAAGAATGTAAATTTAGAAAAATGGTCCTTCCAGGTGACACATTGGTAATACATTGCGAACTACTGGAACCAATCAAAAGAGGGATTGCCAAAATGAATGGAAAAGCCTACGTTGGGAAAACCCTCGTCACGGAGAGTAGAATGATAGCAAGTATAGTTAGGAAGAAATGAGTCAACCAATAAATTTTATTCACCCAAATGCAAAATTGGGCAAAGATGTAGTAGTAGAATCCTTTTCCACTATCGCTGACAATGTAGAAATAGGCGATGGCACCTGGATAGGTCCGAATGTCACTATTATGTCTGGTGCTAGAATAGGCAAAAACTGTAAGATTCATCCTGGGTCTGTTATTTCTGGCATACCCCAGGATTTGAAATTTGGCGGTGAAGAAACGACTGCTGAAATAGGTGACAACACCGTAATTAGAGAATATGTGACGATTAGTCGGGGAACGGAAGATAAATTAAAGACATCTATTGGGTCTGACTGCCTTATCATGGCCTATGTTCACATCGCTCATGATTGCCAGATAGGTAATAGATGTATCCTGGTAAATAATGTACAAATGGCTGGCCATGTGATCGTAGATGACTGGGCTATTGTAGGAGGATCTTCTTCTATACATCAATTTGTGAAGATTGGCGCTCATGCTTTTGTGTCAGGAGGGTCATTGGTTAGAAAAGATGTGCCCCCATTTGCCAAAGCAGCACGAGAACCATTAAGTTATGCTGGTATCAATTCTGTTGGCTTGCGTAGAAGGGGCTTTTCAAATGAACAAATTAACGAAATACAGGAAGTTTACCGACAGATATTCCAACGAGGACTCAATAACTCTAAAGCTATTGAAATAATAGAAGCCACTCTTCCGGCATCAAAAGAACGAGACTCCATTCTTAATTTTGTCAAAAAGTCAGACAGGGGTATCATGAAAGGGTTTAATAATATTTAAGATATTATGACCATTTCCTTGGAGGACATTAGCAAACGCTTTAACAGGGAATGGATATTTAGAAATATCAACCTTACTCTGCAGCACAATACTTCTGTGGCTATTACTGGCCCCAATGGATCAGGTAAATCTACCCTACTTCAAATCATCTCAGGAAACTTATTACCTAGTAAAGGAAAAGTGATTTATACTGAAAATGGAAAAGTGATTGATGAGGATAAAATGTATCAATACCTCACTTATTGTGCCCCTTACCTTGATATAATCGAAGAATTTACTTTGGAGGAATTTCTGGCATTTCATTTTAAATTTAAAAATATCAATGACAATATCGAGATAAAGGAACTTCCTGAAAAATTGCAACTTCAGCATGCAAAATCTAAAAAAATAAAAGATTACTCTACCGGAATGAGGCAGCGGGTAAAACTGGGAATTTGCTTTTATGGTGATACGCCCCTCATCCTGCTAGATGAACCAACCACAAATCTCGACCATAATGGCATTGACTGGTATCTGAAACACATTGAAATGATCAAAAAAGAAAGAACGATTATGGTAAGCTCAAATTCCGAAGTTGAATTCTCCTTCTGCCAGGAAAAAATTGAAATCAGCGATTTCAAATAATTATTTGAGATAGATTAAGGTTGCTCCACTCCCTCCTCTATCTGCATGCTCGTCTTCTACTCTATCTACCTCTTTATTCTTAAAAATTTCTTCTCGAACTACCGATCGTAAGATCCCATTGCCCATGCCATGGATAACTTTTAGGGAAGGTGTGGAATACATGATGGCATTATCTAAAAACTCCCTGACTAATTCCTGAGCTTCAGCAGCTCTCTTCCCACGGATATCTAATTCTGAAGAAAACTGAGACTTGGAAGTATTCATGTCAAAATTCAATTTTTTAACCCCCAAATTCTGCCCTGTTTTCTTTTGTTTGGCTGCGCTGACTTTCTGTAGCTTATCAAGGTTTACATTTGATTTTATAGCTCCAAATGACACTTCGGCACTTTTCTTAAAAATAGTTACAACCTCGCCCACTGTTTCCTGACCATTGATTACAACCTGATCACCTACTTCAATAGGGCCTTTTATTACCTTTAATGGTTGCTTATTTTTCTTCTTTTTGACGACTATTTTCTCCTTAAACTCCTCAATGTCTTCTTTTTGTTGTTTTACAACTTCTGCATCAGCTTTTGATGTTTTAATGGAGTGTACTGCCGATTCTATTTTTTGATTAGCTGTTTTCACAATAGACTGGGCCTCAAGTCGTGCTTTATCAATAATGTCCTTTTTCTTATCTTCCAGGTGATCTTTAAGGTCATTATAACTTTTCAGGGAAATATTTAGCAACGACTCTTTTTTCTCCAACTCTTCTAACTTCTTTACCAATTCGCTTTTTTCCCTTTCCAGATCATTTAACAGGCTATCCATCTGGACTTCATCGTAACCAGCATTTTTTCGTGCCTGGTTTACCACTTTATTTGGCAATCCGATCTTTCTGGCAATTTCCAGCGCAAAAGAACTACCCGGTTTCCCAATTTCCAGTTCAAACAATGGTTCCAGGTTAGCAACGTCAAATCGCATCCGTGCATTCGTAATGCCCTTCGTCTTGTCAGCTAGCTTTTTTAAATTGGAATAATGCGTAGAAAGTGCGCCATGTCCTCCTCGCTTTAGCAATTCCATCAAAATGGATTCAGCTATTGCTCCGCCAAATTTTGGATCTGTACCCGTACCAAATTCATCTATTAAAAACAAAGTTCCTTTATTGGTGTACTGGATAAAATGCGCCATGTTTTTAAGATGGGAGCTATAAGTACTCAGGTCATTTTCCAATGATTGTTCATCACCGATATCGATAAATATCTGATTGAAAACGCCAGTTGATGAGCTTTCAGCTACCGGGATAGGCATGCCACATTGCAACATGTATTGCAGTAATCCCAATGTTTTTAGCGTTACTGATTTTCCTCCGGCATTTGGGCCAGAAATCACAAGAATGCGATCCTCCTGGGTGAGGAATATGTTTAGAGGAACAATGTTTTTCTGTTGTGCTTCAAGGCTTTTCTCCAAAATGGGATGCCGGGCATTGATAAATGAAACTTCCTTTTTGCTATTTATTTCCGGGCTTATAGCTCCAATTTTATTGGCAAAAACAGCCTTTGCTCGAATAAAATCAATGATAGCAGAAACCTGATAAAGATTGGCTAATGCTTCATAATCTTGCCTGATGACATCACATAATTTGATCAGGATTTTAACAATTTCTCGATGCTCTTGATAGCTAAGCTCTTTAATCTCATTGTTTAATTCCAGGGCTTCCGCCGGTTCAATAAATGATGTTTGACCAGAAGAAGATTCATCGTGGATAAATCCTTTAAAATGTCTTTTGTATTCAGCTTTAACAGGAATAACCAGCCTTCCATTTCTGATAGTAACTTCAGCATCATCTGGAGTATAACCATCCTTCCTTGAGGATAGAATGATTTTTGACACTACTTTCCTGGCTTTATTTTCCAGGGAAACTATAGAGCTCCTGATTTTCTTCAATTCCGGGGTTGCATCATCTCTTACCTCTCCTTTTTCATCTACCTTCAATAATATTTCAGCAGGTAATTTTTCATTTATAGTGTGATGTTCTATTAACTGAAAGAGATTCGGGTATATCTCTTTTTTACCTTGCAGAAATTTTAAATTATGAATGGCACTCTCAATAAACAGGCGTAGCTCACTAATTTCATAACTTTGAATAAATGACCCTGGTACTTTAAGGGATTTTAAATGTTTTTGGGAATCTATCTGGCTGAGAGGAAGGTAATTTTCTCCTGAAGAAAGTATTTTACAGAATTCATCTGTCTGCTGACAAAGCTTATGTATCAGCGGCCTATTAGACGAAAACTTAATTTTATTTACCTGCTGTGTGCTTAATTCACTCCTACATTCCTTGGCTATTAATTGCTTGATCTTGTCAAACCCAAGCTTTTCTTCAATGTTAACGGGGAAATTCATGGAGTTTGTCAATACCTAATTATATTCCACGATTTTATTCCTCAAACTAAGACTGTCAGCTATAATGGAATAAATGAATTCGATATGATCTGGCTGGTCTATATAAAACTCAAGGGACTTCCTGTACTTGGCAGAATCGTAGCCTTTTTCTTCAAACAGCTCTTTTTCATAGATGTTAAAGATTTTCTCTAAAGAATCCTGTTTTACTGGTAATTCTTTTACTTTGAACTCAAGAACATAGACATCAGCCATAATATTTGCCATCGTTTCTCTGTTGTACAATTCAGGTGGTATATCTGCCTGCTTATTGCAACTGAGCAAAAGGACAATAATTAATATGAAATGTTGTATTTTCACGGCTCAAAAATATTTAATTAAGTTTGATTTATAAAAGAATAACGTCAATATGCGCGAACTGGTAAAAAAATTACGGAATTACCAGATCAGAATCAGGAAAGCCATCGACAATCAGATGCAAGGAGACTTTCATTCTGTCTTTAAAGGATCAGGTCTTGAGTTTGATGATGTACGTTCTTACCAATACGGTGATGATGTGCGAACGATAGATTGGAATGTGTCTGCAAAAGGGCATGGGACATTTGTTAAAACCTTTAAAGAGGAAAAAGAGCAAAATGTGTTTTTCTTGCTAGATGTGAGTGCTTCACAGGAAATTGGTAATGAAGGCAAGAAAAAAATTGACATCGCCAAAGAAATTTGTGGTGTATTGTTTTTATCTGCGATTAAGGAGCAAAGTTTGACAGGATTGATTTGTTATTCAGATCAAAAAGAAAAATATATTAAACCTGCCAAAGGTGAAAAGCATGCATATCATATGCTTTCAGAATTAATTAAGCTCGTTCCTACTTCTAAAAGGACAAACTTAAATAAGGCGCTGCTCAACATACTTAATCTTATCAAAAGAAAAAGTGTCATCATTGTAGTGTCAGATTTTATCGATGAAAAGTATGAGCATAATCTAAAGGCAATAGGCAATAAGCACGATCTGATCGTCATTCATATCAATGATATTCGTGAAACAGAATTACCAAAACTGGGCATTGTACCTCTGGAAGATAAGGAATCTAACAAAACAATTTGGGTTAATACCTCTTCATCGTTGTTCAGAAAAAATTTAAAAAATACCTTTGCGGATGGTAAAAAGGATTTAGAAGAGTATTGTAAAAGCATCAATGCTAATTATCTGAATGTTTATACCCATGAGGATTATGTGATCAAATTGATCAAATTATTTAGAATCAGAAATAAAGGAAGAAGAAGTGCGTAAGCTATTTCTACTATTAATAATATCATTCATTTTTTCAGCAACCTTTGGTCAAGAAACATCATTTACACCAAAAGGTAAATTTTTGATGGATACGACAAAAATTGGCGAACACGTGCAATTTGCATTATCTTTTCAATACCCTCAGACTACCAAAGTGTTATTCCCTGACAGCGCTTATAATTATTTTCCTTTTGAATTTGTCAGCAAGGAATTTTTTCCAACCACCATCTCAGGTGAAGGCATATTAAAAGATAGTGTTATTTATACGGTAGCTACATTTGAGCTCGATTCTGTCTACTATTTAAGCTTACCCCTATTTATTTTTGAAGGGAGCGATAGTCTTTCGTATTTCTCAAATTCCGACAGTATTCTTCTTAAACCTGTGGTGACAAAAATGCCTGAAAAGCCGGAATTGCTGGCGGACACGTCTTTGCAGGAAACACCTTTGCAGTTTAATTATATTTATTTTACGATCGGTGCAGCTGTTATTGTGGTCTTATTAGTGGTTCTTGGATTATTATTCGGAAGAAAAATATATCGAATGTTTATTATCTATCGATTGAAAAAATCATTCGAAAAATTCAAAACTGAATACACGCAAACACTAGCTCAAAAAGAAACCAACCAGCCAATCGAAACTGCCCAACATGCACTTTTTGTTTGGAAAAAATATTTAGAAAAATTAGACCGGAAGCCGATTACTAAATTGACAACGAAAGAAATCACCCGTGTATATCCTGATAAAAATCTGCATGAAACCCTTCGCACGCTTGACAGAAGCTTATATGGTGGCGTGCAGATTACTAATTTTAAGGATGTATTTGTGACGTTAGAAGATTTCTCTTTCGAAAGGTTAAACAATAAAATAGAGGAGGTAAACAATGGATGAGATAGACATTGGGCTAGATAATTGGTATAGCTTAAAATGGTTTTTACCTAGCATCCTTTCTAATTTCACATGGGATCATGTGTTTTTTCTTTACCTGATACCTGTTCTAATTCTGTTATTAATTGGCAGGTGGGTATTAGATTATTTTATTTCTCCAAAATTAGGAATTTCTTTATCTGAGGGTAAAGTAAAATTTGATTTTACAAGTCTATTTAGATATATCCCTTTAATTTTTTTACTGTTTACCATTTTTAGTCTTTTGTTGGCACTGGCGCGTCCACAAAAGTCAAATGAAAAAGTAGAGCAATGGACAGAGGGAATAGATATCATGCTTGCCATTGATATTTCTGCATCAATGAAGTTGATGGATTTTGAACCAAACCGGTTGGAAGCTGCTAAAGATGTGGCTTTAAATTTTATTAATGGTAGATTTCAAGACAGAATCGGGTTAGTCATCTTTTCAGGTGATGCGTATTCATTGGCGCCTTTAACAACTGATTATGAATTATTAAAAACCTATATAGATGACATTGATTTTACTAAAATAGAATCCATGGGAACTGCCATAGGTAGCGCTCTTGCAGTATCTACTAATAGGATGAGGGAATCAGATTCTAAATCGAAGGTGATCATTCTTTTAAGCGATGGAGATAATACAGCCGGAAACATTGACCCAATTACTGCGGTGCGACTTGCTCACGCTTATAATATAAAAGTATATACAATAGCCATTGGAAAAGAAGGTCGGGTGCCCATCGGTCGGGGTCCTTTTGGACAAATTAGATATACCGAAAATAACCTGGATGAATCTACGCTCAGAGAAATTGCTTCAATCGGTCAAGGAAGCTTTTTTAGGGCAACTAACAATAAGGCACTGGAAAATATTTTTAATACAATTGATACTTATGAAAAGGCAGAAATAAAAGAAACCAGTTATAAAGACACTACTGATTTTTATTTCATTTATTTAAAATGGGCTCTTGTCTTTTTCATTGTATGGCTGTTTAGCAAGTCCACATTTATGTCAAATGTTTTGCAGGATTAGCCAATAGAATCGCCATAGGGATACCGACATTTTTTATACGTTTTATTCACCTTGATTTTCCAAAAGGGTCCTTTAGTAAACAACAAATACATCTTTACTCCCAGGTTATGGAGGTTTCTGTCAAACTCAGTAGTATAGTAAGATTGCCCTTTTGGCACAGCCAGATACATAAACCCCATACTCATGGTAACTTCTTCGTAGCATTTATTCCCAGGGAGATAAGACTTGGTATCCTTTTTAATAATATACCTTATTTTCTTTTCTTTTGGCTTATCTGACTTTGGATCAGGATTAGGGTCATCATAGGTATTTGGCGTGGTAAAAGGTGGCCCATCATTATTTTGGGCAGTGGAATTCACATAGCACATCCCTACTAATAAAATTCCCAAAAAGATCCCTTTCCACATGTTGATAGATTAAAAATAATAGTAAGATTAAAACAAGTTTAATGAATAGTGTCAGAGTTGCAAAGGATTATTTTTTGGATTTAGCAGAAAAACCAGATTTACCATATTTTTTTCTTCGGGTCTTCCACACCTTAGAATAGTCAATTTTACTATGATTTTTAGTGATTTCAGCTGATTCTTTAGGGGTTGTCCATTCCAGATTATCCGAACAATTATTAGTCAAATCACCATCAAGGTGACTCACGATTGTTCTTTCTTCTGGCATCACATTGATATTCCAATGTATGGCAACTTCCTTATGGGGGTAAACGGTGTATCTCTTATTCTTGTATTTTAAATCGCAAAATAAAAACCCACTAGGGTGCATTCTTGGTTTAATAACTTTCCCTTTAAAAGGTGGAACAGCCCTTCTGATGACACCATTCCTATTGATTTCGTAATTGGGGATTGTTTTAATGATCTTATAATAATCAGAATCAGTTTCTACTCTTTTAAATTTAATATCATCGTCATCTTTCTTTTCTTCATTTACCGTAGGGAGTATTAATTTCTGCTCAGCATCTGCATGTCGATAACGTCCTTTGGCTATATGGCTCCTACCTTCACTCTCTCCCAGTACCAACAGATTTTTAAAATGATTATTAAGACGGTTAAAATCTTTCCAAACTACATAACATCCTTTAAAATAATCTTTTTTATAAAAGTGCCTTGCTACAAGGTGGGCAGCTTTTTGATGCAGTATCAGACGTTGATCATTATTTAATTTTTCAGGAAAGGTAAATTTATAGATTATCTGTCCATTTTGGAAAATGGGTTTTTTAACATGTAATGACCCATCATCCAAAATATTTCTCACTCTCCCGTAGCTACTAATTTGATAGTTTGCCTTGGTCTTAAATCCCTTAGGGAAAGTAATTTTTTTCCAGATTTCTTTACCCAGATTCTTCTGCATTATTTTTCTGATAGAAAATTGTTAGTTCTTTATGAAGGCTATTCACAACACCTTTCAAAGTTAACAACAAATGAAATAGAATATTGATTACTTAGGATCAAAATTTATAAATAGGAAATGGTGATGACGAACGGTTAAAATTATACGAATCTACCATTTATTACCTTAATAATGTGATATTTAGCTCCAACGGAGAGCATAAATTTATTGCAAAACAAGGTAACATATATCTATGACATACATTAGGATCGCACCGATTAAGAGGGTCTGTCCTAAGTTTATTTTAGGTAAAGGCTTATTCCAAAGAAATTGAAAATAAACATAGACAGATAAAATAATCAGGGAGGTATAGGTGATGTATTTTAATTCCATATAGTCACTCAATGTGTAGCTGATCATCGTTTCAATTAAAAACAATATGGAAACAAATATTAATATCAGGTATCCGAATTTGTTTTTCTTTCCATGTGAAAATATGGAAAAGTACAAGTAGTACACAATATTAAAAAGAATCAGCATGATCCATGAAATCATCTGAAACTCATTTAATCCGGGGAAATGATTTCCTTCATAGAAAAATATCGGAATCAAAAATGAAAGGGAAATGAACACACTCATCATCAGAGAAAAATACTTTATGACTAAGTTTTTCTCACATTTAAAATTAACACGGTAATATCTAAATAAAAGTAGTGAGACGGTCGGAATTGAAAAAATACCCAGTTCAAGTGTTCCTGGAAGTTGGTAAATGCTAAAAATTACGGTGATCAAATAAATGATTGCACTGATAAAAAGTATTCTAGTCGCCATCTCACTAAGATTAAAAAGTAATTTCTTATTCCGGCACAAATATAATTATATTTATATTTTTTTTAACTTTTTTAATAATAAATTTTTTATTTTTATTCTTTTCATAATTATTGACACCAGTGATAAGTCTGATTTTTTAATTCTCTTTCTACCAACTATTTTCGCACCTACATAAATCTAAAATAATGAGGAGTCTGTTATACACTGTGTTTGTCGTCTATATTGTCGCAGTATTGTTTTACGTACTAGAAATGACATTCTTTATCCGAATAGCAATGATGGCATTATTAGGTGTCGGGGTAATATTTGGCAAGTTTGCTTATGATTACTACCAAAATAAAAAAGCTTCTGATACTTTTCTGAAATATGCAATTTATAGCGGGTTGGCATTCCTGTTTCATTCAGGAGCAATGTTTACTATGGGTAAAATCCCTCCAAATATTTCAATCGTCTTTTACCTTTTCTCACTATTGATTTTTGCTATGATAGGTGTGAACAATTCACTAACTGCGATGCGTAGCACATCTGAAAAAGATAAAAAGCAACGAGGGATATTTTATTTATCATTATTTGCTATCCATGGATTATATGCATTCATTCTGGCTTCTTCCTTTTTAAAAGGCTACCACATGCATTATCTGGTACCTGCCATTCTAATTTTTGACATCCTGATTCTGCTTCCTTTTATCATTATTAAAAAAGCTTACAATCAATATCTGTTACTTGGATTGTTCGTCGTATCAATGATCATTAATTCCTACTTAATGTTTTTAATACCTTCCCTTCAATCTTAATTTGATGATCAGATATGGTTATTAAGAAATGATTGGAGAATTAAGGTGGCGCTGATCTTATCGATGTTTTCCTTTTTCCTTCGATCTTTTTTTTTCATTCCCCCTTCAATCATTGCTGCCACGGCCATTTTGGAAGTGTACCTTTCATCTTCCTCTACTATTTGAATAGATGGGAATTTCTCTTTCAAAAAATTGATGAATTTTATTACCGGTTGGGTTGCGTGGGTTTCTTCATTGTTAAGTCTTCGTGGCATGCCTACCACAATTGTTTCTACAGGTTCTTGCGCAATGTAGTTTTTTAAAAAGCCAAATAACTCTGTTGTAGGGAGTGTATCAAGGGGATTTGCGGTAATTTTCAGTGGATCAGTAACGGCTATTCCTGTCCTTTTTGTACCATAGTCTAATGCGATTACTCTACCCATTAATTTTGTCGAACCTTAGTACGTAAATTTCCTTTTACCTTTTTTTCTAGTTCTAATGCTTTTGGGAATAATATTTCATTTTCAATCTTAGCGTGGATCATCAGCTCCTTCTGGAAGTTATTAAGTTCGGCCAGAGTCACTTTGAAGAGTAAATGAGCATCATCATCCACAATGAAATTTTCGGTTATTTGCTTGATTCCTTCCATCTCATCATCACGCAGATCATGCTCAATGGCAAATCGCTGTACCGAATTTTTTTCCATTTGATAGTATAATTCAGAAAAATTGCCCGACTTATTGCTAGCCTTGTTTAGTATTTTTATGTAGTGAAAAAAAGTATCCTCTTCCTCATAGATATGCTGAATAAAATCCTCCACAAATATTGGGAAAATGAATTTGAGATCATTGATCACTACATCATACTTAGGTTCGGATGGTAAATTTTCTATAAGACGTGCCAGATAAGGAAGACGTTTCTTCACAAAGTTATAATGCGCATGCACCAGGTATTCAATGATCAAATCTATTGGATATTTGCGCAAAGTCAGATTTTCTTCATCAGATTGTAGGTGTACCTTCTCCAGACTCTTGATTACTGACTTGACATTTAGTCCCTGCTCCCGACAAGCTTCATCCAATGTTTTTTCCGAATAATCATAAAACTGTATGCCCAGGTAGTACAATATGTACCCATAGACATAGTTTTCATTGATCAATTCGGTAATTTTTCTATTCGAATTCATTTTTCTGCCAGGTTGAATTTACAAATATAAAGTTTTGATTAATAGGATGGTGCAATAATTCTGGTAAATAATATTTATTTATGAATCCGTTAAAACACTAATAAGCTACTTATATCAAAATATTGAAATATTTCGGTTAAGGATTACGTATATTTGAAAATTAAACAGTACATAAATCAACAAAAATAAGTGATATTGTGAGTAAGATTAAAAACACAAAATTCCAGATAAAAATACCCATCATTTTAGCCATTGGCCTTGCCGCTGGCATTTTACTCGGCGCTGGTATGCAAAAAGATACCCAAAGGGAAGGTGATTTGCTATCGAGCATCATGAAGTTTCGGGAAATCTTAAATGCCATTGATCAGGCGTATGTAGATACTGTAAATACGGAAGACCTGGTGGAAACAGCCATCACACAAATGCTGGAAGATCTTGATCCGCATACTGTTTATATTCCTGCAAAGGATGCCAAACTTTCAACTGAAGATCTTCAAGGTGAATTTGAAGGAATTGGTATAGAGTTTAATATAATAAAAGATACCATTTATGTAGTGGCTCCATTATCAGGGGGCCCTTCGGAAGAAGTTGGTCTGCAATCGGGTGACAAAATCATTTCTGTAGATGGAGAAAATGTAGCGGGAATAGGCATCAATAATCGAGGTGTAATCGACCGACTACGTGGTAAAAAAGGTACCAAAGTTACGGTGGGCATTAAGCGAAAGCATGTTAAAGAAATTATGCCTTTTGTAATTACCAGGGATAAAATCCCACAATTTTCTGTGGATGCTTCCTATATGATTAATAGTGAAGTGGGATACATCAAAGTTTCGCGATTTGCAGCTACTACTTATGACGAATTCGTAAACGCGCTTTCCAAATTAAAAAAGGAAGGAATGCAAAAACTGGTACTTGACTTACAAAATAATCCCGGTGGATACATGGATCGGGCTATTAATATGGCCGATGAATTATTAGCTGGTGATGTCACCATCGTATCTCAGGATGGTAAGGAAAAAAGGTTTAGCGCCGAATTTAAAGCTAATAGAAAAGGAATTTTTGAAGAGGGCCCTATTATCGTTTTAGTAGATGAAGGTAGCGCCTCAGGTTCGGAGATTGTTGCAGGAGCATTACAGGATAATGACCGTGCGTTGATTGTTGGAAGAAGATCGTTTGGAAAAGGATTGGTGCAGCAACCCATTCGTCTTTCAGATGGTAGTGAATTGAGACTTACCATAAGCAGATACTACACACCTAGTGGACGTTCCATTCAAAAACCATTCGGAAAAAATCATAAAGACTATTACAGCGATGCCAGAAATAGAATGGTACACGGAGAATATTTTCACAAAGACAGCATCAAGTTTAATGATTCGCTCAAATACAAAACCAGCCATGGCAGAACGGTATATGGGGGTGGCGGAATTATGCCTGATATATTCGTAGCTTTAGATACAAGTGAAAGTTCCAGCTATTTCACCAAACTCATTTATTCAAATGCAATGAGAGAATTTACTCTTAATTACATTCAAAAGAATAAGAAAAGGATAGAGAAAATGACATTTGATGAATTTTTGAGTGATTATGATGTTGATCAAAAAATGCTTGATGAGTTAATAAAAATTGGTGAAGGCGTGGAAGTTCCTTATGATGAAACGGGTTTTAACCGATCGAAAAATTTAATTAAACTGAGAGCCAAAGCGGAAATTGCAAAAGGAGTTTGGGGAAATGAATATTTCTATCCCGTGATCAACCAGTCAAATGAAATATTGCAAACCGGTTTAACGCTTTTTGATCAAGCAGAGAAATTGGCAAAGCATTATTAATAAATTTTACCCAAATGGAAACCTTTCGATTCTAAGCATAGTCTTTATCATAAAAATCGAAAATGAGGAAGTTACTTGTAATCGTAGTGTTTCTATTTGGGTCAACCCAATTATTTTCTCAAGAAACCGAACCGCAAGAAGATAAAAATCTTGAATTAAAAGAACAGAGCATTTACTCTGAGGAAAATCAGGAAGAAAGTGTACCTAAAAGTTTTACGCTTGACCCAATGAGTGTGGAAAGTTCAGATGGAGAGCCAGAAGAAATAATAGAAATCCCTGAAACACCCACTCCTCCTTACGTAGAAAAAGAAAAAACGGTAACTCTGGAAAAAACTGAAGAAGAATATGTGGCTCCTTCAGACCCACATCCTTCCAATAAACACCGGGAAAAAATCCAAACTTTATCTGGTAGTCACCATCATTCGGGTGGATTTGGAGCTATCTCCTTCAAGGCTACAAACTTCAACAATAAAAATATCGTAATGGCTGGAATTCGTGGTGGTTGGATCATTAACAGGTCTATTGCTATTGGAATTGATGGCTATGGTATTATCCCCACCGCTGAGTTTCGTAATATTGACCCCTACTTTAACACGCGGGTTGTAGGAGGATACGGAGGTCTGTTTATTGAACCAATTGTCCTTTCAAATAAACTCGTCCACGTTACATTTCCTGTTTCTGCTGGTGCCGGTTGGTTGGGTTATATTTATGATTGGGAAGATGTGGGCTATAGCTACAAAGATGATCTAGTTGATGGGGATGTATATTGGTATATTGAACCAGGAGCTTCCCTGGAACTAAATGTGTCTAGAAATTTCAGAATCAACTTTGGCGCATCTTACCGGTTCACACAAGACCTGGAATTGATTAATACTTCTTCCAATGCCTTCGAAGACTGGAATTATTTTATGACACTCAAATTTGGAAGGTTTTAAAAAGTTTACATGGCTGCTAATCACTCTTAGCAGCCTTCTTATTTTTTGAAAGAATGATTTTGTATTGATCAATTTCTGCCATTTTATTCTTGAAAATTAAATATTCCTTATACTTTTCCTTTTCAAATCTCCCCTCTTTTTCAAGCCATTTCCTGATGAATAATATTCCATCCTCATGTGTCTCATACTTCACCTCATAGGCACCAAAATCATTCTCAATTTTAACATTAGAGGGAATGCTTTCCACTTCAAATTGCTCCGGTATTAAATAATATATTGAATCCGTAAAATAATGTGACTGACTTACTTGAAAAGGAGATTGTCGTTTTTGATTTGGCGAAACTACTTTTTTTTGCCTGTTAAAAACTGTGGGCTGAAAATAAATGTACTCGCCATTATTGGTTGAAAAACGATTGGATTTTATTGACATAATGATGGTATAAATAGGCTGCTCGGCATTTCCTATTACCGCATCCATCGAATTGAGTTGTATGTCATCGAAATCTGATATTGAGTAAATATGTTTTTTAATTTCATCATCACCTTCCAGCTGTTTAATCATTTCAAATTCGCTGTTTTTAAAATCGATTTTTGTAATAAACACAGCGCTTCCATTTACAAATAATTGTGCCTTTACGTTAATTGAACGCGCATTATCCAGCGGTTTAAAAGACGGTGTTTTTCTCAACACTCCACCATTTTCTGTAATCAAAAGAGCAGTTTTACCCATGGCATAAGCTCCTAAATATCCAAAAGGAAGGGAAGGATCTGTTGTATCTATCCAAACCGTATCTCCATTATCAGGCACACATAATATGGCATGATTAAACTGATCAGAAGGGAATTTGTCATCCATATTACCGAAATTTCCCACCTCCACTAAAGCTATATGAGAAGTTATATTAAAGTAATTTAAAATAGCACCCATATAATTACTCAGTGCCTTACAGTCACCATACCCATCACTATAAACCTGCGCTGACGACAAGGTTTTTAAATTGCCATAACCTAGTTGAATGCTGACATAGCGGGTGTTTTCATGGAGAAATTGATAAACCTGATTTACTATGTTTGAATGAGGTTGAGATTCATCGATACGCTCATCCAATTCCTTTTTCAATTCATCGGGCAATTCATTTTGACCTTTATTTAACTGATAGAAAAAACTTCCAAGCTCCTGCCAATTTTTACAATTCCCTCTGATTCCCGCATATGAAAATTTATTCAGAGCGATAAATACTGCTGGGGAAATTGACGACAAGTTTATCATTGGTTCGGGAGGTATGGCCCTACAATTTTCAATATGCCATGTATAAATTGTTTTGCCTTCAATATTATCAATACTAGCAGGTATTAAGTGGTTATACTCCTTATACCTGATTTTAATTTCTGAGGGAATGGTTACTTTAAATTGTGATTGCTCTATTGAGGTATGAGGAGAATTGATTGGGTGCCATTGTTGTAGGTGCAACAGATCGCTTGTCTCGATTTCATAGGAAATTTTATATGTAAATGGGTATTCATCGTGCTTAATTTTCAATTTCTTAATACGGCTATCTTCGTATAAGGAATAGCCGGAAATTGCACTCCTGTCTTCTATATCAAACTTTTTTAGTTTGCGGATGAATTTACCATTCTTATCATAAATGGTACCCGACACATTTTTTACTTCTCTAAATTGATCATAATATATGCGAATATCATGGTTTTGATTCCCTTGTTCGTTCAATATGGTCACAACTTTATCAACCTTATGCTTTGCCTCCGTTTCGGATAAAATTTCAAAGGATTCTACCTCTTCCCTGATAATTTTATTGCTGCCTATAAATAGTTGATTTGGGATATTCGCCAAGGAATAATTGGACTCATTCTTTTGAGCCTGAACCGGTGTTGGATTAAAATACCGTAATAGTAAAATCAATATGAAACTGACTTTAAAAAAATACCTCATCATTCTTATGTGTAAAAATTAATCAAATATTGTTTAGGTCTTCTGGCGTATCAATATCAATTGCCCCTTCTTCACATGGAATTACTTTCAATTCATTTTCATGATTAGCAAAAACACTTTTTGCTCCCTTTTCCCCATCTAACTGCAACAATCTTGGAAAAAATTTAGCCCCACAAATAATCGGTGGTCCAAAAGTATCCGAATACCCACTGGCTAAAATTGAACACCCTGCTTCCTTCATCCCATTTTTTAATTTAATTAAATGTGCTGTGGTAATGAATGGCTGATCACACACAGAAATCAATAAATTCTCTGTGTCAGGCCATTTCTTTAATACTGCTTTCACGCCAAAAGAAAGTGAATTGCCCATTCCTTTTCTCCAATTATTATTGAAAACTAATTCCAACTCATGCCCTTGAAGTACATCAACTATTGAATCACCTTTACTCCCCAAAACCACCACAATATGTTGCCAACCAGCATCTATTAGCTTGCTTACTACTTGCTGGATCATTGGCTTTCCATTAAAAGGCACCAATTGCTTAGGCTGCCCCAGTCGCTTACTTTCTCCAGCCGCTAATAATACCGCCGATAAGTTTTCCATTTTTATAAAAGAAATTTTCCATCCTAAGATAGTAAAATTCGTTACTATTGATTTATCGTTTCTTTTTCTAAAGAACCAACTACTTTTGTTGAAAATCTAAATCACTCATGCAAGAATTTTTTAATCAGCGAAAAGAGAGTTTTCTCCAGGTTGCTGACAAGCTCAAGTCAAAATCCTCAAGCATTTCAATCCTACGTGTTTTTATTTTTCTTTCCATTGTCACATTGCTCGTCTTATTGTTAAAAAATGGACTTTACCTGTATTTCACATTTGGTATTGTAGCTTCATTTATAGCGTTTGGTCTATTGGTGAATTACCATCAAAAAATTAAAAAATCCTTTCTGCTTAATACCCATCTGGCTGAAATAAATCATGAGGAAGTAAATAGGATTGATTTAAAGCTAAGCAAATTTGATAGTGGAGATCAATACTTAACAGAAGGTCATCCATATTCATTTGACCTGGATATATTTGGGCCACATTCTATTTATCAATTAGTTTCCCGTTGTACCACCACATTTGGAAAAGATCGGTTAGCCGAAGTCCTTCAAAATCCAATGCAAAAAACTGACATTGTAAAACGACAAGAGGCTATTAAGGAGTTAACCAAAAAATTGGATTGGAGACAAAAACTGGAAGCCATTGGCAAAATGCATACCCAAAATGATAAAGCAGAATTACAAGATTTTTATAAGTGGCTATCAAACACTTCTTCTATCAAAAATCTACCAGCATTCTCCATTTTTACAATTTTCATCTGGGTATTGTTTAGTATCGCATCCTATTTAATAGTGATAGATCTTTTTCCTTTTTACTGGATCTTTATTTTTAATATTATAACGGCCATTACCCTAGGACCTAAACTAAAAACGATTCAAAAAATTACGCTGGCATTATCAAAAGCAAAACATCAATTAAACGCGGTAAGTGAATTAATTAGTGAAATTGAAAGCCAGTCATTTGAAAGTGATCTCCTCCGTCAATTTCAAGAACAGTTTAAGGAAAAGAATTTTACAGCCCATCAATCCATTAAAAAATTAAACAGTGTTGTCGATTTGCTTAATAACAGAGGAAACAACATTTATTTAATAGCAAACTCATTTTTAATGCTTGATTTCTTTTTGTTAAACAAGGCTGAAAAATGGCGTCATAACTATGCAAATCATGTGAAAGATTGGTTTTCTACCCTAGGACAATTTGAAGCTTTATTTTCTTTTGCAGCTTATTCATATGCCCATCCAGATTATTCTTTTCCTGAATTATCTGATGAAAAATTCTCGATTAATGGAAAACAGATCGGACATCCACTAATAGAACATGACAAGCGCGTCAACAATGATTTTGAGATGAATGGACAAGGCGCTATCTCATTAATTACCGGCTCAAATATGGCAGGAAAAAGTACGTTTCTCCGATCATTAGGTGTCAATATTGTTTTAGCACAAACAGGTGCTCCGGTATGTGCTGATAGCTTCTCAATTAGCTCCTGTAAAATATTTACAAGTATGCGCACCAAGGACAATTTAGAAGAAAGCATCTCCACATTTTATGCAGAATTACTTCGTATCAATGGCTTAATAAAAAGTATTGATGAGCAAACGCCTACCTTTTTTCTACTTGATGAAATTTTGAAAGGGACAAATAGTCACGACAGACATATCGGTGCCCAGTCTTTAATGCAACAACTAAATCAATCCAATGCATTCGGCTTGGTTTCTACCCATGATGTAGAGCTTCACGAATTAACCTCCAAGATGAAAAATTTCAAAAATTTTAGTTTTCATAGTTCAATGGTAGATGGCAATTTGAAATTTGATTACCAACTTAAAACAGGGCCATGTTTAAATTTCAATGCCATTGAGCTTATGAAAAAAATGGGAATCTCCATCTCCTGATAAATATTAAGATTTATCCATTATTTTTGCCTCACGAAAAGATGGGATAATAGTGAAAAGAGAATTTAATCAAAACAGCAAAATAGGTGTGCTCGGAGGGGGGCAACTTGGAAGAATGTTAATTCAATCTGCCATTGATTTTAATCTTGACATATCTATTCTGGATCCGGATAAAAATGCCCCTTGTAAAAACCTGACCAATAATTTTAATATTGGTAAGCTCACTGACTATGAGACGGTTCTTGCATTTGGCAAAGATCTGGATATCCTCACTATAGAAATAGAAAATGTAAATACTGATGCATTAAAAAAGCTATCAGAGGCAGGTAAAAAAGTCTATCCCCAGCCTGAAATTATAGAGCTTATCCAGGATAAAAGAACCCAAAAGCAATTTTATAAAGAGCAAGGAATACCAACTGCTGATTTTGTACTAGTGCAAGACAGAAATCAAGTAAAAGAAAATTTATCTTTTCTTCCCGCCTTTAATAAACTAGGCAAAGAGGGATATGATGGCCGTGGGGTTGTTCGCTTGAATAATGAAAACGATCTGGAAAAAGCATTTGATGCTCCCGGATTGTTGGAAAAGGCCGTCGATTTTGAGAAGGAACTTTCTGTGATTGTGGCAAGAAATGAAAGTGGAGAAATTACATCTTTTCCTTCGGTGGAGCTTTCTTTCCACCCAACGGCCAATCTTGTAGAATTCCTTTTTAGTCCGGCATCTATTGATAAAAAAATTGAAGAAAAGGCAGAGCAAGTAGCTATAGATGTAATAAAAAAATTGGGAATGGTCGGTATTTTAGCGGTAGAAATGTTTCTTGATAAACAAGGAAATATTTTGGTAAATGAGATCGCCCCCCGCCCACATAATAGTGGTCACCAGTCTATCGAATCTAATATTACATCCCAATATGAACAACATCTTCGATCCATTCTGGATTTGCCATTAGGCAGCACTAAGATTAAATCGCCGTCAGCGATGGTTAATTTATTGGGAGAAGCGGGATATGAAGGTAATGCCAAATATATTGGTATGGAAGAAGTACTGGCAATGGAAGGTGTGCATGTTCATTTATATGGAAAAAAAATAACGAAACCATTCCGAAAAATGGGGCATGTTACCATTGTAGAATCAGATCCGGAATTGCTTAAAATAAAAGCCCAAAAAGTAAAAGACACTTTAAAAATAATATCATGAGCCAACCACAAGTAGGAATAATTATGGGAAGTAAATCAGATCTTCCTATTATGTCACAAGCAGCAGATGTACTAAAAGAATTAGGGGTGCCCTTTGAAATATCGATCGTTTCTGCCCATCGCACACCAGACAGGATGTTTGATTATGCGAAAAGTGCTGCATCAAAAGGGCTTAAGGTAATCATTGCCGGAGCAGGAGGAGCCGCTCACCTTCCTGGAATGGTTGCGTCATTAACCACTTTACCTGTGATAGGAGTTCCAGTAAAAAGCAGTAATTCTATTGATGGATGGGATTCAATCCTCTCCATATTACAAATGCCATCTGGTGTACCTGTAGCTACCGTTGCTCTAAATGGTTCAAAAAATGCTGGAATTTTAGCCGCACAAATAGTTGGTGCTTTTGATCGTGAAATTGCCGCAAACATATCTGCATTCAAAACCGGCTTGAAAGACAAGGTGTTGGATTCGGTAAAAGACTTAGAAGAAAACGGATATTAATAAAAAGTAATGTTGCCCTGCATGTTTATATTGAAAAATAAATGTAATATCTACGCGTAAAATTAACACTTGCTTTGAGTTAACTTATTTTTAATGTTGATCAAAAAATAAATATACGAATTCAACCATTCCGTTGTGTTTAAATTACCAGATTAAACACTTTATCATAAACACATGTTTATCTGTCACTTATAATATACTTTTTTGCAAGACTGATATGCCGAATCATACCAATGATTGATATTGAGCCAATACACAATAGATGTAACTAAATCGATTGTTTGTAAAAAAGACCCGAATATTAATGCCCTATTTTTGTAACCTAATTCGTAGTTTGATGAGGGTTTTAATGGAAACGGATAGTGCAATTGTGGGATTTGATGAATCAAAGAAGGCGATTATTGTAATTTGGTCAGAATCTCCTGGTGAAAAAGAATTCACTCAAGTTTACAATGATGTACTTAAGGCTTTCAAAATCTACTTCGTCAACAAACTTGTTAATGATTTTTCAAAACTTCCTGCTATTACCAATTTTCAAATAAATTTCTTATCAAATAAAGTCATTCCAATAACCTATAAATGTGGCCTCAGGGATTTGATTCATGTAGGGAATCACATTGATGAATTTAAGGAGTATACACAACAAGTAAATTCATCTGACAACGACAGTTATGACAAACTCAAAGTGAAATTTTCTGATTCTTTCGAAAAAGCATTTACCAGATCAACATTTTAACATCCATTATAACCTTCTTGAATAAAATTTCTCTCTACGATTAGTATTGCCACTACGTCGATAGATTAAAATACTTAATCGAAAATTGATTATACCTATTATATTTGTGCTATTATTTTGTAATTAAAAGTTTTAAAAACAACTTTTTTATATTGAATTGAGGGGATAGGACCTATGAAAGTTATTCTAGATTGCGATAACGCAAACATAAGCTATGATAGAACAAGTAATTCGATCATAGCAATGCTTCACCAAAGCGAAAACGATTTCACCTTCGAAAAACTATTTCAAAAAATTGAGTACGCCTTTTCTCGATATAATGCTAAATATTTAATCAGCAATTGTTGTCAAACTGAAGGGTCTTCGAAAGAATTGATGACGAAATTCTTTCGAAATTTGATTAAAAATGGCATTCAGAAAATTGCTATCGTTGGAGATGAAAACTTATCTGAGTATCACTTAAGCGATATTGAAACTTTCTCTCCATGCAAGGCAAGATGTTTTCCGTGTGTAAATACCGCACAAGACTGGGTAATTGAAAAAAATTAAATCCATCCGGAAGTCTTAGGTTTCTTATTTTTTTGGATTAAGAATTGATCTAAAAATTGAATCCCCACTAACATTACCAGTACAAATAATACTTGATATTTAAAAGTTATCAATAAAGATGTTAACTGGTTGAATGTATCTTTAGAAATAAAATAAAATGCAGCACCCCCCATTAAAAGTATCACTGCTACTAATACGGATTTGAATAATATTGATTGCCAGGTTTTCTGTAGTGCCTTTCTTTTAACAGCTTGTTTTGTCACATTTAAAGCAAAATCATCACCTAAAGAAAATTTGGGTTCTTCTTCTACAACTTCATGGATCATTTTATAGAGATCCGCATCCTCTAAATCTATAGGTGATTTACCTCCTTCAAATATCATCTTTTGTAACTCCCTGTCTATTTTATCTTCTTTTTTCATAACCCAATTACATTAATAGATCAGACTTTTTTGCTTTCTTACTGATTACATCTTTGAGCAATTTTCTTGCTCTAAAAAGATAGTTTTTCACTGTACCCTCCGGCCAACCGGTAATTTCATAAATTTCCTTGTAATTAAACTCATTTAAATGGTATAAGGTTAGCACAGTTTTATATTGATGGGGCAATCGCTCTATCAATAGGTGCAATTGATCCTTCATTTCCGATTGTTCTAACACTTCATCAGGACTTTCAGAAACATAGTTCATGTATTCTTTTTCCGGTGTCAGCTCATCCTGTTGATACTTATTTTTATCTTTTTTAACCTGGTTGAGCGCATGCCGATAGGCAATAGTTGCTATCCATGTGGACAACTTTGATTTAAAATTAAATTTCTCCAGCTTTAAATACACTTTTACGAAAATCTCCTGGCATACATCCTTCGTCAATTCCTCCTCTCCTATAATCCGATATACAATATAATAAACAAGCCGCTCATATTTCTTTACCAATACGGTAAAGGCCTGTTCATTTCCTCCCAGAATTTTTGACACCAGTTCCTGATCAAGATACATATTGACCATATGACAAGTTAATCAAAAAAAATGTTGCAAAAGATTTACTTTTCTGCAACATATCTGAAACCCCTGTTGTCATATGACCAAAAACAACAGAAATTATGCAAGATGTATTTATGGTAATTGCGGTTTTTGGAAGTATTTCATACGCAATAGCAACAATCGTAAAGTCTTTTTCTGATCATTTTCTTCGAAAAAAAATTGTAGAGAAAGCAGGTTCACTTGAAAATTTTGGACCGGAATTATCAGAAAGCCTAAAGTCCCTCTCAGCAAATAGTGAGGTAAACAGGTATCCATCATTAAAATGGGGGTTATTATTTTTGTTTGCGGGCATTGGCTTGATATTAATCGAATATTTTGATTATGACTATAACAGCACACTTCCATTTGGAATTTTAAGCGCCAGTATAGCCCTTGGTTTTCTTATTTATTACTTCATTATTAAAAATGAATCAAAAGAATCCTAAAGAATCCTCAAACAACCGTGCTAATAAAAATAATGGCCCGTTAGTATCGTTCTAACGGGCATTTTTTATAATAGCTCATTGGCAATATTCGCCAGTTCTGATCGCTCGCCTTTTTCTAATGTCACATGTGCATGCAATGGATGCCCTTGAATCCTGTCAATTAGGTATGACAATCCATTACTTTGTGAATCAAGATACGGGGTATCAATTTGATAGATATCGCCAGTGAATACAATTTTGGTATTCTCACCTGCCCTGGTAATGATCGTTTTCACTTCATGTGGCGTCAGGTTTTGAGCCTCATCCACAATAAAGAATATATTTGACAAACTTCTTCCACGGATATAGGCAAGTGGCGTGATCAATAATTTTTCTGATTCCACCATTTCCAATATTTTCTTATACTCCTTGTCCTGCTCTCTGAATTGATTTTGAATAAATTTTAAATTATCCCAAAGAGGCTCCATATATGGATTTAGCTTGGACTTAATATCCCCAGGAAGATAACCAATGTCTTTATTGCTCAGCGGTACAATTGGCCTGGCCAAATATATTTGCTTGAAATCCCGCTTTTGCTCTAATGCCCCTGCCAGTGCAATGAGCGTTTTTCCGGTACCTGCAACTCCATTAATTGTTACCAGTCGAACTTTCGGATCAAGGATGGCATGGATGGCAAAAGTCTGCTCAGCATTCCTTGGTTTAATACCATATATACTTCGCTTCTCTACTAGTTCTAGCCTTTGCTCTTCATCATTATAATGTGCCAAACCTGATTTTCTATTACTTTTTAATATGTAATAACTATTGGCCTTTGGTTTATCTATAGCAGGGACCTTTTTAATCTCAACAGATTTATTTTCATATAAAGAATTGATTTCGTCCGGCTGGATGTCATCGATCTCATGTTTCCCAAGATACAGTTTTGATATATCCTGGATCTTCCCTGTTTGATAATCTTCTGATTGAATATCTAATGATTTAGCTTTAAGACGTAGGTTTACATCCTTTGTGACAAGCACTACTTTTTTATCCTTACATTCTTCTTGTAGGTACAATGCCGCATTCAGTATTTTATGATCGGCTTTTTTATCATCAAATATTTTCTCTGCATCGATGGTACTATTGTAATTCATCAGCACTTTAAACTTACCTTTGGATTTTCCATTTAATGGAATCCAATCATGCAGCTTTTGTCCTTTAGACAACTCATCAATCATTCGGATAAACTCCCGCGCCTCAAAGTTCTTCGTATCCGAACCTTTTTTAAAATTATCAAGCTCTTCCAAAACTGTAATTGGTATACCAATGTCATGTTCCTGAAAGTGCATAATGGAATCATGGGAATAAATAATGACAGATGTATCTAGTACAAAAATCTTCTTTTCTTTTGCTCTTTTAGCCATAAAAATTAATCGGATATTGATTGGTTAAATTCATAATACTCGCCCCTGTCGTCCCGAACTAAATTAAGCACCTGGGACAATACGAGTTTTACAAGGGTTTTTGAAGCTACCTTTCTAGGTAGGTCTGCAATACTGCAATACTCAGAAATCGTAATTTTATTTTTTGTTTCCAGGTATTTGAACAATCTATTTTCTTTTTCGCCATAGAATATTTTTTGGCCTTTTTCTGATTTGTTTTGTCTTCTTAATATTTCCACCATTTCCCTGCTTGCCTGTACACTTTTATCATTTACCCTAACGTACGCCTTACCCCATTTATGTGTCGATTTCTCCAATGCATAATGTGGTTTTTTTTCACTCGGAAATATTTGATATATGAGCACAGCTCTATCATTATTCACGGAAACTGTATGACAAGAATATTTTAAGGTTGGTTTGCTGCAAAGTGTAATTGCCCGATCCAGTACATATTTTTCTTCTTCGACAAATTTTAATCCTGGTACAGTTCCATTATCGCTCACACCTACTAACAGATAACCTCCGTTGGAATTGGCAAATGCCACCATTTCCTTGACTATTTTCTCAGGAAAATTAGCTTTTCTTTTAAATTCGAGCGTGGCGCCCTCCCCTTGCGAAACAAGTTTTTGTAAATGCTGTAGGTTGTAAATGCTGCTCATCACTTCCATGCCCTCTTATCTTCCAGATTGATTTGGGATCAAATGAAAAATAAGATTTATCAGTAATAATTACTATAAAAATCTAAAAAACATCCTCGTCATTTTCGGAACTTCCTCCCGAATCCGGCATCGTAAACATGCTGCTTAATAGATCCTTGAAATGAAGTCCTGTTGCTAATCGTTGTTTGCTTAGCATACTGTATTCAGCAAGTCCATGTAGTGCAAACTCCATTAAAAACAATGCTTCTTTTCCTTTTTGGTTTGGCTGAAATTTTTTGACTAAATCTTCAATGCCAGGTACTGACTTGATCACTTTTTCATAGTCTTTATCTGGTAAATCATTAAGGATATCCACTTTATTACCTTCCCCAAACCAATTGATGATTTTTTTGTACGGATTGTCTTCCTTTTGTTTTCGTACTTTTTCAGGATCAGGGAAATAATTTAAGTATTGTGTGCGAATCGCCTTTCCTACTAAATCATTGGCTACAATTCCCGGACCTTCCTGTTCTCCTTCATAAACCAGTTCCACCTTTCCTGTTATAGCAGGTAGTACTCCATTAAAATCAGACACCCGTACAAACGTCTCGTTTTCTCCATTGATCAGTGCCCTTCTTTCTGCCGCACTTTTTAAGTTTTCAAAAGCTGAAATAGTTAACCTTGCAGACACACCACTTTTGGCATCTACATACTCATTATCTCTTGCTTCAAAGGCAATCTGCTCTACCATATCACGAGCTAACTCATTGATTACTATTTTAGATTCTTGTTCCTCTTTTTTGCGAAACTCTTGTTCCGTGATTTTTTTACCTATTTCTATAGATTTAGGATAGTGCGTAATAATCTGACTATCAATTCTATCTTTTAGTGGGGTAACAATACTACCTCGATTGGTATAATCTTCCGGGTTGGCTGTAAACACAAATTGGATATCCAATGGCAATCGAAGCTTAAATCCACGAATCTGAATATCTCCTTCTTGCAAAATATTAAAAAGGGCTACCTGAATACGCGCCTGAAGATCTGGCAATTCATTAATGACGAATATTTCCCTATTTGATCTGGGGATTAACCCATAGTGAATCACCCGTTCGTCGGAATAATGTAGCTTTAGGGATGCTGCTTTAATAGGATCAACGTCTCCTATCAAGTCAGCAACAGATACATCTGGTGTGGCAAGTTTCTCCGTGTATCGCTCATCCCTATGTAGCCAATGAATGGCAGTATGATCACCGTGCTCTTCTATGGTGTTTCTGCCAAATCGGGAAATAGGCAAAAGCGGATCATCATTCAACTCCGAGCCTTCAATGATTGGAATATATTCATCCAGCAGGTTAACCATCAGTCTTGCAATTTTAGTTTTTGCCTGCCCCCGAAGACCCAATAAGTTTATGTTATGTTTTGAAAGAATTGCCCGTTCAATATCCGGAATCACCGTTTCATCATATCCCCAAATACCTGCAAAAGGATTCTCCTTATTCTGAAGCCTTTTGATCAGGTTTTCTCTTAATTCATCTTTAATGCTTTTTGACACATATCCTGATGCCTTTAGTTCACCTAAATTTTTAATCCTTAAAAGCTTTTCAGGCGGTATTTCGTAATACTTCATGCAATGCTGCTATTTAAAATTCTTTCGCTTGTTTCGTTTAAAGTCCTCAAACACGATATTTCCTAAACCATTTAAATCGCTATAGTATGCCTGGCCATTATTTACTTCTGTAAATTCTCTTACAAATTGTTTCAAGTATGGATCGCTGGCTATCATAAAGGTAGTTATCGGCACATGTAACTTTCTACACTGTCGAGCCAGGTCAAACGTTTTTTTCATAATTTTGCTATCCAGGCCAAAGCTGTTTTTATAATATTTTATTCCTTCCTTGAGGCAAGTAGGCTTACCATCCGTGATCATAAATATTTGCTTATTCGGATTTTTCCTCCTTCGTAAAATATCCATGGCTAGTTCCAGGCCTGCTACCGTATTAGTATGATACGGTCCAACTTCTAAGTATGGAAGATCTTTTATTTGAATTTGCCAGGCGTCATTCCCAAATACGATAACATCCAGCGTGTCTTTTTTGTATTGGGTAATGATATATTCTGATAATGCCATTGCCACCTTTTTCGCCGGGGTAATACGATCTTCCCCATACAGTATCATAGAGTGGGAAATATCAATCATCAGCACTGTAGATGTTTGTGTTTTATAGTCCTTTTCGATGATCTCCAGGTCACGCTCCGTCATTTGAAAATTCTCAAAATGACTATTGATCTGCGCATTTTTTATGGACTCTGTCATCGAAATCTGATCCGGCGAATCGCCAAACTGGTAATCTCTTCGGTCTGCATTGGGCTCGTCACCTCTTCCACTAATTTCGGTGTGATGATTTCCTCTTTTGGATTTTTTTAATTTGCCAAATATCTCCTCCAAAGCACTCTTCCGAATACTCTGCTCAGCTTTTGGTGTGATTTTAAATTTTCCTTCTTGATTTTCTTCTGTGATATAACCTTTCTTTTTTAGGTCTTCAATAAAGTCACCCATCCCATACTCTTCATTGGTTAGGTTATATTGCTTGTCTAAATTTGTCATCCATGCAAGGGTCTCCGCTACATCACCAGAGGTAATGGTGATTAGCTGCATGAAAATTTTGAGCAGATTATCAAATGTACTATTCTCCTTAGTTTTGGGAGGATTATATTTTGAAAAACGATAGCCAGGCATAGTATCTTCTTAATTTAAGAATACTTTTTACATTCATTAAACTTACAACGATAAAACTATGTTTTTCGTCGGGTAAATTTTCTTGTTCATATTTTTCAGAAAATTTCCCCGGATAAAAATCAACTATAATTCAAAATGTAAGGCATAAGAATATATCCCCATGCATAAAACACTTGTATTTATTTTATTTGAAATATGTGAAAAGCAATAAATAAGAGAAGTATGAGAAAGGTAATGGTAATTGGGGTGTCAATTTTATTTATAAGTCTATCAGGGTGTTATAATAGAACATGCCCCACATATACTAATGCTAAAGTGAAGCAACAAGTGCTTAAAGCTGAGAATGAAAAAACTTCAGACGCAACAAACGACCAAACAAAAAGCATTTAAAAAAAAAGCCGCATTTCTGCGGCTTTAAAATTTTACGTATTTGGCGTAAAGATTATAGGGTATCACAATTACCTGCAAAACAGGCTAGCTCTTGTGCAGCTGTAGTGTAATCTTCTTCCTCGTATCTATATATTTTACTAAAATCTATAACTGGGAAGTCTTTCGCCATTTTTTCATATTCTTTCTTGGTGATTTCAATGTATGGCATTTGATCAAACGATGCATCAAATGCTGGCAAGAATGTCATACCACCAATTTTATCCTGGTTTTCCCAAGTCCATTGAATAATGTCTAACACTTCATCCGGTTTATAAGTAATTGTTACACTAGGATTATGCTCAGTATAGTTCACTTTAGTCTGTAACCAGTACTCACACTGTTCAAGGGCTGTCCGGTCATTTCTTGTGATCGCCGCTTCAGGAGATTTCACTGGGAAATGAACTACCCATGTGTTCGCATTTTCAGCATCCTGACCATTTTCCGGATCCATAGGGATACCTGCATCTTTTAATACTTTAAATACTGGCGTATGTGCACCTACCCGTACGTTTCGAATGTAGTATTTTGACCATCTTGCATGAATACCTGGCGAGCAATTTAATAGCTGACTGGAGTTTCCCGAAGGTTTTACACAAGTAATAGATGCTGATTGGTTGATCCCTAATAGGGAAGCAACTTTTGCGTTCGTTTCTACTGCAACTTGTTGTAGAATCTTTTGATTCTCAGCTTTCATTGCTTCAGGACAATCTAATTGACCATTAATATCAACACCAAGAAGCCTTTCTTCTTCACAATTTTTCTTCCATTCTTTTCTCATTCCCGGGAAGTGCGTTGCCTTGGATTGAATCGTACCTATAATGGTAGCTAACTCAACTTTTTCCTTCAATTCTTCAATTGTATCATTTTCACGTGCTACTGCCACTGATAAATTACAGAATTGATACGGTCTAAGTACTATTTCACCACAGGGATTTGTCCCAAAATTTGCCGCTTTTCTTCTTTCTGGCTTAGTATTTAATGCTGACTGTCTGTTAAATATTCCTGGTTCACCCCTCTCAGAATTTACCATATCCAAAATGAAAGAAGCTATTTCTGCTTGTGTAAGTTGCCTTTTTGGCCAAACTGCTGAGTTATTAGCATTCCATCGTTGGCTATTTTTTCTCCAGAAATCGCCATCTTTACAATGTCGCATTTCGCTATCATCGTAGTCAAAGAGGGCAATCATCGCTGTTCTTCTTACTCCTCCGGATACTGCTGCAGCTCCAATTGAACACATGATATCATGCGCATCAAGCGAGCGAAGTGTTGTACCTTGACGAGATAATATTTTATTGCGTGCAAAATCCAACATTTTCTTTAATGGCTCAGAACCAGAAGCACGTCCACCTTTAATTCTTAGTACAGCGCCAGCTTCTCTAATTAAAGAATAGTTAAAATGAATGTCTTTTCCATTAAACCAATGCTCCAGACCTGTTCGTAATGCATCGGCCCACCCCTCAGTAGAATCTTCAATCACATATTGTGTAGGAGCCTGACCTTCAAATTGTCTTTTTATTCTCGGTAATTTCTCGATGTATTCATTTTCTACAGAATAGCCAACCCCACATCCACTCATGGATATAATCAATGCCTCTACAAATGAATCAATGCTATCAACAGGCATGTATGAACAATTATAGATAGCAATGTTGTTTCTTCTTGCCGCAGGACCTGCCATCGCTAACAAACGCATAGAAGGCATCACTTTCATTTCGAGTATTGCCTGCCTAAGTCGCGCATAGGTCAATGGCCTCAGTCTGTAATCCGATAATTCTTTTAAAAAATCAACTGCCCTATCAACAGTTTCAACCCAAGTTTCCCTTCTTCCATTGTTATGACTAAATCTTGCGTATTTATCATAAAATTGAAATTTCTGTAATTGTGTAGGGAAGTATTGATCCGATTCATCAAATGCCTTTTTTACTTCATCAGGCACAGGTCTTACCTCCCTAAGTTTTGCATGCTCAGCCCTATATAGAATGTAACTTTTGGCAGCATCATATTCACCTAATGATTGCAATACAGTTTCCACAGTATCCTGAACCTGCTCTACAGTAGGCACTTCGTATTTTACCGAAACTATATTAATTACTTGCTCGGTAATGCTTTTAGCATCTACTTTCTTTTTACCACAAGCATTGAAACACTTAATGATAGCATTTTCAATTCTTTCGTGATCAAAATCTACCGTTCGTCCATCTCGCTTAACAATCTTTAATGGCACGGTGACTTCAGGGGATTCATTTTTCTTTTTTGGTTTTTCTAGTGCTGCGTCAGGTTCGGATGTGGTCTGTACATTGCTTTCCATTTTGTTAATTATTTAGGGTTTTTCTAAAAGAAATAAAAAAAAATTGTAATTGTATTTTTTCAATGCCGGTGTTCAGGACTAACATTTCATCAGACATTAAAAACACAATAATAAAACGTATTTAACTAGTGATAAGTACTTTAAATCAATTGTTGCTTGCTGCTGACAAAAGCAGTATGAAAATAGCCTTTTTTATATTGTTTATCAAAGATTTTTTTCAAAATAATATAAAGAAAAATTTAATCACCCTCCTTAACTTCCACATTTAAAGTTAATTATGTTACTCCACCAAATAGTTTGTTTAAATAAATTTGCGTTTTTAAAAAATTGTATTTTTTCCATACTATTTGGCTTGACTTGCTTGGAGTTTTTGGTGTTAGAATTACCTAAACAAACCTTTTGATTTTATTTCTCCGTATATAATAATTAGCTCCCACACACTTTTAAAACACAACAACTTTTTCATCAATCAAATTTTAGGTCCAATGTTGAAGATTATAAGAGTGTCTAATGGAGAGGAGTGGGCCAACACTATAACACATGGCCTTGGGGTATTAATCAGTTATATAGCCTTTTTTCTTCTCATTTTAAAATCTATTAAAACCGGGGACTTTACCAAGCTCACCAGTTCATCTGTATTTGCCGGTTCTGCCATCATTTTATTTTCCGCTTCTACAACCTATCACATTATTAGGGCAGGGAAATGGAAGGAGTTTTTTCAAAAAATAGATCACATGGCCATATACTTATTAATTGCCGGCACGTACACTCCCATCACCCTGGTGCTATTAAAAGAGTTTAATGGCATTTACATATTCTACATTGTTTGGACCATTTCCTTATTGGGAATTATTTATAAAGTGTTCTTCTTCAACTCAAGTCAATTGTTATCTCTCATCTTTTACATAGGGTTAGGTTGGTCCATTTTGATAAAAATAGACGTCTTGATATGGGAACTTCCTTTTGATATCATGTTTTGGCTACTTCTGGGTGGTTTGTTTTATTCCTTTGGAGTGATCTTTTTTGTCTGGAAAAAATTAAGGTTCCATCATGCCATCTGGCACTTATTTGTAATGGCTGGATGTTTTTGTCATTTCTACCTGGTGTATTTCCATGTGATTAATTGACATCCCCCCTTGCCCTTTTCACAAGAAATTTACTCCCCTTAGTATTTTCAAATATATTTGTGGGAAAATAATGGCAATGGAAAATCCGGAAAATCAATTTGATGAAGATGATGAATTGTTTGAGCACTATCACATTACTGTAGACAGTAAGCAACAGCCTCTTCGCATTGATAAATTTTTACTCGACCGCCTTCCAAATGTTACTCGGAATAAAATTCAGAACGGTATCAAAGATGGTTTTGTCACTGTCAATGATGAAATAATAAAATCGAATTATAAGGTACGTCCAGAAGATGAGATTAGTATTTCTTTACCAGAGCCACCACGAGACACAGAGGTTGTCCCGGAAAATATTCCATTAAACATTGTCTATGAAGACGAACATTTACTGGTAGTGAATAAGCCAGCGGGCATGGTAGTTCACCCGGCTTACCAAAATTGGAATGGCACACTTGTCAATGCTTTGGTCTATCACTTTAATAATCTTCCTGAAATGAAGGGTAATGCGGGAAGACCGGGGCTTGTTCATCGAATTGATAAAGACACTTCGGGCTTATTGGTAATTGCCAAAACAGAAGAGGTAATCAATGGCCTTGCCAAGCAATTTTATGATCATAGTATAGAACGAACTTATTATGCACTCGTTTGGGGAGAACCTTCCCCCGCTGATGGTACAATAGATGTAAATCTTGGAAGAAGCTTAAAGGACAGGAGAATTACTACTGCTTTTCCTGAAGGCGATTTTGGAAGAAATGCCGTCACCCACTATAAGACAATCCAAAACCTTCGATATATATCATTAATTCAGTGCAACCTGGAGACTGGAAGAACACATCAAATCAGGGCTCATATGAAATACCTGGGGCATCCGCTTTTTAATGATGCAATGTATGGGGGAAACAAAGTGCTGAAAGGAACCCAATTTTCGAAGTACAAATCATTTGTAGAAAATTGCTTTCAAATCATACCAAGGCAAGCCCTTCATGCGAAATCTCTGGGATTTGTTCACCCCGCTACTAAAAAATTTGTGCAATTTGATTCAGAATTACCTGAGGATTTTAAAGGTGTTCTAGAAAAATGGGAACATTACGTAAATTATAATTGACGATTTTAATTATTCTGAAACTTTAAAAGGGGATAAATAAAAAAAGACCGAATAACATAACAATTAAACAGTCTTTTTATTTTAAAATAACATTAAGCAATATACAGCGAAATTATGCCGTAGCTAATGCCTTTTCTAAATCATCAATTAATTTTTTTGATACAGCTCTTGGCTTATCTTTTTTAAAGTTTTTAAGTTTTGTAAGTGCCATAGCCCCAATCTCATACAGGCCAACTGGGTTTTGATCAAACCCATAGCTACCTATGACAAACTCTAATTTAGATTGAACTTCATCGAAATCATCAGATCCGATTTGTTGGAATTTTTTTAAAGCATCCTGACAAGCTTTCTCAATTTTTTGGTTTGGTGTAGAACTCATCTTAATTCATTTTAATAAATTATTAAATAATTGTTAATACAATTGTGTATTTCGAGCAAAATTAAATCATTTATTGAAAATAATACAACTAATTACTGACTTTTTTAAAATTAATTGATTGCGATTACCTGTTGATATTTGTCATTCTTTGTAATATCAACGCATTAAATAATTTTGTGATTCCAAAAAGAAATGAAAATTCTTTGGCACAACCATGAAAATGAAGGAAGAGACTACACAATTATTGATTGATACAGGCGGAACTTTTACTGATTGTATTGCACAATCCCCAAATGGCTCCATTAAAAAACTTAAAGTCTTAAGTAGTAGCAATCTTAGAGGCAAATTAATTGAAAAAATCACTAATCAAGAGTTTAAATCTTCAACTAACTGGGGGGTACGTACCAATATCTTTAGTCAGTATCGTATTCGTTTTTTAAATACAAATATCACTTCTACCATTGAGTCCTTTAATCCACAAAACAACCTTTTTAAACTTAAAGAGGATTCTTTGACTAAAATTGATATCAATGAAGAATTTGAAATAACAGCTCAGGAAGAAGCTCCTGTCCTAGCAGCTCGCCTTGCTACTGAAACACCATTAGATCAACCTCTTCCCGCGATAAATTTAAGATTAGGAACTACTAAGGGGACAAATGCATTGCTTGAAAGAAAAGGTGCAAAAGTCACATTCATCGTGACTAAAGGCTTTAAGGACTTAATCACCATAGGTAGCCAGCAGCGACCAGATCTTTTTGCGCTAAATGTGGTAAAGAATCCTCCGCTTTATTTTAATGTAATTGAAATCGACGAAAGAATAAATACAAAGGGAGACATCATAAAAAGCATTTCTTCAAAAGAATTAAATTCTATTATCGAAAGCCTTGAAAAACATCAACCGGAAACTATCGCTGTTGCACTCATAAATAGCTACAAAAATGATCGACACGAACAATTAATTAAAAAAGGCATTCAGGATAAGGGATACCAATATATCAGCCTTTCCTCAGAAATGGCCAGGGAAATAAAATTCCTTCCGAGAGCACAAACGACTATCATAAATGCCTATCTGGAAAAAATTCTTTTTCAATATCTGGATTCAATTCAAAGTAAAATCTCCGGAAGCATATTTAAAGTAATGACCAGTTATGGAGGGTTAGTTGATGCTCACCTTTTTCAGCCAAAAGACAGCCTTCTCAGCGGGCCTGCCGGAGGGATAGTCGGCGCTTTTGATATTGGAAAAACGCTGGGGAAAAATAAGCTCATCACTTTTGATATGGGAGGAACGAGTACGGATGTTTCTCGCATAGATCATAAATTTGATTACCAATTTGAAACCGAAATTGACTCAATTCCCGTTTTTAGCCCGGTTCTTTCTATTGAAACTGTGGCAGCGGGCGGAGGTTCTATTTGTGGGTTTGATGGATTTAAAATGACTGTAGGTCCTGAAAGCGCTGGCGCCTCTCCTGGCCCTGCCTGTTATGGAGCTGGTGGTCCGTTAGCAATAACCGATGTTAATTTGTTGTTGGGAAGATTGGATGAAGAGAGTTTTGGTATCCCTTTGAACATTTCTGCTGCTGAAAAAACATTAGAAACAATTCTTGCCAAAATGGGAGAAGGCCATCATAAAGAAGATGTGCTCAACGGATTTCTTCAAATAGCCAATGAAAAAATGGCAGATGCTATCCGAAAGATCTCCCTTCGTAAAGGACATGATCCATCGGAATTTACGCTTTTAGCATTTGGCGGTGCTGGTGGACAAAATGCTTGTGCTCTTGCTGACTTACTCTCTATTACCTCCATCATTGTACCTTTTGATGCTGGATTGCTTAGTGCATACGGAATGGGAAAAGCAGATATCGAACGTTTCGCCCAAAAACAGCTCCTCCAAAAATTAAATGAGATTGAGAGCAAACTGCCTGATGAATTTGAAACATTGGCTTTTTCAGCAATTCAACAATTATTGAAAGAAGGTTTTACACATGATCAGTGCAAAATTCATCTACAATTCGTCTATATGCGATTTTATGGACAGGAAACATCTATAGAAGTACCTTACAATGATGCTACTACCTTACTTAAAAATTTTAAAAGTGAATACGAATCGCTTTACGGGCATTGGTTGGAAAATGAAAAAATAGAAATTGAGTCCATCAAGGTGATTGTTAAAGGTGTCTCCTCACAAAATGAATTATCAGAATCGGCATCTATTGCTGTAAATCCAAAACCTATAAAATACGTCAAAACCTTTACTACAGGTGAATGGAAAAAGACACCCGTCTATCAATGGGAAAATTTGGAGATTGGAAATTCCATACAAGGACCAGCAATTCTGGTTAGTCAAAATTCAACCGTATTTGTTGATTGTGAATGGTTATTAGAAATAAAGACAGGGAAAAATGCATTATTGACCAATAGTAATAAAAACAAAAAGCTTACCGCTTCAAATAATGAATTAGCCGAACTGGAGCTTTTTATAAACAGGTTTGCATCAGTTGCTGAAGACATGGGCGCAATTCTTCAGAGAAGTTCTTTTTCGGTAAATGTGAAAGAACGTCTTGATTTCTCCTGTGGTGTTCTTGATAAACATGGATATTTAATTGCTAATGCGCCACATATCCCTGTCCATCTGGGTAGTCTGGGCATATGTGTCCGGTCTGTTTTAGAAAAAATAAATGTCAAGGAAGGTGATGTGATAATAACCAATCACCCTAAATACGGAGGAAGTCATTTACCTGATATCACATTAATTAGTGGGGCATTTACTGATCAAGGAGAGTTGATTGGATATGTAGCCAATCGGGCGCACCATGCAGAAATGGGTGGTAAAACACCCGGATCAATGCCACCTGATGCCAGTTGCCTGGAAGAAGAAGGCGTCATCATATCACCAACCTATTTATTAAAAAACGGAAAAGAGAATTGGGCAGAGATAAAACAAATTTTAACAGGAGCAAAATATCCTACAAGGTCACTGGATGAAAATATTGCTGACTTAACCGGTGCCCTGGCATCCATTAAAAAAGGCATTCAGAGTTTACAATTCCTAGCCGATAAATTTGGATTAAAGACGGTTCAGAAGTACATGGACAGGTTGCAAACTTACTCTTCTCAATGTATTCAAAGATCTTTTAGTTCTCTGCCAGGCAACCAATGGACAGCTACAGAAAAATTGGATGACGGAACGATCATTCAAGTTCAAATAATAAAAGAAAATGAACGGATCACTTTTGATTTCAGTGGAACTTCTCTTCAACATAAAGGAAATTTAAATGCCACATTAGCTATCTTGACAAGCGCCATTATTTATGTGTTGAGATTGATGGTTGAAGAAAAAATTCCATTAAATGAAGGGATAATAAAGAATGTAAAAATTATAGCGAAGGAAGGTGTTTTTATCAATCCTGTATTTCCGGATGAATATAGCGATTGCCCTGCAGTAGTGGGTGGCAATACGGAAACAAGCCAAAGAATTGTTGACACCTTAATCAAAGCATTGCAATTAGCAGCCTGTAGCCAGGGGACGATGAATAACTTCATTTTTGGAAATGACAAGTTCGGATTTTACGAAACCATCTGTGGTGGAACTGGCGCAGGAAATGGTTTTCAAGGATCAGATGCAGTACATCAGCATATGACAAATACAAAAATCACTGATCCTGAAGTTATTGAGTTTCGATACCCTGTACAGCTGGATAAAATGGAAATAAGAGAGAACTCCGGCGGTAAGGGAAAGTGGAATGGTGGAAATGGTGTCACCAGGGAAATCACATTTTTAGAAGACATCAATGTCTCGATGCTCACCCAACACCGGGTGGAAAAACCTTATGGATTAAACGGTGGTGAACCAGGGGAAATTGGCGAACAATATATCCTAACAAAAGAAGGAACTAAAGTTACACTTAAAGGAATTGATGGTTACCAGGTTAAGAAAGGAGATAAAATTATCATCCACACTCCCGGAGGTGGAGGATATGGCAAGGCATAAAAAAAGGCCTCAAAAGAGGCCTTTCAAAATATTGATTGTAATTAATTTCTAAATTACTCCTTCCAACACATCTTTCATTTCTACACGAACACCATCTTTGTAAGGTACAATCCATGCATCGTTTACACCCATCTCTCGTAGGTATTTTTTGAAAGTATCAGCTTCCCAGTAATCCCTGAAAATACCAAGTGTGATTTTCTGAACACCATCTTCGCCCATTTCTCCACCAAAATTTTCATGGTTGTCAAAATATTTAGAAAGATCTTTATTTCTAAATGCTCCAATCTGAACCTTAAAAACAACCCCTGATTCATCCACTGAGGCTGTAGTTGCCGGTTGTGCCTGTGCTGCCTCCTGAGCTTGTGCTATGGCTCGCTGTGCATTATTTACTTTCGCTTCAGCCTCTCTTAATTGCTGGGTCATTTCAGCGATTTTTGCATCTTTCTCACTTAAACGTGCCTGTATGCTAGATAATTGACCTTGTACACTACTAAGCTCGCTCTTTAAACTTGCGTTTTCGTCATACATTCTTTTAAGCTGTTCTGGAGACAATTTCTTCTTCTTTTTCTTCCATTCCTTTGCTTCCTTTTTTGATAATTGTGCGTGGGCTTTATCGACAGTAGCAACACAAATAAAAAGTATTAATACAATTGCTAACTTTTTCATTTCGAATATGTTTAGATGAATTTGTGTTAAAAATTACCCCCAATGTACAAAAATATATTTATAAAAGTCAAATTAATAATTGTACTATTTTAAGGAGCCTATCATATTTTTGGGCACTACCCACTCATCAAATTGTTCATTTGTAAGAAGTTGCAACTCTAAGGCAGCCTCTCTAAGGGTCTTTCCTTCCTTGTGTGCTTTCTTCGCAATCTTAGCTGCATTCTCATATCCGATATGGGTATTTAACGCCGTCACCAGCATTAATGAGTTTTCTAAATGCTTATCAATAATTTCATAATTAGGCACAATTCCAATCGCACATTTATCATTGAATGAAACACAAGCATCGCCTATTAATCGTGCGGATTGAAGCACATTGGCAGCTATTACAGGCTTAAACACATTCAATTCAAAGTGACCGTTTGATCCTCCCACTGACACAGCTACATCATTACCAATTACTTGTGCACAAACCATCGTTAAAGCTTCCGGTTGCGTAGGATTAACTTTACCTGGCATGATAGAAGATCCAGGTTCATTGTCAGGAATAACAATCTCACCGATTCCACATCTTGGCCCTGAGCTAAGCATTCTTATATCATTTCCAATTTTCATTAATGATACTGCCGCTCTCTTTAAAGCTGCAGATAATTCTACCATAGCGTCATGTGCTGCTAAGGCCTCAAATTTATTTGGAGCTGTAACAAATGGTAAACCTGTAAATTCAGCTATTTTCTTTGCTACCAGCACATCATAGCCTTTTGGAGTATTCAGTCCGGTACCTACTGCTGTACCTCCTAATGCTAATTCTTTCACCATTTCCAATGCGTTTTTAATAGCCCGCATTGAATTATCAATTTGTTGAACATACCCAGAAAACTCCTGCCCTACTGTAAGAGGTGTGGCATCCATAAAGTGGGTTCTGCCCGTTTTCACTATTTCATTAAACTCTTTTGATTTTGCTGCCAAAGTATCTCTTAATTTTTGCATACCGGGCAACGTAATTTCACTTGCTTGTTTATATGCAGCTATGTGCATAGCAGTAGGGAAAGTGTCATTTGATGATTGTGATTTATTGACATCATCATTTGGGTGAAGGGCTTTTTCAGCATCAGTAAGTTGTCCACCTGAGAGTACATGACCACGATTGGCAATCACTTCATTAGAATTCATATTAGATTGTGTTCCTGATCCGGTCTGCCAGATAACTAACGGAAACTGATCATCCAGTTTGCCCTCTAATATTTCATCACAAGCTTTAGAAATTAAATCTCTTTTTTCTTCAGAAAGAACTCCCAGTTCTGTATTGGCATGTGCCGCAGCTTTTTTTAGGTATCCAAAAGCATAAATAATTTCCTTTGGCATGCTTGCTTCCGGTCCAATCTTAAAATTATTTCTAGATCGTTCTGTTTGGGCTCCCCAATATTTTTCAGCGGGCACTTTTACTTCGCCCATGGTATCGTGTTCTATTCTGTAATCCATTATAGTATTAATTTTTTGTAATTTTCTGAGAGGGCAAATTTAGCCACTTTTATCATTTATACTATCTGATAAATGTCAAAGAATTGTGGAAAAAAGAATTATTGAAAATGTGGTGAATTCGCTTTTAATTGTAGCCAATAATCACAGCTATGACCAAGGCAATAGATCCAATAATGAAAAATTTTACCATTAAAGGAAAAATGAATTTAAACCACTTACCATAAGAAACCCCAGCTATTCCTAAAATCCCCATTAGTACTGGATTCGTAGGCACAATGGTATTCATAAAGCCATCCCCCATTTGATAAGCCAAAACACTCACTTGCCTCGAAACGCCCGTAATATCACCAATTGGTGCCATCAATGGCATCGTCACATATGCCTGACCACTTCCTGAGGGTATAAAGAAATTCAACACACTTTGAATTAGATACATGCCTATTGATGCTATATGCGGACCCGTCTCTTGCAGTGGTATTGATAAATAATGAACAATCGTATGAAGCACCTGACCATCTTCTAAAAGTAAGGCAATGGATCGTGCAAACCCTACCAATAATGCGGTAGTGGTCAGTTCGGCTGCTCCTTCTGCAAAATATTTCGCCGCATCATTTATATTGATTCGGGCAACGATAGCCACCACTACTGCCAGTCCGAAAAACACACCACCCAGCTCCACCAGATACCAACCCCATCCTGAAAGTTCTGAAATTCCATAAACTATCAGCACCAAAGCCCCTACCGTAATCATTAAAATGATTTTATGTAAACCCGTTAACTCAGGGTATTCATAGGTATTATTTTCTACTACTCCCAGCTCAAGATTTTTTTGCCAAACACTTTTAGCATAATTCCTGACATGTAAAAATCCTACGATAAAAAATGGAATGAAAATGATCAATCTATATAAAATTCCTGAAGTTGGTTTTACCTCCGCAATGTCCTGGGCAATCATGACCGTAAATGGGTTTATAGTAGCTGTTCCATATCCAATTCCATATCCCACTACCATAATGGCAATAGCAGATAATGCATCTAGTTTTAAAGCTGCACAAAGCACTATTAACACCGAAATAAAAGGAAGATACTCTTCTGCCATTCCGAGCGTGCTCGACCCAACTGCAAAAACAAACATCCCCGCAAAAATGAGTACCTGAGGTTTTTTTCCAAACCTATTAAGCATCTTACCAAGCATGGCATCAATTACACCCGTAGATTTAACCACTGATAGTGCCCCTCCAATGATAAAAATAAAGAAGATAATACCCTGGCTATCAGCAAATGCTCTTGGCAAAACGGTAAATAAATTCCAAGGTTCCAAATAGCTTTTGTCAAGCTGATGAAAAGTACCTGGTATTACTTTTTCTTTATGATGTTCCTCAATTGTTTCGAATGACCCTGATGGTAAAACATAGGTTAATAGTAACCCGAGTACCATCATGAAAAACAACAAAACAAGTGTATTTGGAACTTTAAATTTCATACTCAACCCATTAATTCTGTGATAACTTCATGTATTTTACCGTACTGTAAGACCTTGATCTTCTTCCCTTTTACATCTCCCAGTTTACAAAATTTTGATATGACAATATGCTTAAAACCTAATTTTTCTGCCTCAGCGATTCTTGATTCAACCTTATTTACTGCACGAATTTCACCACTTAAGCCCACTTCTGCAGCAAAACAATAATCTGAAGGTATTTCAATTTCATTAAATGAAGATACAATTGACATTGCTACTGCGAGGTCGATGGCCGGATCATCAATTTTTAATCCACCAGCTATATTCAAAAACACATCCTGAATACCTAACCTAAATCCAGCCCTCTTTTCCAATACTGCCAAAAGCATATTCAATCTTTTCAAATCAAAACCTGTACTTACTCTCTGTGGAGTACCATAGGTAGCATTGCTCACAAGCGATTGGGTTTCGATGAGCAACGGACGATTACCTTCAATACTTGCCCCGATGGCCACACCACTGCTGTAAGAATCCCGTTGGGAAATCAATATCTCTGAAGGATTAACCACCTGCCGAAGACCATTGGATTGCATTTCATATATCCCAAGTTCAGAGGTGGAACCAAATCGATTTTTAGTAGTTCGCAATATCCGATATGCATGATGACGGTCCCCTTCAAAAAGAATAACCGTGTCTACCATGTGCTCTAGAATTTTAGGGCCAGCTATTGAGCCATCTTTAGTGATATGCCCAATAATAAACACAGGAATAGAAGATTGTTTGGCATATTTCATTAAAATACCGGTACAATGCCGAACCTGAGAAATACTCCCCGGCGCAGCCTCCAGGGTATCCGAAAACATGGTTTGTATTGAATCTATGATAAGTATCTCTGGTTTTACTTGTTGGATTTGATCAAAAATCCGTTCGAGTGATGTTTCCGCAAATAAGTATAGCCGATCAGAATTTTTGCTCATCCGTTCGGCTCTCATTTTAATTTGATGCAGACTTTCTTCCCCAGAAACATACAGGACTTTTTCATAATTGAGCTGGAGAGACACCTGAAGAAGCAGGGTGGATTTACCTATGCCAGGCTCCCCTCCGATGAGTACCAAAGAGCCATCAACAATCCCTCCACCTAACACTCTATCTAATTCCGTATCACCAGATTGCACCCGCTGTTCTTCCCCAAATGCAATTTCAGAAAGCTTTAGCGGCTTGCTTTTTTCCGATGGAACCACATCATTAGTACCCCAGCTTTTATTTTTACTCGACTCTATTACCTCCTCTACATAGGAATTCCATTCGCCACAGGATGGACATTTTCCTAACCACTTGGCAGATTCCGCACCGCACGCCTGACAGAAAAATGCTGTTTTCTTCTTAGCCATAATAAATTGTATAAAAATAGAAAAGTATAGTTTGTATGTCCTTCATAAGACGAGGGAGAAGTGCAATAATACCCAACTTTAGTTTGCAAATAAAAGATCAAATTCGAAAATACATATTATGTTAAGACTTTTTGCCCTTTTGTTATTTTCTTTCTGTCTTAGCGGATTCATGATAATTCAGGATGGTCCTTCCGGATTAGGTATTGGAGAACAAGCGCCTGAAATTTCAGCAATGGACCAATTTGGAAATGAATATTCTCTTTCAAAAGCACTGAATAACGGGAAGGTGGTGGTGATTTTTTACCGTGGATCTTGGTGTAAATACTGCAACAAACATTTATCAAAACTTCAGGATTCTATTCAACTGATTACTGATAAGGGTGCATCTGTCATTGCAATTACTCCTGAGAAACCCGAATTTATTAAAGAAACAAGCGAAAAATATAATGATGCTTTTAAAATAATTTATGACCAGGATTTATCCATCATGAATGATTATGAAGTGAGATTCACAGTAGATAAAGGCACAGTTAGAAAGTATAAATTTGGAGGAATTAATCTTGATAAACATAATGGTGAGACAGGTGCTCAATTACCAGTACCGGCGACCTATATTGTCAATCAAGACAGGAAAATATCATATGTCTATTTTAATCAAAATTATAAAGAAAGAGTTTCTATCCGTGAAATTCTTGACCACCTTTAGTCTTCATTAATTTTATTGAGCACTCCCCACACCAAATCAGATTCATAGCCTTTACTTATTAGAAAACTAGCGACTTTTGTTTTCTTAATCAGAAGGCTTTTATTTTTAATAGAATCAAATTTTTGCCTGGCTAGCTGCTCCAATATTTCAAGATAATTTTGACCTTCAATTTCCTGTAAACCTATCTGAATATTCTCTTCACTAATATCTTTAAACTTAAGCTCCCTTTTGATTTTGAGTTTACCCCATTTTTTAGACCTGAATTTTCCGCCAGCAAACGCTTTAGCAAATCGCGTATCATCTAAATAACCTTCTTCCTTTAATTCATTGATGATGATTTCTGACTGAGATGTGTTGGCACCCAGGGTATCTAATTTCATTTTTACTTCCTTGGTGGCCCTTTCCCTATAGGCGCAAAACTTCGCTAATTTTGATCGGATGGAGTTGAGAGTGGCGTCATTCATTGAGGCGAATATTAAATCAATATTTCTAAAAATAGAACAAAGGATTTATTTTGAAAATCTATCTAAATCAAACTTTTAATTATTAAAATATCATACACCATCGATAAAAATGCAAATATTTTATTAAAAATAATTTTCAAATTTTAATCTTTTTTTGATAGCCTCTTTTCCAATACATGCTGAGGTGTTTGCGGCTGAATGAATCGCTTCACTATTGAAAATGGTTGGATGTTTCGGCTGATGAATCCTGATTCATTTTGGATCTGTATATAAAAATCATTTCCCTCTAATTCACCTGGAACTTTCCATTCAAATGATTCGGATCCATGCACTTTATCTGCTATGTCCATGATTTTTTCATCTCCTGAAAATAATTTAAGCGACAAATTTTCTTGCCCTTCAAAATTCTTCCATTTGATCAAATAGGTTCCTCCTCTTTCAATTAATTCATTGCCTTTTGGTAACACAAGTTTACTATATGAACTTTCTGGTTTTTTTATAGTAAAAAAGCCATTGGTGCCTCCAATTATTTTGTCATTTTAGATCTTTTAAAACTAATTGATAGCCACTATCATTCTTTAAATTATGGGGTACCTCCCAATTTATTGATTGTGTAGAATGCCAATTTCCAATTCGGACTTCTTTACCCTGAGTCGAAGTAAGAAATATTGAACCTACAATGCTGGGGGAAGCTTTTATCTCAATTTGATAATTGGTTCCCATATTAATAACACTTCCTGCTTCAGGGTAAGTCACTTTAACAGTTGGTTCCTGTACAATCAGTCGTTGATTTACTTTAATATTTTTTAATGATTGAATAATTCCCGAAGGCCAAAGAATTTTTATATCAGTATAGTCATTTTGTGCCATACCAAAATATGCGGCTATATCATCATTTCCTCCTAGGCTTGAACCACTTCTTACTTCATCAAATTGCCTGATATGGTCAGGAGTAATTGCATAAACTTTAGCTCCAATTCCATTAAGATTGCTCAATGGAGGGCCAGCACCTCTCAATTCCACAATCAACCAATTATTTTTATTGTGATTATTATTTTGATAAAGTGAGGCTAAACTATCATAATTTACTAAAAACAAATCCGGATCTCCATCCATATCATAATCACCTTTAATAAGTGTCCTTGAAAGCCCTTCATGATCAAAACCGGTTTTAGAGGCATTAACTAATGAAAATTTTGGGACACCACCTATATCAGAACCACCATTGTGAAATAACATATTGGGTTGATTATTATCCCCAAAAATAGAGCCGGTCGCCAATGCTACATCTTGCCATGTGTCTAAATCATAATCAATAAAGGTTGTACCCCAGGTAAAAAGAGTCCCAATATTGGAATTATGTGTTATTACATCCAATCCAGCTTCAGCGGAGACATTTAACAAATATTGCCCATTGTTTATCAGCAACACTGAATTTTGCATTGCCGAATGTACATTGGTGAAATGATAATCCGGCCAACCATCATGATTGGGGTCACCACCAGTGATACCCATTGCATTTTGACAATCGTTGATCACCTTTCCGCTTTCAAATTTGCCTCGAATAAAAGGGCCGGAAGTATAGCTCACTTCTTCAAATGTCATATCACCATTGTTCCTCCACAGTTTATTATCTTCGGAACCAAAGGGACAATCGTTGATGATATAGATATCTATATTTTCGTCCAGGTTATAGTCAGTAAATAAAGCATTAAAACCAAAAGCTTTAACATCTTCATAAGTATCATTATCATGATCACCTTCCAACAAATCTGTTCGATCTGTAAAAGTGACCGGACTACCTCCATCGTTGATAAACAAATGATCTTTACTTAAAGCTGTTGTCAAACGATTGATAGTATTATTAGCAATATATAAATCCAACCAACCATCATTATTCACGTCTCCCCAAGATGCCGAGGCGCCAATCTCAAACATGAAATTAGGTGTGTTTTTAAATGCAACTGAGGTCACATCGGTGAAATTGCCTTTTCCATCATTTTGCAATAAAATATCTTCATTCAGATTTGTAATGAAAAGATCATCATCCCCATCGTTGTCATAATCGGCCGCAGAAACTCCTGAACAATAACTTCCTTCGGCAAGTGCATCCCCTTTGGCAATATTTGTAAAATCATTGGTGCCTTCACCAATTCTATTATTCCTAAACAAATAATTTGGCCCATCAATATTTGTCATATATATATCGAGGTCTCCATCATTATCGCAATCAAACCAAGCAGCACCAGATGAAATTCGTTGTACTCCAGGTAATGCTTTGTGTTGGGCAATAATATTTTCGGTTTCTGCTATATCAGAGAATAATGTAGTCGGCAATTCTTTCTTAGGAGCTGCGCATTGGACACATAGAATTCCGATAAAGAAAAGTAAAAATTTACTTTTCAGATGGTATTTTGATATGATAGTCATTCCCCTTAATCTATCTAAAAATAAAGATTAGATCTAAAAAACAGATCAAGAGGAAAATATTGATTATAATTCGAAATTGATCCCCTTGTCTAACAATTCCATGTATTTCTCTCGATCGAATTTATACAGAAAAGCTCCCTTTTTAGAAGTCGATTTATCTTTTTTATCCAGTTTATTTAGAAGGCCAAACCCCAGTATTTTCTTCCGGAAATTACGATCATCCAACGGATGCTGGTAAATTTCCTGGTATAATTTTATCAATTTAGGAAGAGTAAATTGTTTAGGTAATAATTCAAAGCCTATTGGTTTTCTCCTTGATAGTATTCTCAATTGAACCAAAGCATCATTGACCATTTCATTGTGATCAAGCACTAAATCAGGAATGTCGTCAATATCAAACCACTCTGCATCGTATGATTTTACCAGATCCTTATCATGATCATCTAACCTTATCAAACTATAGTAGGCAATAGAGATCACCCTTGCTCCCGGATCTCGATCAATATTTGTATAGCACTTCAGTTGCTCTAAAAATACTTTAGAAATACCTGTCAATTCCTTCAAAATCCTATGGGCGGAAGTATCTGCATTTTCATCCGGCCTGATAAAACTTCCGATTAATGACCATTGACCACTAAACGGCTCAACTAATCTTTTAAATAATAATATTTTTAATTTTTCTTCTTTTGCATCAAATCCAAAAATGATGTTATCCACTGCTGTCAGTATAGGGTCGGAGCCGTAGTAGAATTTATCAGTCAATTTGACAACTTTTGAATCCATAATAATATACTTTTCCAATAAAAGAGCACCTAAAGCCACTCATAAACAATAGATATTCCTTTAAAAATTTAGTTATTGTATCTTGTACAATATTACGAAAAAATTGATAAACGTACATTATACCTGTATTATCTATTTAATTTAAAAGTTAGAATATCATTTTGATTAATACCTAATATAACCCTATCCTTCACCAATTTAGAAGAACGTACATCACCATTAATTGTTAATCCCGATTGAATTTGATCGATATACTCAAAACTCCCTTTCCCATCACCTTTAAACAACATCCCGTAATTTGCATCAATACTTCCTAAACGCAATTTCAGGTAACTATCATTCCCCAAAAGCAAAACATCCTGATTTTGATCATCATTATAGTCCATTACCTGAATGGAATAAACAGGTGCAAACTGAGCTTGAATAGGTAGGGTCATTTCAGAATACCCGCCGCTTTCATTACTTAATAAAAGGGTAGTTTTCATATGATTTAAAATTAGTCTCCCCGATTTTTCTAGTTCCATTGGTTCAAAAATGTTTTCCATAGTTGCTTCACCATAATCAGCATATGTTGGAAATTTCGAACCCATTACTGGTAATTGTTGTATTAATTCATCCCTTGTCACGTAAGGATAACTTTGACCATTGATGTAATAACAAAAGAACAAATCTAACGAACCACTATTGTCAAAATCATTATAATATAATTCTGCTGGTTCATCTTTTATCACCCTGATTTGGGTATTAAGCCCCATGTTTCCCACGATAAAATCTGGCCGGTTATCTTTATTAAAATCTGCGGATTCGATTGTATTCCACCATCCAATTAATTCATCCCCTAATATATTGGAAGTGCTATTTATTAATTTTCCATTTTCAGAAGTAAATATGGAAACCGGCATCCATTCTCCTACTACCATCAGATCTTGTTTACCATCCAAATTGACATCCGTCCAAAGTGCATCAGTGACCAAACCAATATTTTCTAATTCAGATGCTATCTCTTCAATTTTATTTTCAAAATGTCCGTTTCCATCGTTGATCAACAAATAACTTTCAGGGATAGTAGGATAATTTCCCGGAATCATTCTTCCCCCTATAAAAATATCTTCAAATGAATCACCATTGAAATCAGAAACAGCAACGCAGCCCGTACTTGTCAACATTTCTGGAAGCGCATTGTAGTTTTTAGTAAAATTCCCCTTTCCGTCATTGAAATATAATCGATCTTGAAGCAAAGGATCTTTTTCTTGAAAAGTATGATACCCACCACTAGCTATATACAAATCATTATACCCGTCACTATTTGCATCAAAAATGACAATATCCGTATCCACCGACTTCTTATCATTTTCAAAAGCATTTGTTTGAAAAAGATTGAATCTCACCCCCGCTTGTTGAACAAATATTTTAGTGGATTGTCCTACATCACCTCCAATAATAATATCTTCCAATCCATCACCATTGATATCTCCTTTTGCCATACAAGGGCCTTCATTTGAAAGTTCTTTGATTAACATTGGTTGTCTCCGAAAATCACGGCCTTTCCTTTTAGGGTGTGAATAAGAAAACAATTTGTCCACTTGCTTAAAAATAGGTCTTATAATTTTATGCTTGAGTTCAAATTGCTCTATCTCTTTTTGTTTTATAGTCAATAATTGATTTGTTGAAACATTTGTTAATAATTGGCTTGTCCCATCCGGCCAATTAACTATCAGAGAATCAACTTTTTTTAAATTATCCAGTCCAAAATGTAAAGTTGGTGTAACTGCCGACAAATATCCTCTGGCCGAATATTGTTCTACCATTTGTTTCTGACCATTTGCAATAACAAGCACTCTGGCACCTACCGCTTGGGTATTTTTATCCTTTCCTTCTAATTTTACTGTTAAGAAATTTTTACTTGAATTTTCAATTGTATTATTCTGATAGATAAAGGCTGTTTTATTGGTATTATTTACTACAAGATCAAGATCTCCATCATTGTCTAAATCTGAATATGCCACTCCAATACTTTTAGCTGGATGATCTAAGCCCCACGTTTTTGTGACATCTTCAAATGTCATCCCATCTTTTCCCCGATACATATAGTTTAAAACATTTGCTGAAGGTAAATGATTAACTATTTCCATTACATTATCCCGCTTTAGCCTACCTTTTTGCTTTACATAATTATTCATGTAATTCAAAAAATCCATGTCCGTAAAATCCTTGTAATAACCATTTGATATGTACAAATCCTTCCATCCGTCATTGTCAAAATCTGCCAAAAGTGATGACCAGCTCCAATCTGTATTGGAAATACCAGCCAACTGACCAATTTCACTAAATGTTCCATTGCCATTATTTAGCTGGAGCATATTGCGCATAAATTGATGATGAAATCCACTTTGTACATTTAAGTCAAACTTCTCATAACTGTCAGATGGAAGTAATGTTTTTTGCCGTAGATTATCTTCAGGTAGCATGTCCATTGTAATGATATCAGCCCAACCATCATTATTTATATCGGCAGCATCATTGCCCATAGAAGATAGGCTCGTGTGCCTTACACCTTCATTAATTACATTTTTAAAAGTTCCATCCTGATTATTAATGTATAGGTAATCTGGTACGGAGTAGTCATTACACACATAAAAATCCGGCCATTGATCATTATTAAGATCGGAAATTGCTAATCCAAGTCCATAGGATAAATGTGAACCATTTATCCTGGCTGAATTAGTAATATCATTAAACACTCCATTTTCTTGCTCATATAATCTTAAACCAATGTATGGGTTATCTTTTTGGAGTAGCTCTTTATTCCCTTGCACGTCAAGGATGGGAAGTGATTTTGGATTGTGATTAAGTAATAACACATCCAAATCACCATCTCTGTCAAAATCGAAAAAATAGGCCTGATTGCTATAGGCTGCACTTGAGAGTCCAAACTCATCTCCCATTTCTTTAAATATTGGAATATTATCTGGGTCATTTCCCTGGTTAATAAACAATTGATTCTTCCGTTTTTGATCTGGCAATGCCCCGGAATAACACAAGTAAATGTCCAATTTATTATCACCATTGATATCCACCATGGTAACTCCAGTTTTCCAGGGACCCGGTCTTCCGGTAACTTTTGAAATAGCCGTAATATCATCAAAATGTAATTGCCCTTTGTTAAGATAAAGTTTATTTTCCTCCATATTTGATGAAAAATAAATATCCTCCAATCCATCGCCATTCAGATCTCCTGTAGCTACTCCAGCTCCATTATAAAAATATTCATACATAAGAATATTGGTGTTGGGCCCTTCTGCCAATGTATTTTTAAAATATATTCCAGTTTGCTGCGGAGAAAGAAGTGAAAATAGTTTTTCCTCATCATCATGAGCATTAGGACCGGATTGATTTTCGTGCTGTTTCGAGCATCCAAAAAACAATAAATTTAAAGTGAGGATGAATATTGTATAAATTCTTTGGGTCATGAATAATGCAGAAGGAATGAAAAAAAAATCTATCCCATAATAATAGGGATAGATTTTTTAAAATTTATATAAAACAGTACGATTTCTATTGGTTTATAGCAGGGTATCCAGGATTTTGAACAAGCTTATCATTTCTATTAAGCTCATCTCTAACAATTACACGATAGTACATTTTATCATCCCAGGTACGAACCTCATTTTCAGTATTATCTACTACCGTATATACATAATCATATACATTTGTATCATACCGATAAGGTACATGCGGTGTTTGACCTAATTTTAATGTGGCTTGCACATCAATAGCTTTAATACCTCTACCTAAAGTGGAAGGAGCAATCATCCACCTGCGGGCATCGTGGTATCGATGTTCTTCATAGGCTAATTCAATCCTTCGTTCATTTCGATATCGATCTACTAAGTCCTGACCTGTATCAAAGATCTCCGGCATGCCCGCTCTGTAACGTATTCTATTTAACCACAGTCTTGCCTCATCTTCCAATCCAGTTTCGATACAGGCTTCAACATAATTTAATACAGCTTCAGTATATCGGATAAATGGCCATGGGATTACCTGCGCATTTGATTGATTATCAGGCAATCCTGGATCTGGGTCGATAAATTTTCTGGTATAGTAGTGTGTACGACTACCATTCCAATTTTCAATATCAGACTCTCTGGTATCAATTCCATTTAATTTTCCACCTGCACCATCATCATAATAGCCGGTTTGAATCTGATTTGCAGGATCTCGATCAGCTACATCAGGTGGTCTTGGTTTCCAGTCTGCGCCATCATAAAGTATCGTAGCGTAAAATCTTGGATCCCTATCAACATAGGGAGCCGCTGCATGAGCCGCATTTCCCCAGTCAAATTTAGAACCATCCATCATCTCATAATCATCCACCAACTGTTGAATAGGAGTGTTTCCAGCCCAATTGTGATAACCATTTGGCCCATTATTAATACCATAATGGATTCCACCTAATGGCCATGCATCTTCTGCTGTATATTCAGGAGTATGAGTTCTTTCAAAAATCAATTCTACTGAAGCAGTTGGATCACCAACACTACTTTCTCCTCCCAAAGCAATTGAGATATAATTATTCTTTCCTTCTTCAGGTGTAACCGGAGCGGTAAGATCCAACTTATACCCTTGACCTTCATTTAATACTGCTTCTGCTGCATCCCTTGCCGCAATCCATCTTGCATTCTGATCGCCGGATGTATAAGCAACAAGGTCAAGGTTTGAATAATTTGACAAAACACTTGAATTAGCCGAAGCAGCGGAGCCATCGTGAAGATCACTCGCAGCATAAAGTAGCACCCTCGATTTAAGTGCCATTGCAGCAAGTTTTGTTGCTCTTCCTGGCGTTTCATCTTTACCGTCTAAATAGCTAATAGCTTGATCTAAATCACTAACGATAAAATCAACACACTCTTTCCAGGTATTACGTGCAATAGTATAATCTTCATTCAATCCATATGGAGTTACGATAATTGGAAATCCTCCATAAAACCTCAGCAATTGATGATAATAATATGCCCTTAAAAAATAGGTTTCACCTTGTAGTCTTTCCCGAAGCACATCATCAGAAAAGGTTGACTCCGGTAATTCCATCAAAGCAATATTTGCCTGTCTGATAGCAAGATACATGTCATCCCATTCATATGTAGAGCTAAACCATGCTGGATTTGACGGGCTTTCGGCCGCTTCATTAAATGTATCGATGTTCCTTCCCGCATGGGTAAACATGGCTTCATCAGATATAGCGGCTAGCGCTTGTTCTTCAAACCCCCCATATCCCAGATAGGAATAAATATTAAAAACAAAGGCTTGAGAAAGTGGGCCATCTGCCCAAGTAGCCTCACTGGATATTTTATCCAAAGGGGTTGTGTTTAAAAAGTCCTGGTTACAAGAATAAGGAAATACAGTTGCAACCAAAACTATCGATATGATTATTAAATATTTTTTCATAACATCAATTTTTAGAACGTTAAGGTTAAACCAACATTAATTACCTTGGAAAGTGGATAATAAACACCATTTCCAGCAGTTGCTTCGGGGTCAAAAACCTTTTGCTTACTAAAGGTAAGAAGGTTTACTCCGCTCACGTAAAGCTGTGTGT
>JBNLGO010000003.1:0-75331 GCA_050306095.1 Cyclobacteriaceae bacterium
ATCATTATGGGCACAACAGGCGCCGATAGCTGGTAGGAATCACTCATTGGTACCACGGCAGAGAAAGTAGTCAGACACTCTACTTGTCCGGTTTTCACCTTAAGAAACAGGGTGCATGTAAAGGATATTAATAATATCGTTTTAGCGTCTGATTTTAAAGAAGGGTTACGAGATTATAAAAGCGTTCCCACTATGCTTCAAAAGTTTTTTGATGCAAAACTGCATTTATTATATGTGAACACACCAGGCCATTTCACCAATGAAAGGGATATTAAAAAAGAAATGGAAGACTTTACCAAGGACAATGAATTAGATTCGATCGAAAGACATATTTATTGTCATAAAAATCCTGGTGAAGGTATTCTGAGCTTTGCAGAAGATTACGGAATGGATTTGGTCATGATGTCTACTTCAGGGGAGAGGAGCACCTTCCTTAAATTATTTGATCACTCTATTGCGGAAGATGTGGTGAATCATTCTAAAAAACCGGTGGTAACGGTTAACCTACATCAATTTCATAAATAGGAATAAAAGAAGAATAATCCTGGTTATTTAGGTATTCTAATTGAGTATTGAAAAGCGCAATATTGTTTTTGGGTTTCTCAATACTCTTTTTTTTACCCCATCAGGAATTCATTCATTTAATCAGTTTGTTCTGGCTAATCTGAGGGATCAGGAGGCGGTGATACGTGTTGTTTTTGTCTGATATTAGCGAAAAAATCACCCGTCATGATAAATGACCTATAATAACTCACTAACAAAAAAGTGATTGGCAGGGCGATCAAAAGCCCCAATAGGCCCAATAATTTTCCCCAGATGGAAAGGGAAAGCAAGATCATAGCGGGATTCATTCCTGTTGCATTACCCATGATTTTAGGGATGAGAAACAAATCCTGAATGCTTTGAACAACAATGTAAACGATTAGGACTAATCCCATATATTGCCAGAAAGGAACTCCCTTCTCAATACAATGAAATAATGCTAAAAAGGATACCGGAATGAGGCTTACTGTTTGGAGATAGGGAACCATATTGAGTAATCCTACAAATAAGCCCATGATCAATCCTAATGGTAAATTAATGATGGAAAACCCAATTGCGAATAATATACCTACAATGGTGGCTATTAATCCTTGGGCACGAAAATAGGTGCGCATGGCATTTCTAAAATCATCTACAAAATGTAGTACACGATCCTTAATATTTGGAGGGATTAATTCTTTTGCTCCATCAACTATCCCTCGATAATCCTTAAGGATAAAAATGAGGTATAAGAAAATGATCATTAGCCCTGCTAGGCTCAACATTAAATTAATCGTTTCAGAAAAGAAGCCTCCAGCTTTTGGTAATATCCCTTTAAGTCCATCGAGTAATAATGAATTTATTTTTTCGGTGGTGAAGAAGTCTCTGAAATCCTCACTGTTGATCATGTTAATGATATATTCCGAAACGTCAGTCGGGATTTTTTGTAGGTATTGCTTTTCCAGGTCCTGGCTTGCTGCCAGATTAGAAATCAGTTTTCCCATAGAAGCGATCTCCCGATATAGCAGAGGGATCAGGAAATAAAATAGAATAAAAAGTAAGCCAAAAACTATTACTAGCGAGATTACGACATTTACTACACGGGATTTTATCTTAAGTCTTTTCTGTAGAAATAATACAAAAGGATCAATCAGGTACGCCAGCAACATAGCCACGGCAAAAGGAACCAACACATCGCTCAGGTAGTCCAGAAGTATAAATGAAAAGTAGCATATGCCTACGAGAATTGCTGTCCGTACAGTTCTATCGATGGTAAAAGGCTTATTGAGCATATATTTTTTTCAGTGAATTTATTAAAATATTCAAAGATAAAAGAAACCATTAAGTGAAACTGGTGTCTTTAAGCAAGAGTAATTCACAAAAGTGAAATGGATTGCTGAATTACAATAAAGCCCGGAGTGTGGTGTGCTTCCGGGCTTTTTTTATTTGAGTTTTTTAAATGCAGATCTTAGATGACGATAGGCTTCAGCTACTTCTTCGTTAAATTTCCCAGCCTTTTGCTTAGATGACTCCATTTTTTCATTGATTTTATTTTTCAATGATTTCACCTCATCTAGTTTTTTTTGTTTCCATTCCTCCCACTCTTCCGGATTATGACCAGATAATTTTACTAATTGAGCTTCCTGAATGTCCAATTCATGTTTGAATTTTTCGATTTTCAGTTTTAATTCCTGCTGAGTTTTGTCTTTTGCAGCTTTTGATTTATCCTCTACTTCGTTGTAATATTTTTTTACCAGCTCTTCAAAATCTTCTACAACAGTTTTAAATGTATGTGGGTTTTCAGAATAGTCAGTATAAGATAGGTCAAAGTCACTTTCTAGTGTATCGATAAGATCACTTGCCTTAGCTTTAAGATCCTTGATTTTTTCTGAGCCGGTTTTTTCGTATTCAGATAAGTTTTCCTGTATTTTCTTTACCAAGGATGAAAAACTTTTCTTTTTCTTTTCAAATGCTCCTTTTATTTCCTCTGTGCCGAGGTTTAATTGATGTTCAAGATCGTCAAGGTCACTTTTGATTTCTTCTAAAAGTGTTTTTTTTGATTCTTCTTCCATTTGTTTAAGATTAAGGCATTATTATTTATTCAAGACCCTTCATTTTTTCATACTTCTTTATTTCTTTTTTGTTGCTTTTTGCTCCAATACTACTTACCACTCCGCTAAAAAATATCTTAGACCAATAATTAAAAATAGATCGATATTTATTTCTCTCAAAATATATGGTTCCTTCCTTGGTGATAAGAAGCCTTGGATTGTTTTTGTTGATAATAAATGTGTTAGCAAAGAAGCTTCCAATAACAGGGCCCATGCCTTTGTTTTCAAAGGTGTTTTTATTGACTAAAGATACCTTAAGGTTGTCATATTCAAAGGTCATTTCGCCAATTGCCAGCTCTTCATTTGCATTTGCGCTCATGGTAAGAAGGTCATTCTCTCCTTTTTTGATAGTGACAAAAGCATTGGGCTCCAGCATTCTGTTAAAAGTAGTAAGATCCATTGGCTCCAGCTTGGCGCTGATATAGAAAGGATATTTTTTCTCTTTTAAATTAAATTGTACATATAAATCAAGGTTGCCTTCATTCATCAAAAGACTATTTGCCATAAGTGTACAGTGCGGATTGGCCTGAATGTACTTGTCTATATTTGTCACATTTTTTAGGGTAGCATTAAGCTTTTTAAAATCCACACTACCCGGTCGGAGTGATTCTTTCCCAAACTCCTCATACATCACCTGGCTATCTGTCACCTTAATTGAATCGATAAATACTGGTGTTTTAAGATCAAGTAAATATTTCTGAGGAAGATGTTTTTCTTTTTCTGTAATTCTGGGAATTCGCTTGTCTCTGAATGAAAATATATCCAATCCATCAATTTTCACCATTTTTACGCCGACTTTATTATGAACAAGCAGGTCATATATATCGATTCCTATGGCGGAAAATTCATGCATATTAATTTTTAAATAATCCGTTTGATCACCCACAATATGCCCATATTCATATTTTTCTTCTTTGGGGTCAAGTAGCACATCCCTAAGTGTGAAAGAGGAATCAGCGAGTGAGAAAAAACCTTCAGAAAACGCTAATAGATTCAGGCTGTCAGGCAGGTGATATTGAAATCCACTAAATTTTAAATTTATATCGTCAGAATTGAATATTCTCGACTGTCCCGTTCTTCTTAAATCAAACCCGCTAAAGTTCATTTCAATGTCATCTATGGCAATGTTTCTTGGATATATGGAGTCTGGCAAGTCCAGGTTTACCTTTCCTTGCCTGACCTCTATTTTATCCATGATGAACTCTTTTATCCTGCTGGTGTCAGGAGTAAATGCCTTGAGGTTAATAACTTCTGAAATGTCAGATTTCTTTTTGTCTGATGATGATATCACCAAGTCAAGATTTGGTCGATAGAGCAATAACCTCCCTACTCTAAAGTCCTTATCTTTTAGCTTATCGAATTCAAAATCTTCAAAATAAGCCTTGCCGATCCTGATTTCATTTTGAATATCCGGTTGATTTTCCTGATACTTATTAATGTAAATATCGTCCAATGAAAAGGATTTTTCCTTGGAGGCATTTTCTATATTTCTTATATAAATAGAATCGGGGCTATTTAGAAAGGTGATGGTCACGTCTTCCATTGAACTCACCACATTGTCCGAAAACAAGAAGGTTTTGGCATTTCTGGCTGAATCTATATACAAATCTGATATCGATAGGTTTACATCAGATGTCCGAAAATAAAGTGAGTCGTTTTCAATTTCTTTTTTGATTGTTACAGTTCCGTTAATTACCTCAATATGACTCGCATCAATGAATTTTAATAACTGCTTTTTTGTTTCGGTTTTAGGTGTGGAAGTTTTGTCTCTGTCTTTTGGGAGGGTAATATGGAGAATCGGGTTTTTAAATTCTATTTTATCAGTGACAAACTTTTTTCGCGAAAACACCTCACTTGGTTTCCATTGGAATAGAGCAAACTCCGGCATCGACATATCAATTTTTAGCGCATTTGCACCTTTCTCCTGATGGTTAATTTGAATATCTCGAAGAGTGAGACAGGTGTCCAGTAGGTTATACCTTACTGATTGCACACTGTATGTATTGTTCGTAGAATCATCATAGTAAAGCAGGTTGTTAGCCCTTAGATCGTAATCGATCAGATCAAGTGGATTGATGTTAGTCGAATCACTTTTAAGCTCATTTAACTCCAGGAATACATTATTGGCTTTAACAGATTGATGATTGCCAATTTTAAAATCTACAGAGCCATTATTTATCAATAACTTTTCGATATCCGGGGTTTGAAAACCCTTTTCTGTTGCGGTGTCTTTCTTTTTATTTTGCTCGTATTTATTGAAATGGTAGGTGATGATGGGTTCATTTATTACAAGTAAATCAATGGTTTGTTTTTCCTTATTTATCAACCCGTTTATATTCAACCCATTAAGTACTAATTCTTTGGCCGCAATCGACTCGTCAAAAATGGTGTCATTCAGGTGGTCAAGTCGGTCGAGCTGAAAGTTGTTAATCACGAAGTTTTTTGACACAGTAGAATATTCAAATTCATTAAATGAAGAAGTGATGTTTTTAGTAGGAATCTCTACAATTGTTTTTTTCGAATTAACCGTCAGATCTTCTGCTGATAAAAGTTTGTTCTTATGCTGTGCATTGGAGTCCAATTCTACATTTGACAATTCGATATTAAAATCTGTGAGGGTCACAATGGGTTGTAGCTTACTTTTTTTCTCCACCAAAGAAAAATGCCCCTTTTGTAGCTGAACATTATAGAGGTAGACGGCCTCCAAAAAATCAGTAACAAATGGGTATAAATTATTGATATCCGGAGCTTGTCTATGATCAGCTTTAATATCAGGATACTTGGTAATGTTGATTTGAGGAGAATATAACACCGACTTTTCTACAATGAGCGTATCGGTATTCATAAACTCATGACCATTAACCCTGCTTAAGGATGCTTGAGGTACATAGATGTTAAAGGTTTTGTTTTTTTTGTTCTTGGATAGAAGCTTTAATACATCCACATTCGTTCTTGGCTCAATACGTAAGTTTTCCAATTGTACGATTCTTTTGTCAGTAGAGCCGGTTAACATACTAAATGAAAGTGTATGAATACTATCGGGAAGATTGTATGTATAATCTTTTATACTAAAATCAATTTTATCGTAATAAATGGGTCGTTGTGCATTGTTGATTTGAGATGAATCAAGTTTAAATTGTGTGAGTTTAACATTGAAGCTATCCAAAGAAAATCCCTGGGTTTTGAATTGTGATTTGAAGCTATAGCTAAAGGAGGCATTGGTTAAATTGAAAGTATCAATTTCGATGTTGTTGAAATAATCCAGGGCAAGTTTTGAAAAGCTACTTTTTAATGTGTCTTGTTTTTTGGATGTTTTGGGTCGGTCGAAAATTTTAATATCAGGATAATCGATATTTAGATCGCCCATCTTTAGCAAGCCATTGTTATAGGCACTTTTAAAGTTGATTTGCTTAATGGCAATCTCTGGTATATATACATTAAAAGCATCCGATTTTCGATCTTCACTCAAGTCACCACGAGGTTGCAAAACCAAGCTGTCTACAAAAATTTCTGATTCGGTAGTAGATAATAATAATCTTTTGAAGAAAATGGAGTGTACGCTGTCTTTCAGGAAAATCTCCTGGTTGACAAATTCGATGTCGATATCGTCCGTATAAAAAAATTTCTCCCGATTTTCGTCCGCCTCACTATCCAGAAGAAAATTCTCAATTTTAAAAGACACATCATTTATAGCGTACTTTCTCTTTTTACCTACATTTTTTTCAAAAAGAAAACCGCCATTTTTTACCTCCAGGTTGTTGATTTTAAATACCTGCAATTGGTCGGATATCAGGTTGTAAAGTGATCCCGCATCATTTTGCCATTCTATACCATTATTTTGTGAATAACTTTTAATAACGATTTGAGGATCGTGAAGTCGCAATCCTTTGACATTCATCTCCTTTTTGATATAAATCGACCAAATGTTTTCCATGTCAACGTATAGGAAAGGAATGTCAGATTTAAAAACATTTTGGTTATTGGCAATGAGCGCTTCTTCATCCAGGGCAGCGAGTGAGTCATATTCAAAAGAAAGGTCTGTGAGTGTGAGTACCCTGCTGAAAAAATTGTACTCCAGGCTTTTATAGCTTATTTGGTATTTTCCTTTTGTGTTGTAATTGATAAGTTCTTCGACCAATCCGCCCACTATTTTGTTGGTATAGTTGGTGAAAAACAGCGAAAGTAGTAGGAGAGTGATAAAAAAGATTATCGCCAATTTTAGCGCTTTTTTAATCACCTTTAGATTAAATTTTTTATTCTTTTTTCTGTTTTCCTTAGAGGGCTCCATGGGTTAACTAAAAACCAATTAGTTCTAAAATACCAAGGGATATTGGTAAAAAGTCAATTTTCCTGAAAATAATTTTAAATAATTCATTTATCATTAATTCATCCATTAAATTTGAAGTTGTTATCATTTTAATTTAGGTAAGAATATGCGTCAGTATCATGATTTGATGTCTCATGTGTTAGAAAATGGGGTTAAAAAAGAAGATCGTACAGGAACGGGAACTATAAGTGTTTTTGGATATCAAATGCGTTTTGATTTATCTGAAGGATTTCCGGTAGTAACCACCAAAAAACTGCATCTCAGATCTATTATCCATGAATTACTTTGGTTTTTAAAGGGAGATACAAACATCAAATATTTAAAAGATAATGGCGTAAAAATCTGGGATGAATGGGCCGATGAAGATGGTAATCTAGGGCCTGTTTATGGGTATCAATGGCGCAGCTGGCCTACCGCAAATGGCGGACATGTTGATCAAATCAGTCAAATTATTGATCAGATCAAAAACAACCCGGATTCCCGAAGAATAATCGTAAGTGCATGGAATGTCGGTGAAGTTAATAATATGGCCTTACCTCCATGTCATGCCTTTTTTCAATTTTATGTAGCTGAGGGAAAGTTAAGTTGTCAGCTATACCAGCGTAGTGCTGATATCTTTTTGGGCGTACCTTTTAATATTGCTTCGTATGCATTGCTGACAAAAATGGTAGCTCAAGTTTGTGGCCTGGAAGTGGGTGATTTTGTTCATACTTTTGGCGATGCTCATTTATATTTAAATCATCTCGAACAAGCCAGCCTACAATTGTCGCGAGAATTACGACCCTTACCAGAAATGGAAATTAATCCGGATGTCAAAGATATTTTTGAATTTACTTATGATGATTTCAAATTAGTCAATTACGACCCGCATCCACATATTAAAGCACCCGTAGCTGTTTAATAGGGTTGGAAAATGTCTTCGATTAGAAGATGTTTGCTAAATGGCTGATCCTTAATTTTCATGATGTGACAAATCCCGAGGGCATTTGTGCAGAATACACTATCAGCATTTAGAAGTTCGTTTTTATTAGCTAATACTTCCTTTACTTTAATTGATTTTTTCTGAAGCTCCCTGATAATTACTCTTCTGGATATACCTTCTATGCACCCTGTTTTTAAAGAAGGTGTAAAGTATGTATTATCTTTTACCCAAAACAAATTACTGACAAGACATTCTGAAACGTTGCCATTATTATCTAAAATAATAAGATCTTCTAGTTCTTTGGCGGTTTTTTCTTGCCCGGCCATGACATATGACAATGCACTAATCGATTTAAATTTAGAATATGATGAAAATTGGTTTTTCACTCCTTCACAAAAATCAATTTTAGAGATTTGCTTCGATTCAACTGGCTGAATTTTATCAAGGGTGATGATCAATTCTGCACTGTTACTTGATGGTGCATAAGTTCCACCTTCTTTGCGCCAAACAATTATTTTAACCTTAGCATGTGTTGAATCAACCACTTGCTCAGAAAGATGACGTATAATTTCATGAGCTTTATCAATTTGAAGCTCATCAGGGATAGAAATGCGTAAATAATTTAATGCTTCGGTTATCCTGGCTAGATGATCATTTAAATATTTGACCTGACCATTGTGTGCAATCATGGTCTCAAACATTCCATCTCCATATAAAAAACCTCTGTTACTTAAGAGTGGGAGAGCAAGATTTTCATCTGTTATATTTCCCTTAAAAAATGCTTTCATGTAAGCTATCCACCATTGGTCAATTAAATATTCAACGGGATAAATTTATTAATTAATCTTGAAGGATAATTTTTCCCCTCAAAATTATAACCGGTTGCTTTAATTTTTAACAACCGAAATTTTATGAAACGAATTCAAATCCTAGTACTAATCACCTTAGCGTTTAGTTTTGTGCATGTTTATGGCCAGGAAGGTAATGTTTGGACTATTCAGGAATGCGTAGATTATGCATTTAGCAATAATTTGGATGTTCGTCGTGCCGAATTAAACCGCTCAGTCGAAGAAGAGTATTTGGTTCAGACCAAACATGGAAGGTACCCCACGCTTAATTTCAACTTATATCAAGGATGGAACTGGGGTAGGACCATTGACCCAACCACTAACACATTTACCACTAACAGATTTTCTTCCAATGGTTTTTCTGGCAATTCCAATATTATTCTTTTCAATGGAATGCAGCAGGTACATTCTGTAAAGCAGAACGAAAAAAGTGTGGAAGCATCACTTTATGAATTAGAAAAAGCGAAAAATGATGTGACTTTAAATGTGGTGGCAGGATACCTGGAAATCATTTTCACTAAGGAGCTTTTAGCTAATGCTGAATACCAGCTTGAAACTACAAAAGCTCAATTAGAAAGGACAGAAAAACTGGTGAATTCGGGCTCATTACCGAAATCAAACCTCCTTGATCTTCAGGCCCAGCAGGCTAGTAATGAAGTAGCAATGATCAATGCTCAAAATAATGTGCAACTAGCTTTATTGAGACTAAAACAATTTCTACAAATTCCTGCCAGCGAACCATTTGATATTGTAATACCTGAGTTTGATGAAACAAAACTGGTAATGGTTGAAGAAAATGCTGAAGAGGTATACTCTAATGCCGAATTGACTATGCCGGAAGTAAAAGGAGCTGACCTGAGAGTAGAAAGTGCCATGTTAAATGAAAGAGTAGCCTCTAGTGGAGCATATCCCATATTGAGCATGAACCTGAATGTTTCAACGAATTATTCTAATACCAGGGATGTCGATAATAGAAGGTTTGCCACTGGTGATTCAATTGATGTACAGGGGCCAATAGGTTACCTGGCAAACGATCCGACCCAGGAAGTCATTTCTTTTCCAACTACAATTCCTGAGTTTCGATTTGTTGATGGTTATCCGGTATTTGACCAGTGGAGTGATAACATAAGTTATGGTTTTGGTTTTAATCTTCGTATTCCTATCATCAATGGACATCAGGTAAGGACGAATAAGCAAATAGCTAAAATTCAAAAAGAGAGAGCAGAAGTAAATGCACAGGAAACCAGAAATGTCCTTCGAAGAACTATAGAAACTTCTTATAATGATGCCCAGGCAGCTTTGAAAACGTATGTTGCTGCGGAAAAACAGGTGGAAGCATTAGAGGAATCTTTTAGAGCTACAGAAAGAAGATATCAAAGCCGAGCAAGTAATTATACTGAATACCAGGTGGCAAATAATAATTTATTTGCTGCAAAATCCGATCTTGTCCGTGCGAAATATGATTATATATTTAAATTGAAAATACTCGATTTTTACATGGGTAACCCAATAACCTTAGAATAATGGCCAAAAAATCAAGCAACAAAATCATTTATGTATTAGTAGCAATTGTTTTAGTATTAATTATAGTAGCGGTAGTAGGAAAGAAGCAGGGATTTATCGGGAAAGGAAATGTAGAGGAAGTTGAGATAGCAGAAGCTAAAAAAGTGACCATCGTGGAGAAGGTTAGTGCTTCCGGTATGGTCCAGCCTGTCAATGAAGTAAAAATAAGCCCTGATGTTTCCGGTGAAATAATTGATTTGCAAATAGAAGAAGGTGACTCTGTACAGCAGGGTCAATTGTTGCTTAAGATCAGGCCTGATATTTATGAGTCTTATTTAGATAGGGCGCAAGCCAACCTAAACCAACAAAAAGCTAATTTAGCCAATTCGGGATCCCAGCTGCAAAGTGCTAAAGCTCAGTTTATTAAAGATAGTCTTGATTATTCCAGAAATGTGGGATTGTACAAAGATTCCGTCATTTCAGCTGCTGACTTTCAGCTATCACGCGCCAACTTTGAAATTTCTAAGAGCAATTATCAAGCGGCTAAAGAAGGTGTGAAAGCGGCGAAATATATTGTCAAAAGTGGTGAAGCTGCTGTAAGTGAGGCACGGGAAAATCTGCGATTTACCACTATTACTGCTCCGGTTACAGGGACGGTATCCAAACTAGATGTGGAGTTGGGTGAACGGGTAGTTGGTACGGCTACCATGACAGGAACGGATATGCTACGAATAGCAAACCTGACGAACATGGAGGTAAGGGTAGATGTCAATGAAAATGATATTATTCGGGTTTCTTTAGGAGATAGCGCTGTGATAGATGTTGATGCGTATTCATATCAGAAGCGAAAGTTTAAGGGCATTGTTACACAAATAGCAAATACAGCTAATGATAAAATGAGCGCTGATGCTGTGACAGAATTTGAGGTTCGGATAAAGATATTGAATGAGTCATACGCTGATCTTTTGGAAGATAGAAAGAATGTATCTCCATTTAGGCCAGGGATGACTGCAAGTGTTGATATTATTACTGAGGTAAAAAAAGATGTTTTGTCTGTCCCTCTAGCTGCAGTGACGACCAGAGACAAGGATGAAAAGCATAACAGAGATGGAGAGGAGGATGTGGAAGAAAATAGTGATGAAGAAAAATCTGCGTCTTCTGATGCTGAAGAAAAGCAAGAAATAGTTTTTGTATTTGATAACGGTATTGCGAAAAAGACTAACGTAGAAACAGGGGTTAGTGATTTTGATAATATTGAAATATTAAATGGTCTTGAAGAAGGGCAGGAGATTGTTTCAGGTCCATTTGTGCTAGTCTCTAAAAAACTTAAAGATGGTGATGAGATTGAAAAATCATCATCTAAAAAAGAAGAAAAAGATAAGGAATAAGGAATTCTTAGCGTATAGGAATCTATAGATATAAAACTAAAATCGCCTGGCCATTTCAAGTGGTCAGGCGATTTTAGTTTTAGAAAGAAGGTGAGCCCTTCAACTCACCTCCAGATGTAGTTTAGATTTACTACATTTAGTGCCTCTGATAATCTATTAATCTGTTTTAGATTAAGCTCAATGATATCATTTAGCACTGCGGTAGAATATCCCCCACTACCTTTATTTCTTTTATGTTTTTGTTCATATGAATATGCCTCTTCAGCCATTTTTCTATGAGGCATTCTAAAGCTTTTTAAAAGTTTGCAAAGCTTTAAAAGCGCCTTTGCAGATGTGACCATTTGAGTAATATTTCCTGCATTATAAATGTTGTTTATCGCTTTAGTCACAAGAGATGATTTATTGTCAAAGTCATAATAAACATCCCTGAGATTTGGTAGTATATATGGTAAAAAACCTATTTTAAACTTTGCATAGGGCACATTTTCAGTGTCAGAGCTCCACAATAAATGGTCAAATATAAACATGGGCATTTCAACTGCACCTGGGCCAATTACTTCTTTATTATGGATGAATATTGGGTCAAAATAAAACCGCAATTCTTTTGCAAACACTTCCGGCGAAACATTCCTTTTAGAATGTACAATTCCTTCGACAACTTCTTTAAATGAGCATTCTGCCTGGGAGCAAATTTCTTCAAATTCAGGATCTTCCATATCTGTATGATGAAGCTTTATCAAATGATAAATAGCATCCATCAATGGATAAGTAGAAATCTTTACACTGTTAATTAATTCAACTTCGTCCTTGGTTCCAGTATAAGTTCTTAAGCGGTCGCCCTCGGGATTCCAAATGGTGTAATGTAGTAAGGTGTCTCTTGGTGGCAGATCAGTTTTATGGCTCAATTCGTCCAATATATAATCTAATTCCGGAATAGCTTCCACTGGCTCAATACCATGCCGCTTAATGGAACCTAGAAAAATCCCAATATCTCGCATTGCTGCTGCAGCCTGCACGTAATTATATTTTTTGATTTCGTCTGGAAATGGAATAATTGAATACAAAAAGTTTATTAAACCTTTTGTATCTGCACCTTTATTTAAAAGAGGTATTTTATCAATTATACTATCAATGTTTAATGGATCCAGATTTTTTATATAAAAATCCTGGCTTTTCTGACTCTCCACCTTCCTTATTCCCAGAAAAGCCGCACTTCTCGTCTCTACCTGCATTTTATTTTAATTTCCCTTCAACCAATCTATGCAATCTTGTTTAGTACCAAACGTGAATATTTTCATTTCCCCTATCTGTGCTTCATGATTTACTTTGTCAACCGTAGCTTTGGCAAAGGCATTTTGTGAAACCAATGCAGCAATTTTCTGAAGCCCTGATTGCTCTACCTCAGGAAACCACTCTTTAGTTAGGTAGTCTTGTACTTCTTTAGATAGAACTTTTAGGTCCGTATGATCACTTAAGTGTGCCTTCACTTTGTTTGCCGAAATGTAATGAGTCATAGCTTCGCACCCTTCCCTAACTTCTTCTGGTTTTAAAAAACCCGACCATTTAGCATATAAAATGCCACTTTCATCATCAAAATGAATTTTGACGAATTGCTTGTCTAAAATTTTTGTCTCTACCATTGTTCATAAATTTTTAGTTTAATTCATAAATATTATTAAAAGTAATAGTTATAAAACTTAATAAAATAGTATAATAATATGACAAATTACATGATTAAAATAGTATTATAAATTTAATAAATAACATAGTAATTAAGAGAAATGGTTGTAATAAGGTCCTTGATTTCAATAAACGTTTTCAGAAGGGTTTAATCTATTTTAAAATATATGTGTTTTTGTTTCTTTAAATATCAATTATCAGTGTTTAGTCTTTGAAAATTACATGTATAGTAACAAGGTGTTTGATAATATGAATTGACATATCTTATTAATTAGTAACATATTAAACTATTGTTTTAGATGTTATTATAATTGTGTAGATATGTTGTTACAGTAATTGAGCTAAGAAGTTGGTTTTTTTTGCTGTTCCCAGTGAGACATTTTTTATTTTTGCAGCTTAATTATTCAAAAAATGAATATCCTTTTTTTAACCCACGAAGGGCATACTGCAGGTTCCACATTTTCTATCTCTTATTTGGCTTCTGGTTTATCGCTTAAAGGTCACAAAGTATATGTAGGATGTCATAGAGATACACTATTATATCAATTGCTTGAAAATACAGAAGTAGAGCTAATTCATATGGAGATGAATAGCCGTATGGATAAGAAAAGTATAAGACAGATAAAAGAAATTGTAATTGATCATGCCATTGAAATAATTAATGCACAATCAAGTTATGACCGATACTTAAGTGTTTTAGCAAAGTGGATATATGGCTTGGATGTAAAAATCGTTCATACAAGAAGGCAAGTGTCTAAAAGCTTAGGGGGTTTTTTTCAATATCTTATTCAGGTAAAAGGTACGGATAGAATTGTGGCGGTAAGTGAGGGGGTGAAAGAAAGCCTGGTTAAAAAAAGTATTCCGGGCGATCATGTAAGCATTATTTATAATGGGACACCTACCGAAAAGTATGATAATATCAATGGGGAATTATCAGATGCACTCATTAAAAAATATGATATTCAAAAAGGTGATTTTGTGATCGGATGTGTATCACGATTAAAAAACCAGGAGCAGATTATTCAGGCTTTGGATTTACTTGAGTTTCCGGTAAAAATCATTTTTGTGGGAATAGAAATGCAAAAAAAGTGGGAAGAAATTATTAGTAATTACAAGCTCCCCCACAAGGTGTTTTTTACAGGTATTATCCCATCCGATGAGATTCTTTCTTATTATAAATTATTTGATATAAAAATATTGGCAAGTACCATGGAAGGGCTATCACAAGCTATCCTGGAATCCATGGCGCTGGAGGTACCTGTAATAGCTACCAATTTTAGTGGTAACCCGGAATTGATTACGCATCTTGAAAACGGATTGCTATTTGAAGATGGCGACTTAACAGAACTTGCAGATAATATCACGCTTTTACATCAAGATAAAACATTAAGAAAGAGCCTTGCAGAAAAGGGTCGCAAAACAGCTTTAGAGGATTTTAATATAAATAATACCATTTCGGGATTTGAAAAACTTTTTCAAGAATTAACCCATTCCGGAAATCGTAATGATATTAAAATTTCATCCATCGTTCTTACACTTAATGAAGAAAAAAATATTGGTCGCTGCCTGGATACTCTAAAGCAGGTTGCAGATGAAATGATAGTGGTGGATTCTTTTTCTACTGACAGAACAAAGGAAATTGTTGAGGAATATGGGGCAAAATTTATTCAGCACGAATACATTAATCATATAGAACAAAAACAATATGCAGCTACCCTGGTAAGTCATGATTATATTTTGATGCTTGATGCAGATGAATGTTTGACGGAGGAGCTTATCGAAGAGATAAAAAAAATCAAAAAAGAGGCGAAGTACGACGGGTATATTGTGAACAGGTTTAACAGGTACTGTACTAAATGGATACGACACAGCGGCTACTACCCGGATAAAAAGGTACGTCTGTGGAATCGTCATAAAGCTGATATCAAGGGTACTAATCCACATGAGCGAGTTATCATGAGGAGTGGGGCGAAGGTGAAAAGATTAAATCTTGATATACTTCACTATGCATATGCGAGTGTAGATGAGCATCTGAAACAAATGTATGTGTATGGAGAAATAAATGCCCGCGCCAAGTATAAAAATGGGAAAAAGGCCAACTTTGTCATTAATGTTTTATTGGCTCCCTTATTTAAATTTGTGAAAAAATACTTTTTCCAAAGAGGATTTTTGGATGGTTATTATGGCTTCGTGTTTTGTGCTGCTGAATCGAGCATGGACTTTTTTAAATATTTGCGCTTGTATGAGTACAATAAAAAAGGCTTGCCTGAAAAATAACAGGCATTAACGCATGAGAAACAAATTTATTGAACAAGTATCCCGCCCAGAATCCCAAAAATGGTTGTTATTGTTTTTTGGGTGTGTTTACCTGTTAAGTCTTTTTATCAACATTAATTTACTCACCCTTCACTTTGAAGAACCTAGAAGAGCACTTGTGGCACTTGAAATGGATATTTCTGGTAATTACATCGTCCCTACGCTTAATGGTGAGGTTTATCTGAATAAATTACCCTTGTTTAATTGGGTGATTCTTCTGGTTGCCAAGGTATTTCAATCTTGGGATAATTGGGAGATCCGTCTTCCCAGTATTTTGTCTTTCGTAGCAGTTGGAGGTGTCATCTATTATTTTGTTCGAAAGTATATCAATCGCGAAACTGCTTTGTTAGCTACTGCATTCTGGTTGACTACCATGGATATTTATTTTCGGTTTTCCATCTTGGGAGAAATCGATTTATTTTTCACACTGATTGTGGTCTTGCAGGTATTCTTTACTTTTCACTATTATCAAAAGGAAAATTATCTCCTATTGTTTGTGTTCTCCTATTTCTTTATGGCTTTGGGTGTACTTACCAAAGGACTGCCATCCATTGCTGTACAAGGAATGACATTGGTTGGTTTTTCAATTATCACAAGGAAGTTTTGGCTTCTCTTTAATTGGAAACATTTTGTAGGTATAGGAGTAGGGGGGGTGATTCTTGGAAGTTATTTGTATTCATATGCGCAATATGAAGATGTGGTTCCGTTAGTGGTCAGGCAAATTTCTGAATCATCAGATAGAGTAGTAACCAATTCAGCTTCCTGGTGGCATTCAGTTTCTCATCTATTCATTTTCCCTACAAAGTTGTTCAATGTGATTTTGCCATGGGGTATTATACTACTTCTGTTTCATAAAAAAGATATCAGAAACCATGTTTCCCGAAATAAACTTGTACAATTTTCCTTGCTATTTGTAGCTGTTAATATTATTCCCTATTGGCTTTCACCTGGGACAAGAAGTCGATATCTGTATTTTTTCATTCCTTTTATAATGATAGTTTGCTCTTGGCTGGCAGTTAATTTTTATCAAGAGTATAAAACCAGAAAAGTTATAGATGGTATTTTTATTGGATTTTTGTCATTACTCGTTTTGGTTTCCCTTGCCCTTCCATTTTTACCTTCCCTTGCTCCTCCATTAGAAAATGTAAATCATCTTGGATGGTTTAGCGTCATTTTCACTTTGTTGTTTGCCTTGTTTTTAGTGTCATTTATTAAAATAAAGTCAAAGCGGATTTTTATCACCATTGCAGCATTGATTACGATGAGGATAATGTTTGATTTTATTGTGATACCGGCAAGGTGGGAGGAATTTAAAGACAAAGGGCTTTATACCGAAGTGATGGATGATGTATTACAGAGATCCCAAGGCAAGGAGGTGAAATTTGTAACCGAGGAGAGAATCCACTCCTATGATCTTCCTATTCTAGGCGAAGGGGAGTTTCCAGAAACGAGTTGGGCATTTTTTGGGCTTTCATACCAATACAGTAAAATACGTCACCATATTTTTGAAATAGAAAAAGAGTTAAAACAAGATACTTATTATTTAGGGAGAACTCAGTTCATCCAATCAAATTATCCTAATGTAGAAATATTAAAAGAGTATCACGTGTCAAACTGGAATGAGGACTACGTGTTGTTTGTCACAAACAATTAAAGTACCGCAGGTAATTCCGCATAGATCATGTGAATAGGCAATCCCATCACGGTGAAATAAGAACCTTCAATTTTGTTAATCCCTATCATACCTATCCAATCCTGTACTCCATATCCACCCGCTTTGTCAAATGGATCAAAATTATCTATATAATAATTGATTTCATTGTCTGTCAATTTTTTAAAATAGACGAAAGTAGTATCGTCAAAAGCAATAACTTTTTTTGCTGTTTTTAAACAAACGCCAGTAGTAACAGTATGTACCTTACCAGATAATGAACTTAACATTCCAAAAGCTTCGTCTCTGCTTTCAGGCTTTCCGAGAATAGTTTCATTGAGCACGACAGTGGTGTCAGCAGTGAGTAAAATTTCATTTGGATGCAGAAAAGGAACTTGTTTTGCTTTTTTTTCAGCAAGGAACTGCGCCACATCCATGGCATGTAAATAATCAGGATAGTTTTCCTCTACATTAATCACCTTTACATCAAAGTCAATTCCTACCTCAGAGAGGATCATTTGTCTTCTTGGTGATTTGGAGCCTAAAATAAGTTTGTGATTATCAAGGTTCATTAATAGATTTTTGGTAAATATAATATCTTAACTGTCCTCTTTAAATTAATTTAATATTTTTAAATACAACAATTGTTTTATGCTTGAAGGATTAGTGGGAAAATTAAAAGAAGAAATCAGTAAACCACTTCCAGGGTTGAAGGCTCAATTGCAAATGTCTCCAAATGTGAAAGGAATCAAGGAGAAATATGTAACGCCACGTGAAGATGCCAGAAAAAGTGGGGTCTTGATTTTATTGTATAAAGATGAAAATGATGTTTTGAAATTCCCATTAATTAAAAGAGCCAGTTACAATGGCGCTCATAGCGGTCAGATAAGCTTGCCAGGTGGCAAAATGGAAGAAGGAGAAAACTACGAGCAAACAGCCTTACGTGAAACGGAGGAAGAAATAGGTGTGCCATCTAATGATATAATTACGTTAGGTTACCTCACCAAATTTTATGTTTGGGTGAGCAATTTTATTGTGCAGCCGGTCATAGGTTATATTGATTATATACCTGATTTTAAGCCTGATTTGCATGAAGTGGAAGATGTGATTCCAGCAAGCTTATCTGATTTTATTGATGACCAAAAAGTTGAGAGAAAAATAATTCGTACTTCTAAAGGGTATGAAATAGACGCACCTTTTTATAACATCGAAGAGCAAGTAGTTTGGGGTGCCACCGCAATGATGCTGAGTGAGTTTAGGGAAATCCTCAAGAGAATAACCAATTAGTTTATGAGAAGTGAACCACTAATTACCAATGATGCAGTAGTATTAGCCTTATTACTAATTATTCTGGCTGCTATATTTTATACATCAAATTTAAACAGTAAATCATGGCAAAAATTTTATACGTATATACCCATGCTTTTATTGTGCTATTTTTTACCCTCCTTGTTTACGACATTGGGAGTGATAGCCCCAAAGTGGTATGATTCACAACAAGTAATTCAATTTCTTGTGGATCAGGGATATCAAATAAGCCCAAATTCATCCTGGAAAGAAGCCGTCGCTATTATTAAAAGTAACGATGTGCCCAAGGAAAGCTTGGAGCAATTTCAGCATCAGTCACAATTGTATTTTATGGCATCTCGCTATCTGTTGCCTGCATGTCTAGTATTATTGACAATGAGTGTAAGCTTAAAAGAAATATTTAAACTGGGGCCAAAAGCGCTGATCATGTTTTTGACAGGCACAATTGGGGTAGTAATTGGAGGGCCCATTGCAATTTTAATTACTTCCATGGTTTCTCCTGATACTGTAGGCGGCGTAGGGCCTGAAGCTGTATGGCGAGGAATGACTACCGTTGCTGGAAGCTGGATAGGAGGAGGAGCTAACCAGGCTGCTATGTATGAAATATTTCGGCCTTCTGATAAACTTTACTCCATCATGATTACGGTTGATGTAATTGTGGCAGAGGTATGGATGGCATTTATATTATTCGGTGTAGGTAAGAAAAATGAAATAGACCGGTATTTCAAAGCCGATGCAAGTTCTATTGATCGACTACAAAATAAAATGCATGAGTTTAGCCAGCGAATTGCAAAGATACCCATGACTACGGATTTGTTTGTGGTGTTAGCAATTGGATTTGGTATTGGTGGTATATCTCATTTGTTGGCAGATTTGATTGCTCCCTGGGTTGAGGTTAATGCTCCTGAATTAAAGAAGTTTAGTCTTGATAGTTCATTCTTTTGGTTGATTGTACTTGCGACTACAGGCGGCGTTATTGTTTCTTTCACTAAGCTGAAGAAGTACGAGGGCGCAGGTGCTTCTAAAGTTGGAAGCTTGTTTATTTTTATTTTGGTGGCAACGATCGGCATGAAAATGAATGTTTTGGAAATATTGGATAACCCCGGGTTATTTGTCGTTGGCGCCATTTGGATGTTGGTACATGTGGTGTTGCTATTTATCATGGCAAAAGTCATTCGGGCGCCTTACTTTTTCCTGGCTGTAGGTAGCAAGGCAAATATTGGTGGAGCGGCCAGTGCACCGGTGGTAGCAGCCGCATTTCATCCTTCTCTTGCTCCTGTAGGAGTCTTGTTAGCTGTTCTCGGTTATGCACTTGGAACATATGGTGCATGGGTTTGTGGTATTATTATGCAAGCAGTGGCACAAGGAGGCTGACAAATTAAAATCCAACCTCTATATATTTTTGTCTCAATTCATCCCGGTAAGTTGTCCGCAGAGCTTCTGCTTTATCAATAGGTATTTTGACTATAAATTCTGTGGTTCCCCCGTTTTCACATTGAAAGTGAATCTGTCCATTAATTATTTCTGAAGCACGCTGTACCAGGTATAATCCTAGTCCATTCCCTTTAGACAAGCCTGATCCTCTGAAAAACATATTAAAAATCTTATCGTGAATTTTAGGATCTATTCCTATTCCGTTGTCAAGAACAGAAACAACCAGATTATTGTCTTCATAGGTTAATTTAAGTTTAACAAAGGGGTCATTTTTGCGGCAAAATATGATGGAGTTTTCCATGAGGTTCTGAATGATGGTTTTAATCATTACCTCATCAGAATATAGCTGTTGATCTATCTGAATGTCCAGGGATTTTTCTACAACGTTTTCCGGATCTACAATTTTGAGTTCGGATTTTATGTCGCTTATGATCTTCTGCCAATTCAATTTTCTATTGACTTTTGTCGATTTAAAAAGAACATTGGAATCATTCAACTTCTTTAGAAACTGAAGCATATCATAGCATGCCTTTCTAATCTTCTCAAAGAAAAAATGGTGTTGATCATCCTCAATTTCCATTTTAGCCAGTTGGGTTAGCCCGATCAATGTTACAATTGGTCCACGAAGATCATGGCTTGATCTATATAAAAATGTATTGAGCTCTTCATCTGTCTTTATAAGCTGATCTATTGTTTCACGCAATTCGACGGTTCTTTTATCCACCGTCTTTTCCAGCTCAGTATTGTATAATTTAAGTTCTTTGTTAGTCTTTTTTATCTCTTCATGTGCTTGCTCCAGTAAAACTGATTTTTCTTCCAACTGCTCTCGCTGAGCCTGGATTTCTTCATTTTTCTGTTTTAACTCTTCGTTTTGTTCACTTATAAAATGGTTTTGCTTTACAAGGTCTTTCTTTTGTCTTTCAATTTGCTGCGTTCGAAGTCGTACCTTCGCTTCCAGGATATTTTTTTGTCGCAATAAAAATCGGGTTCTAATGTTGATTGTTAAATAAAGAAATAACCCTCCTCCAAAAATGAATAATACATATGCCCATGTTTCACGATACCAAGGAGGAGAGATGATTATTGCGATTTTTTTTCCTTTTTCATTCCAATACCCTTCATTGTTTGATGAGATCACATGAAAAGTATATTCTCCTGGAGGAATGTTGGTGTAAGTGGCCATACGCTGATTTTGCACATAATTCCAGTCTTTGTCAAAGCCTACTAATTTATATGCATATTGGTTTTTCTTAGGTACCGAATAGTCCAATGCAGCATATTTAAAGGTGATCACGTTTTGGTCGTGCGTCAATTCAATATTTTCTACCAGATTGATATTTCCCTGGAGTATGTCTCGCTCTTTAGTTGCATCAAGTTTTTCATGAAATAAGTAAAAATCAGTAAGCGCTACATTAGGGACTTTTAAATTTGACTTAATTTCATCGGGTTTAAAATATGTCAGTCCATTTAGGCCGCCAAAGTAAAAGGTGCCATCCGAAGCTATTAACTTGCTATTGTAATTGAATTCATTTCCTTGTATTCCAGCACCTTTGGTATATTGTTTTATCGTGTTGCTTTTGAGATTATACTTAATCAATCCCTGAAATGAACCTATCCAAAAATTATTGTATTCATCTTCTAATACACTAAGTATTTCATTACTGAGGTCATTGTTGGAATTGTGCCAGACAAACAAATCAAGATCCGGGTCATAATAATTTAATCCTCCTCCATTCGTAGCTACCCACAGTTTACCTTTCTTATCTTCAAAAATGTCTTTGATCTCATTATTTGAAAGACCAACGAGGTTGTTTTCGTTATATTGGTATCGCTTAAATTGGTTTGTATTTTTATCCAATCTACCTAACCCACCTTCTAGCGTACCTACCCAAAGCTGGTTTTTTTTGTCTTCATAAATTTTAGTGATGTCGGAAGAACCTAAACTATTTGGATTGAATATATCAATTGGATATCTGGTGAAATATTGTTTGTCAGGATGGAATTCACAAAATCCACCTAATAACCCAACCCAAATTCTGTTTTCACTATCCTGGAATATATCCCAAATATGATCCGTCGGTAAGGTAGTAGAGTCATTTCTTTTTGATATAAATCGTGTGATATGGTTTGTTTTGGTATTAATATAATTGAGACCATTTGCATAGGTTCCTGCATATATATTCCCCTTATCATCTACCAATAATGATTTGATAACATTTCCACTAATGCTGCTTTTATCACGTGGAATGTTTTGGTAAGATGTTATTTTATGTGTTGAGGTATTAAGTTTATATAACCCACTTCCATCAGTGCCAAACCGAATGTTTTTATCAAAGTCTTCAACGATACAAAGTATGGAGTTTTTGCCCAGGTCGGCCATTGTTTTATCAAAATATTCCAGGTGGTGAAACCCCCTGCTTTTCTTATTGATTTGCACAATTCCATTTCCATAAACACCCAGCCAAAGCAATTCTTCCTGGTCTTTATAGATCCCATATATTGAGGAATTAATAAGCGTCGGGTCATTCTTAGAATTGACAAGTATAAATTTTTCTTTGTCGGGCAAGAATTTAAACATTCCTGATCCGTTAGTACCGACCAATAATTCACCGGGAGATTCTTCAGTAATGGTCAATATAATTTCTGAAGTGTTACTGTTAGTTTTTTCCTTAAGGGAATATTGAAGGTAAGAATTAGAAGCTTCTTCAAACTTTACCAATCCGGCACCATTTGTGCCTATCCAGATTTCACCTTTCGTGTCAATAAAGAGGCATTCTACTCTGGAGTTGATGTCGGTGTTAAATTCAGTAGGTGGTAGCTCAATGGTATGTGCTTCAAGTGTTTCAAGATCAATGGTAGATAGTCCTTTTTTCGTTGCTACCCATAACATCCCATTTTTCTCTGCCAGACCTTGTACTTCATTGTTGGCAATGCTATTGGCATCTGGAGAATAATAGAATTTTTTAAATGTTTGCTTGTCTGGCTCAAAAAGGTTGAGTCCCCATAATGTGCCTATCCACAGCCTACCATTTGTGTCTTCGTGGATACTTGTTATGGTATTATTACTGATAGAAGCATTTTTATTGGAGTTGTGGGTGTAACTGGTAAAGGATTGGTTTTCTCTGTTATAAAGATTTAAACCTCCAATGTTGGTTCCAATCCAAAGTTGTTGTTGGGAGTCCTCAAATAGCACCCAGACCTTATCATCTTTAAGGCTGGTAGAATCATTAGGATCATTATTGAATGTTTTAAATTCATATCCATCAAAACGATTGAGCCCTTCATCTGTACCGATCCATAAAAATCCTTTGTAGTCTTTAATGATTGCATTGGCATTACTCTGCGAAAGGCCATTATCAGTGGAAAATTTTTGGGTATAATAGCTCTCATCATTAAAAATTAATTGAGCATTAAGCCCATTAAATATGCCCAATAAAAAAAGTACACAAAAAATATGCTTCACTTATGTGAAAGTTTAAGGTTAATCAGGGTATTTTTTAGTTGTGAGTAGTTGAATTTTCAATCAATTAATGCAATCGATTGAGGTAAAAAAATGTGACCTTAATTTAGAGTAATTTTATAAAAAATTAAAATTTTGATAGCAAGGAATATCCTTATGTAAGAGGATTATAAAAATTATTTAAAATTATAGTGCCGAATTATGAATTTACCTGGTTTATTCACCTCAATGCTGCAAACATTTACGAAAACAAATTCAAAATAATTCGTTCGTCAAATTTAGAGAATGACTAATTGGCTGCCTATTAAACATATCCGTCTTATCATCATGATTTTGCAGATCATCAGCTTGTTAGGCGAGAATTCCAGGGGTTTTTCGGGTTAATCAATGATTTTAGATGTCTCGTTATTTACCAGCTTGTTTTTTAGAGGAATGCTGACCTTGAAAATCGATTTTCCGGAAGAGGTGTATTTTATATCTCCATCCAATATTTCTACGGCTCTCTGTGCTAAAAATAAACCTATACCACTTTCTGAAGAAATTTTTGTTGATTGGTTTACGAGGTTGGAAATTTCATTATCCAATTTACCGGTATGATTATTATTATAAAAATCAATGTTAAGATGGTCTTGATCAGAAGAAATTCTGACTAGTAATTTAATGTTGTTGTCATTTTCAGAGGTAAAGCAATTTTCTGCAAGATTGATGATGATGGTCTTTAAGAGAACTGGGTCAGATATGATACTGTCAGCATTTTTCAATTCAAATTTGATATTGCTTTTAATGTTTGATTGATTTTCAATCAATTTGCTGTTTACCTGATGAAATAACTCCTTCCACTTAATCTCCTGGTTTCTTTTGTTTATTCTAAAAATTACTTGTGTTTCATTAAGCTTCCTGAGAAAACGCAGCATTTGCAAACATGTCCGTTCTATTTTCTTGATGTAGCCTGATATGTTTGTTTCCTTGTTTTCAATTTTTGCTAAATTGGTTAAGCCAAGCAAAGTAGTAACGGGTCCCCGTAAATCATGGCTGGATTTATATAAAAATGTGTTGATCCCATCATCAGATTTAATCAATTTATCCAGGGTGTTTTCCAATTCTCTTGTTCGCGCTTTAACAGAGTTTTCAAGATTTTCATTAACATGCAATAATTCCTTATTTACATGTTGTAATTCTGAATGAGCTTTCTGAAGAAGCTGGGTCTTATGCCCAAGTTGTTCCTGGTGGTCACTCAACTCCCTGTTTTTTGTTTTTAACTCTTCATTTTGCAAGAGAATTTTATGATGACTCTCACGTATTTTTTCGTTTTTGTCATTTAATTCTGCATTCTTGCTCTCGATTTCTAATTTCTGTTTTCTAATGTCAGCAGTTCTTTCTTGAATGGTGTCTTCTAAAAGTTGCTTTTGTTTATATACATATCGTGTCCTCATTAGAATGAAAATGACTACCATAAACAAACCAACAGCGATAAAAGAAAATTGCACCCATCTAAGTAAATACCAGGGAGGTAATACTTCCACCTTTATGGTTTTAATATCATTTCCCCATACGCCATCGTAATTGGTGCTTTTTATTTTGAAGGTATAGTTGCCTGGTGGAATATTTGTGTAGGTGGCCAGACGTGAATTGCCCGAATAATTCCAGGTGTCATCAAATCCTTCCAGGTAAAAAGAAAAATTGTTGCGCTTAGGAAACGTATAATCCAGCGCTGCAAATTCTATTGAAAACACATTTTGACCAGGTTTTAAGACTATATTATCAGCGAAATTTATATGTCTGTTCAGGATGCCGCTGGAATAATCCACCGGTTTATTGAAAAGAAAGAAATCTGTGAAGGCTAGTTGTGGAGATTTTTCACTCACCTGTATTTGTTCTGGATCAAATTCATTAAATCCATTATTTCCACCAAAATAAAGTATTCCGTCCTTTGACAATAACTTGGCCTTTGAAGAAAATTCTTTGCCTTGTATCCCATCATTTTTATCAAATTGAATCTTTTGATTTAGGTCGGGGTTATACTTTACTAGACCGATATATGTGCCAAGCCACAAATTATCATGAGCATCAGGTTGGATACTTAAAATGGAGCTTCCCTTTTCATCAAAAAGAGGATGGTGATTTATGATGTTATTTGCAAGGTCTACTTCAAAAAGACCGCCTCCTTTTGTTCCTACCCAAACTCTGTTTTTGCTGTCAATATTAATGTCAATTATTTCATTATAGGAAGGGGTGGAGATGTCGTCTAATTCTTTAATAAAATTCACAAAGCTGTTTTCTTTCGGGTTAAAATAACTGGCTCCACCTCCAATAGTTCCAATCCAGAGGTTGCCATTGTCCGTAAGAAGAAGTTTTGAAATATAGTTTGATAGAAGACTGTTTTCTGAAGTATCACTACTTGCATCATAGATGGTAAATTTATTTTCAGAAGTAGAATAGTAATTTAAACCTCCACCAAGAGTGCCAAGCCATAAATTATTTTGTTCATCTATTTCTATATCCCAAATGCTGGGATTGCTTATAGAATTAGCGTTGTTGGGATCTGGTAAAAACTTTTTAATGGAGTGGTTTTTAAAATCGATATAAACAAGGCCATCAAGATAGGTTCCAAGGTAAATATTTCCATATTCATCTATCTCCATTGATTTTATCACATAGTTGTTTATTTCATGATCACTCGTTCCATTCCATTTAAATAATTCCAGTGATTTAGTTTGAGGGTTAAATTGATAGAGTCCTTCCCGATAGGTGCCTATCCAAATGGTACCATCCGGACTTTGATCAAATGCAGTAAAGCTAATAGGGTCGCTTGATGTAGTGCTTGAATATTGAGTATAGAGATTGAAATTTTTATTAAACTCAGTAACTAATTTAAACCCCTTTCTCAAAGAGCCTACCCATATTAAACCTTCGTGGTCAATATATATGTCACTAATAGACAGGTTCATTATTCCCTCTGCATTGTCAGGTGAAAATGGGATTAGCTGTTCTTTATTGGGATTATAAACGAATATCCCATACCCATCGGTACCTATAAAAATATTGCCATACTTATCTTCGGTTAGGCTTTGGCATATAATATTTCCCTTGTTAGGGATTTGTGATTCCAGATATCGGTGAATTACTTTGCCTTCGTTCAAATCTATTTGATCTAATCCACCAATATGTGCGATATACATCTGATCATGTTCACTTATGAGCATATCATTGATGCTTGCATTTGATGCAAGGTGTTCAGGATCATGTTTGATAACAGGAATTTCAAGATTGTCCGCACCATTCTTTAAATGTAAAAGACCTGATTTAGTCCCCAGCCAAATATTATTTTTTGAATCTTTTTTTATAGATGCGATCTGATTGTGATACACGTGCCATCCTTCTTCCAGATAGAAGTAACGCTTTATGGAGAAGGTGCTAATGTCAATCCTGTTAAGCCCCCAGTAAGTTCCCGCCCAAACGTATTGATCATCGATGAATAGATCTATCACAGCATTATTGCTGAGAGAATTATCAGAATCCTGGATAGATTTAAAAGAAGTAAATGCTTCTTGCTCCTTATCAAAAACAGAAACGCCCCCATCCACAGTAGATATCCATATTTTACCATTTTTATCTTCTACTAAATCTGTGATTACATTGCCTGATATACAGTTAGAGTCTGAAGGTGAAGCTTTATATAGCTTAAAATTATGCCCATCAAATCGATTAAGACCTTCTGTTGTCCCTATCCATATCATTCCGTCAGAACCTCTTAAAAAGCAGTTGATACTACTTGTGTTTAAACCATCTTCAATACCAAAGCTAGTAACTAGGATGTTGGCATACGTTCTTTCCTGCCCCATACTAAATTGAGGGAGGGAGATGCAAATCCATCCTAACACCAGTAGTTTATATGTGATTTAAAATGCTTTCAAAAATTTACTTTTTTGTTTTGTTAATGGGTATGTTAATAATGAATTCTGTCATTTTATCTGTTGAACTTAAAGTAATTGTCCCATTTAGATTTTTTACAGCTTTTTGAACCATAAACAGCCCTAGTCCATTACCTATAGAAGATGATGACCCTCGATAAAACATGTCAAATATTTTATCACGTATTTCTTCTTCTATTCCAGCACCATTGTCCATTACCTTAATAACCAGGGTGTTTTTGACTTCACTTACAGAAAGGTATGCAAATGGATTTTCGGTTTCAGAAGTAAATACCAAAGCGTTTTCCAGCAGATTATAGATAATGGTTTTGATCAAAACACTATTTGATAATATTTCATGTTCGAGAGATATATCAGTTTTGATTTTCACATTGTGTTTAGGTAAAGACTTTTGCAATTGTTCTTTGACATCATCTATCAATGCCTCCCAATTGATCTTATCTGTTCTAAATTCAGTTTTAAAGATGATGTTTGTCTTATCCAGCTTCTCCAGTAATTTGAGTAAATGATGGCTAGCCACTGAGATTTTATTGAAAAGTCCCCGTAAGCGATTGTTTTGACTTTCCTTTTCTGCTAAAAGTACTGTGCCTAGAAGGTTGGTTACAGGTTCTCTTAAATCATGGCTTGACCTATACAAAAATGTTTTTAATGTTTCATCAGATTTTTTGAGTTGGTTAAATGTAAGCTTTAGATCATCAGTTCTTTTTTGAACTTTCTTCTCCAGATTGCTATTCATTTCAACGAGCTTATCATTTGAAATTTTGATTTCCTGGTGGGCTTTTTCTAATTCTATAGATTTCTCATTTATCTGGATTCTTTGAATATTTATTTCTTCATTTATTTGTTTTAGTTCTTTGTTTTGATCGTTGATCAATTCATAGCTTTTTTGCAACACTTCATTTTGCTGAAGAAGTTCATGGTTTTTTTCTGTTGATTCTGACTTTTGATCTTCCAGTTCTTTGGTTCTTTGTTTAATTTCTTTTTCTAACCTTTCCTTTTTATTTAAAAGCCAAATGGTCCTCATTTTTACATTGAAATAAATGAATCCGATAAGCACCAGTATAAGGAGAATTCTTACCCACAATAATTGATGCCACCTTGGCAAAACATGTATGGAAGTTAAAATTTGTGGATCGGTCCAAATATTATCGGTATTGGTAGTTTTAACTTTAAAGAAATACTCCCCTGGAGGTAGGTTAGTATAAGTAGCCACTCTTGTATTACCTACATAATTCCACTGCTTATCAAATCCCTCTAACAGGTATGCAAATTCATTTTGTTTTGGAAGGTGAAAGTCCAATGCAGAAAATTTAATAGAAATGACTTTATCTTCTTGTGAAATTTCTATTTCATCCATATAGTTTGGGCTTTTTGTTAATATTTTTCCAGATGGGTCTATTTCTAATTCTTTGCGGAAGAGTAATATTGATGATATAATTACTTTAGGTAATCTTTTATTTTCTGTGATCTGACCAGGGTCAAATATTGTTAAACCATTAAGACCTCCAAAGATGACGACTCCTGTGCTATCTATGAATTTGGAGTTTTTGTTGAACTCATTACTTTGCAAACCATCCTTGTAGTCAAAGTGATTTATATCTTCATTGGTAGGGTTTATTTTTATGATACCATTGCTAGTGCTTACCCAAAGGTTGCCATCATGATCTTCTATCATGCTTTGAGGATAACTTAAACCCAGGGATTCCTTATATACTTCAACAAATTTGTCGTTTTCACGATCATATATTGCTGCTGCTCCTTGTATTAATATCCATAGATTGTGTTTAGAATCCTCGAATATTTCATTTGGCTCACCAATAAGAAAACTCGTGTCGTTTGTATGAATTTCAAAATACTTGGTGAATATCTCATTTTGTTTGTCAAACCTGTTGATTGATCCACCGCTGGCGCCAATCCAAATTGATCCCGAGCTATCTTCGAAGAGGGTGTTTAGGTGGTTATTGCTTATAGAATTAGAATCCCGGATATTGATAGTATGGTGTAAAAATCTCTTTTCATCAGGTAAAAATTCATCCAGCCCTCCGTCTAATGTGGCCAGCCAAACTCTTTCATCCCGATCTATTAAAATTGACCAGATATTGTAGGAATTAATTGAATTTGAATCAGAAGGATCAGGTAAATATTTTTCAATTTGATGTGTAGTAAGGTCAATAACATTCAGTCCACGATTATACGTCCCTGCATACAAGACATTGTTGTTAGGGTCATAAGCAAGGCTTTTTATAACGTCACCTGAAAGTTTGGAAGCTAAGGAGTTTTGGTATGAATAATTTTCAAACGTTTTGTCTCTAGGAGAAAACTTATACAGCCCAGAGCCATCAGTGCCTATCCAGTAATTGCTCTCTTTATCCTTTGCAATTGCTAACACTGAATTCTTGGTGTTGGAATGCATTAAATCATCGAAGTACTGGTAATGCAGGAATTTTTTTCGGTTTTTATTCATGAAAAGAATCCCGTTATTATAGGTACCAAACCACACATTTTCTTCATCCTGATAGATGCACCTGATGTTTTCGGTGACGAGTCCCGGGTAATTTATGGAAGTTAGTTTTTGGCAAAGTTCGGTAGTAGGATCATAGGTGAACACACCATCACCATCCGTGCCAAACAAATATGTGTTATCTGGATTCTTTATTCCACTCCACAAGACTACAGAATGATTAGACTGATCAGGGTTTTTCATGTTTACCTTTCTGAAAGATTTGCTGTTGATATTAAATCCATAGACACCATGGCTATTGGTTACTATCCAAACCTCATTTTTATTTCCAGGAATAATTGTTTCGATATCCAGGTCGATGTCAGCAAAAATTGGGTATTGATTGAAATAAAGGTTTTCTGATTTTTGATTATCCATTTGGATAATCCGCAAGCCTTTTTTCTTTCCTACGATGATTTTATTTTGAATCTCCAAAGCACTTAATGTAGTATTGGTCTCTGTAGAAAAACCATGACTTTCTACATCAGGAATCCTTTGAAATGTGTAATTGTCAGTGTTAAAAAATGTGACGCCTCCATATGTTACCACATATAGATTTGCATTTTTATCTTCTATAAGTGATCGAACCTGGCCTATATAAATACTATTTTCATTTGTAGGAGTATGTGACCAATTTCTAAAAGACTCTGTTGTGCGGTCATAAAGGTTTATTCCATCCTCAGACATTCCTATCCATAGTCTGTTTTGACTGTCTTCAAAAATTTTGTTGATCAAATTTCCAGCAAGACTTGTGCTGTCATTTGGGTTGTTTCTAAAGATTTTAAATTCATACCCATCAAACCTGTTTAACCCTTCTTCTGTGCCTATCCACACGTAACCTTCGCTGTCCTTTAGAATGGCATTTACATTGCTTTGAGAGAGACCTTCTTCTATTGAAAGCGAATGAAAGTAGTTGTAATCAGACGGATCGATAACAATTTGCCCTACTGAATAAAAAGTTATGCAAATAGTAAAAGTTAAAAATGTTATAATTTTCCTCAATACCAATGATTCTATAATTATAGCTGTGGTAAATTAAGGTTGTCAGAGTGGTGGTGTTATTTACTTATAAATTAATAAGTTCCTACTAAAAAAGAAATAAATCTTGAGATTCCTTTTAAGTGGGATATTAAATATTGATAAGGATGTGGCAAATATTGTATGTATTGTTGATAATATATTAAACTATAAGGTTATAGTTTAAGTTTCTTAGATTCTTTTTTAGTTTCTAGGGTTATTTTTTGTGGAATCGAAATTTTGAAAGTAGTACCACTGTTTTCTTTACTATGTACAGTTAATTTACCGTTTATTATTTCAACAGCTTTTTTCACAAGGAACAGTCCTAATCCATTTCCATTTGATAATTCTGACCCTCTGAAAAACATTTCAAATATTTTCGATTGGATTTCTGAAGGTATCCCTATTCCATTGTCAGTTAAGGTAATCTCTAAACTTTGTTTTGTTTCAAAAATTTTCACATTAACATTCGGATTGTCAGTAGTGTTAAAGACGATGGAGTTTTCTAATAAGTGTAGAAGGATTGTTTTTAAAATAGAGGCATCAGATTTAATCTTTGATTTTATTTGCAGGTCAAATGTTTTTTTCACGCTATTGTCAGGGTCAATTGCACTTAATTCATGTTTGACATCCTTTATCAGTTTATCCCAATCAATTATTTCTGACTTTTTATCTATTCTAAAGATCGTATTTGTTTCTCTCAATTTCTTTAAGAAGCGAAGCATCTGGTTGCAGGCAATTTGTATTTTATTGTAATACTTTTGCGATGACTCCTCTTTATTTTCAAGTTTTGCCAAGTGTACTAAACCAAGCAATGTAGTAATTGGTCCTCTCAAGTCATGACTGGATCGATATAAAAATGTATTTAACCCAGCATCAGTTTCAACGAGCTTTTCAATCGTTTTTTGAAGCTCTTGTGTGCGTTCTTCTACCAGTTGCTCCAGGTTATTGTTAAGCTTAATGAGTTCCTTGTTTGCCGTTTTTAAATCATCATGCGCTTTGCCAAGTTGTTTAGATTTTAAGTCTAATTGTTCCCTTTGCGCAATAATTTTGGTGTTTTTTTCAATCAATTCATCATTCTGAAAAGATATTTTGGCATGGCTTTCTTTGATTTTTTCGTTTTGTTTGTGAAGCTTTTTATTCTTCTCCTCAATCTCAAATTTTTGATTTTCGATTTTTTCGGTGCGTATTTTCACCATTTGTTCAAGACGTTTTTTCTGACGCAATAAAAACTGAGTTCTTATTCTGATTATCCCCGCCACTAAAAGTAGAAGCGCGAATAATAATACTAGTTTGAAGCTCAACCTTTCATGCCATGGAGCAATTACGATAAGCTCGATACTTAAACCTGTGTCCGACCATTTTCCTTCGTTGTCAGTTGTTTTGGCTTTGAAAACATATTTGCCTGCTGGCAAATTAGTATAGGTGGCTAAACGCTGATTGCCTACGTAGTTCCATTCACTATCAAATCCTTCCAGAATATAAGCGTAAGTTTTGGTGTTTGGCAAGTCATAGTTTAGTGCCGCATATTCAAAGGAAATTACGCTCTGATCAGGTTGGAGTGTAATGGATTTTGTAAATGAGATGTTTTCCTCAAGAAGATTAGTATTGTCATTAATTTCTACCTTCTTGTGAAATAGTAATAAGTTGGTAAGAATAATGGGTGGGACGTTATTAATCTCTTTAATTTTTTCCGGATGAAAAGAGGTGAATCCATTTAATCCACCAAAATAAAATTTTCCTCTACTGTCTATTAATTTTGAGTTAATGTTAAATTCATTACCCTGAAGCCCGTCAGTAATGTTATAAGTTTTAATCGAAAGATTGTTTTTATCAATTTTATATAACCCACTATACGAAGTGACCCAATAATTACCAATATTGTCTTCCAGCATAGCCACCACAGAGGAAGGTAATTTTGTATTATCAAATGCTTTTTCAAAAATGTCTTTATCAGGATTATATTTATTTAACCCTCCTCCATTTGTCATGGCCCATAGGTTTCCATCCAGATCTTGATAAAGATCTTTCACATCATTATTTATGATATCAGGTGTTTCGCTGTTGCTGTTTAAATACCACTTATAGGAGCCGTCTTGCTTATTATACTTGTTTACACCTCCACCTTCTGTAGCTATCCATAAGATGTCTGAATCACCCTCTATAATTTTCGATACAAAGTTATTGCTAATATTTCCTGGCAGACCTGATTCTTTATTATTGTTTTTGAATGTTTGGCTAGATGGTAGGAATTCACTCAATCCTTTACCCAGAGTGCCAAGCCAGATTCTATGGTCACTATCTTCCATGACATACCAAATGTTATTCATAGGAATGGAAGTGCTGTCATTAGGTATATTCAGATAGGACTTTATCTGATTGGTTTTGGTATTGATATAATTCAAACCTCCTGAATAGGTACCAGCATAAATGTTCCCATTGTGATCTACGCACAATGTTTTTATTACATTAGAGCTTATAGTAGAATTGTCATTTTCATCATGTAAAAATGCTGTGTACTGATCTGTAGTTGGGTTATATTTATATAATCCAGAGCCATCGGTACCTATCCAAATGTTTCCTTTATGATCTTCTGCTAAACTTAAAACTGACTTTTTTCCCGACTTTGGCATGTCCGGACCAAAAATTTTAACATGTTCAAATCCCTTTTGTTGAAGGTCAAGTATTTTAACGCCTTCACCATATGTGCCTATCCAAAGTTTTTCATTGTCATCTATGTATAAATCGTATATGGCAGTGTTTTGAAAACTAGCTTCGTTTTGAGAAGTAAGCTGGTAAAACTTTTGCTTTTCAGTGTCAAAAATTGATAAACCATTTCCATCTGTTCCGAATAATAAGTTGCCATGTTTGTCTTCTGACATAGTTCTTATCAATTTCGAATTAATAGAATGTGGATCATTAGGATTATGAAAGTAATACGTAAAATGGTTTGTTTCTATATCGTAAATGCTGGTGCCGTATCCCTCTTGTACTACCCAAATATTGTTTTTACTATCCACAAAGATATTTTGTACATTTCCATTGAGAAGGCCATTAGGTTTTTCCGGTTCAAAATAAATATTTTTAATCTCCAGGGTTTCAATATTAATAATGCTCATACCTTCCTTGGTTCCAAGAAGCATATGACCCTTTTGATCATTTACCACACAATTTGTGTAGTTATTTGTAATGCCAAATCCATCAGGCGATACATACCGGTTTACAAATAGGTTTTTTTCATAATCAAAAATACTCAGTCCCCATTGGGTGGCAATCCAAAGCCTGCCCAAATGATCTTCAGAGATAGAATATACCGATTGCTGGCAAAGAGAATTTGTATTGTCAGGATTGTGATTGAATGTGGTGAATTGTTCTTTTTCTTTATTATATAAACAAAGGCCACCTTGATTAGTGCCTATCCAAAGCCTTTTTTTACTATCCTCAAAAATGCACCATATTTTATTGTCTGAAATAGAAAGGGAATCATCAGGGTTTTTATTGAATACCTTAAAGGAATATCCGTCAAACCTGTTTAATCCATCATTGGTAGCCAGCCAAATAAAACCATCCGAGTCTTTGATAATAGCATTTACATTGCTTTGAGAAAGGCCGTCTTCTACCGTAATTTTTTGCACATAGAAATTTTCTGATTGAATCCTGTTTTGGCCAAATGATAAAAAAGATAACGGTATAGCTAAAATATATACGAGTATTTGTGCCTTCAAACTTTAAAAATTTAATAAAAAATAAAGGTCGTTTTTTTTACGTGGTTGTCGTCTAGCCCTTCTAGGTTTAAAACTTTGCGGATGGCTGTCACATTTATTTTTAAACGCTAGGATTATTTTAATTAAAAATCTAGTAAATGAAAAGCTAAAATTAACTTTTGTTTTAACGAAATGGTTATTTAAATCCGCATTTGTTTAATTATTTGCATTATTTATTCATCTGCTATTACCCTTAATGATTAATCTTTATTTTCGTGGTACTTAACTTGAATCAAAAAAATCAATAAAATGGCGAAGAAAAGGACAATTACGGTAGCATATGGAGATGGCATAGGACCTGAGATCATGCAGGCAACTTTAGACATTTTATTTGCTGCTGGTGCACAAATAGAAACTGAAGTAATAGAGATAGGTGAGAAAGTTTATAAAAAAGGAATTTCAACAGGAATAGCACCGGAATCCTGGTCTAGCTTGAAGAAAAACAAGGTGTTTTTAAAAGCGCCTATTACCACTCCGCAGGGGGGAGGCTTTAAAAGTTTAAATGTTACCACCCGTAAAACACTTGGTCTGTATGCCAATGTGCGTCCTTGCCGATCATACTATCCATATGTTGATACAAATTTCCCTTTAACGGATATGGTTATAATCCGGGAAAATGAAGAAGATCTTTATGCAGGTATAGAACATCAACAGACAAACGAAGTTATCCAGGCATTAAAATTAATCTCTCGCCCAGGTTCGGAAAAAATCATTCGCTATGCTTTTGAATATGCCAAAGCATATAAAAGAAAGAAAGTCACCTGTATGTCTAAGGATAATATTATGAAACAAGCCGATGGTCTGTTTCACAAAATATTTGACGAAGTAGCGCATGAGTATCCTACCATTGAAGCCAACCACATGATCATTGACATAGGATCAGCCATCATTGCCGACCGACCACACAGTCTTGACGTAGTGGTTACGGAAAACTTATATGGGGATATTATTTCGGATATTGCTGCACAGGTTACTGGTTCTGTTGGACTGGGAGGTTCGGCAAATATTGGAAATGAAGTAGCTATGTTTGAGGCCATACATGGTTCTGCTCCAGACATTGCCGGTTTGGATATAGCCAACCCGAGTGGGCTGATCAATGCTGCCGTGATGATGCTGGTGCATATTAATCAACCTGATGTAGCAGAAACCATTGAAAATGCCTGGTTAAAAACGGTGGAGGATGGTATTCATACTTCCGATATATATGGTAAAAACTCTGCCCGAAAGGTGTGGACGACTGAATTTGCCAAAGAAGTGATTCTGAGATTGGGTCAGAAACCATCACAATTAAAGGCGGTATCTTATGACAAAGAAGCTGTAATGGATCTCACCAAGAAATCAAAAGTGCCAAAAGCTAAAAAAGAACTAGTTGGTATTGATGTGTTCCTTGATTGGGACGAAGATGGTCGTGATCCAAACAAATTGGGCGAAAAACTTGGAAAAGCTAATACGAAAGAACTGGAATTAAAATTAATTACTAACAGAGGTGTTTCGGTATATCCATCCGGTCATCCGGAAACTTTCTGTTCTGATCACTGGCGATGCAGATATTTCCCACCGAAGGAAGGAACAATCATTTCCCACCAGGATATTATTGATTTACTTGCTAATGTCAATGAACAAGGATTTGATTTTATAAAAACAGAACACTTATATACATTTGACGGGGAGCGAGGATATTCGCTAGGTCAGGGAGAGTAAACGAATTAATATTTTCTAATCATTTCAAAATTAGTATTGGTAAGGTCTTATCAATACTAATTTTTTTGCCCAATTCAAAAATAAATATATTTAAATATGTTCATATGTTTGTTGGTGACATATAGTTGTTTTTTCGTCTCCTGAAAGCCTCTCTTGCCGTTTCATGATAATAGTCAGTAATTTTTTAAATCTGAAAAGATACATTAGAATGAAAAAGATAGAACAGGACATGGAGGAAACAATTATCATCATTGGTGGTTTATCAGCAGGACCTTCAGCTGCAGCTAAAGCTCGACGTACCAACGAAAAAGCTAAAATCATACTTTTTGAAAAAACCCGATATATAAGTTATGCTACTTGTGGAATACCCTATTCCCTCTCAGGCACCATTAAGGATCGGGATAAATTGTTAGTCGTAAAAGCTGATTTATTAAGGAAGCGATTTGGAATTGATGTCAGATTGGAAGAAGAAGTAATGGATATAGTACCTGGAGACAATCTTATTCAAACCAGCAAAGGATGGTACAAGTATTCCAAATTAATATTCGCAACGGGCGCTCATCCCTTTATTCCGCCTATTAAAAATATCGATCAGGTATCTAATTGGTCAAACTGCAGAACTATTGAAAATTTTGATAAGCTCGTGGAGGACGGTGTGCTCACTAAAAGAAAAAATATCACCATACTTGGAGCCGGATTAATAGGTGTGGAAGTAGCAGAAAACCTGAAAAAGGTAGGTAAGAATGTTTCCATTGTAGAAATGGCGCCTACGGTTCTTTCGGTCTGGCATGCGAAATTCGGATATATGGCCGAGAAGGTGTTATCAGACAATGGGATAAATGTTTATGCTTCCAATACCATTGAAGAATTGATCACGGATGGAGGCGAGATGAAGGCCGTCAGGCTAAAAGATGGAACAGAGATTCCGACAGATTACCTGATTATGGGAGTAGGAGGAAGGCCGAATACTCATTTGCTCACAGAAAGGGGTGCAGAAAGCCTACCTAATGGTGCATTAAAAGTCAATGAAAAAATGGAGACCACTTTGCCAGACATCTATGCGGCAGGTGATTGTGCCAGCATCATGAACTTACAAACGGCCGAGCATGATTATTTCCCCATGGGTACTCACTCCAATAAAGGTGGAAGAACTGCCGGGGCAAATGCTGTGGGTGGCAACGAAACTTTCAAGGGCGCTTATAAAACAGCCATTGTAAAGGTTTTTGAATATACCCTCGGTAGAACAGGAATGAATCCGGAATTCATGGATCGGAAAAATATTCCATACGAATCTACTTTCTTTATTTCTTCATCTACTCCTGGATTTTACCCCGAGCCAAAGGAATTGGTCGTAGAGGTTTATTTTGACCCTGATAGTGGAAAATTATTAGGTGCAGAAGTTTTCGGACAAAAAGGAGTGGATAAACGAATCGATGTGTTTAGTACCGCTATTTATGGTGGGCTAACCATAGAAGATCTTCCCAACCTGGACCTGGCGTATGCGCCACCATTCTCACCCGCTAAAGATGCGGTGATACTCGCGGGATATATTTCCCAAAATAAAGGCCGAAATCAATTTGAAGAAATAAGTGCAGAAGCATTAAATGAAAGGATTGAAACTGGTCAAAACGGTTATCGGTTAATTGATGTGCGTGAACAATTAGAATTGGATAAGGAGGGAATCATACCCGGAGCTGAAAATATAGCTTTAGATGATCTCAGGGATCATATTGAAAGTTTTAAAATTGACCAGGAAACCATCGTGTACTGTGCTAAAGGATTGCGGGGGTATTTGGCTACATTAATTCTCAAAAATAATGGATTGAAAGCGGTGAAAAATCTTGGTGGCGGTTATAAGGCTTGGAAAATAATGAAGGATTCTAAAAAGGAAATAATAGAAATGGCATAGTAATTTTTTAGTACAATTTTGTTTTAGGTATAGTGGTTTTAAGGCTGTCTTTCGTTCATGGTGATTTTTATGGAGAGGCAGCCTATTTTTATTCCTGATGTACACTTTATAGCGTGGCTTACCCCTTTATAAATCAATTAATTTTTTCATCTTTGCAGTCCAAAATTTCAAATCATTTAGAGTGCCATTATGAGTTTAGAAGCAAGCCTGTCAAAAGCGATAAAAGCAACTTTTTTAAACCTGTTTGATCATCAAATAGAAGAAACCAATATTCTTCAGCCTACACGAAAAGAATTTGATGGTGACTATACATTTGTCGTTTTTCCATATGTGAGGTTTGCTAAAAAGAAACCAGAAGAGGTAGCGGAAATATTAGGCTCGGCATTGAAAGAAAATGAAACCCTGGTTAAAGACTATAATGTGGTAAAGGGCTTTCTGAACATAAGCCTGGATGATAAGGTTTGGATAGACGTTTTCAAAGAAATTCTGCCAAATGAAAATTATGGTGCAGGTGAATCCAATGGCAAAAAAGTAGTAGTAGAATATTCTTCACCAAATACCAATAAGCCGTTACATCTTGGGCACCTTCGAAATAACTTCCTTGGATATTCAGTGTCACAAATTTTGGCCAAAGCTGGATACGATGTGGAAAAGGTAAATCTTGTCAATGATCGCGGAATCCATATTTGTAAATCGATGCTTGCTTATATGAAGTTTGGCAATGGCGAGACTCCTCAAACGGCTAACATTAAAGGCGATCATCTCATTGGTAATTACTACGTTCGGTTTGATCAGGAATACAAAAAGCAAATTGAAACACTGGTAGCCGAAGGGATGGATAAAGAGAAAGCTGAAAAGCAGGCGCCCATTCTAGTGGAAGCCCAGATGATGCTGAAAATGTGGGAGGAGGGAGACAAAGAAACAGTTGATCTATGGAAAAAGATGAATGGCTGGGTTTATGAAGGTTTTGATGCCACCTATGAGCGAATGGGTGTTTCCTTTGATAAGTATTACTACGAATCAGGAACTTACCTGCTAGGCAAAGACATTGTATTGGAAGGTTTGGAGAAGGGAATTTGCTACAAAAAAGATGATGGATCAGTATGGGTGGATTTGACAGATGAAGGGTTAGATGAAAAATTGCTTCTTCGTGCGGATGGCACTTCTGTATATATGACCCAGGATCTCGGTACAGCAGAATTAAAATATAAAGATTACCAGTTTGACAACTCTATTTATGTAGTTGGAAATGAGCAGGATTACCATTTTCAGGTGTTGTTTTTAATATTAAAGAAGCTGGGAAGAAGCTATGCGGAAGGCATGTACCACTTGAGCTATGGTATGGTGGATTTACCAAGTGGTAAAATGAAATCCAGGGAGGGCACCGTAGTAGATGCCGATGACTTGATGGATGAAATGGCTGAAACGGCTAAAAAGCATACAGAAGAGTTAGGTAAAATCGAAGGGTTTACGGAAGAGCAAGCAAAAGAGCTTTATGAAGTTCTATCTCTTGGAGCGGTGAAGTTCTTTTTGATGAAGGTAGATCCTAAAAAAAGAATGTTATTCAATCCTGAAGAATCTATTCAGTTTCATGGAAATACCGGGCCGTTTGTCCAATATACTTTTGCTCGGATTTCTGCTATTGTAAGGAAGGCGGTAGAGATAGGAGTAGATTATAAAAATACGGATTTTTCTAAAATTCCTGGACTGCATGAGCTGGAAAAGCCCATCGTATTTATGCTTAATAAATTTCCATCCATAGTGCAGGAAGCAGCGACGAATTATGCCCCATCTATCATAGCACAATATGTTTATGATCTGGCCAAAGAATACAACAGGTTTTATACGGAAGTTTCCATTTTTGGAGAAAAGGATCCGGAACAATTAAAATTTAAAGTAGCATTTTCATATGTAATTGCTCGCACAATCAAAACATCCATGAATCTCCTGGGAATTAAGGTCCCGGAAAGGATGTAAAAATTCCTTTTTATTTTTTGGATTGTTACCAGGGTTTAAATTATGAATGCGGTAAATAAATAAGTCTGGCTAGCTTTAAAAAAGCTCCTCAACAAATGATTATTCCAATGCTGGTACTACCTGAAAAGCTGGGTTTTTAAGGCGGCTTTTAATCAATACTGCATATACTGATTTTTTATAGTTGAAAACCCGGTTTTTCCTTGTCTATCCCAGTAAATTTTTCGAATTTATTTTCGTTATTTTTTATCCGGTATATGCTTTAGTTCATCACATCATTCCAAATTGATTTACTAAAAATTAAACCTGGTGTAATCCATTTTTCTTTTCTAAATCTTCTGACATATGAAACTCATTTCTTCTTCCCCTTATTCCAAATATATTTTTGGAACATTGGCAATTTTGGCTGTTGGGGTAATTGTTTTTTTTGGTGTAATACGAAATAGCAATGCTGAGCGCGATATTCATCAACCCATAAACCCGGCATTCGGGCAATTCATTTCCGGATACACGGCAGGAGTTATTGGTAAGAATTCAAACATTGTTATTGAACTAGCTCAGGAAGTGGAAAGTAGTCTGGTAACAGAAGGTCCGATTCCCGAAAAATTATTTCAGTTTGAGCCATCCATATCCGGAGAAGCTTTCTGGATAGACAACAAGACCATTGAGTTTCGACCTGAGAAATCGCTGGAATCAGGCGCTCAATACGTGTTGAAATTCTACTTGTCAAAATTAATGAGCGTCCCTGATGATCTGGAAATATTTGAATATGTCTTTCAGACCATTGTTCAGGATTTTGATGTAATGTTCGATGGGTTAGGGATTTACGAAGAGAAAGATTTAAAGCGTCAGAAACTGAACGGTGTTCTTGTAACGGCCGATGAGGCAAAAAGTAATGAAGTAGAAGAGATGCTAGCAGCTACGCAAAACAATAAAAATTTAAAGGTAAGCTGGACACATTACCCGGAGCAGTACAAGCATGAATTTATCGTAGAGGAAGTTAAAAGAACAGAGGATCCCGAAAAGGTCAAGGTAGAAGTTAAGGGAGAAAGTATTGGTGTCGATCGTTCCGAAGAGTTGGAATATGAAGTACCAGCTCTGGGAGATTTTAAGTTGATGGATGTAAGTGTGGTCCATACCCCGGAACAATACGTGTTAATGAAATTCTCAGACCCTATTAAGGAAAATCAAAACCTGAATGGACTGATCCGTATCGCAGGAGTTTCTAGCCTTCAGTTTATCATATCCCAAAATGAGCTCCGGGTTTACCCTAATGTGCGGCAAGCAGGTAGCAAAACTGTGACTGTCACTCGCGAAATTCGAAATATTCTGGAATACAAACTTCAAAAATCTTATTCTGAGTCAATTCTGTTTGAACAAATTAAACCGAATGTCAGGTTCACCAGCAAAGGAAATATTTTACCTTCTAGTGATGGGCTGGTACTTCCTTTTGAAGCGGTGAGCCTTAAGGCAGTAGAAGTATCAGTGTATAAAGTCTATGCGAATAATGTTACGCAGTTTTTACAAGTCAATAATTACGATGGGACAAGTCAAATGCGTAGAGTGGCTACTCCGATTGTTAAAAAGACAATTCGCCTCAATAGCTCCGGACTTACTGATTTAAGCAAATGGAATCGTTTCACGTTGGATTTGAATGAATTAATAAATAAAGAACCAGGTGCTATTTACCAGGTGAAATTAAATTTCAATAAATCTCATTCTGCGTATTTCTGTGAAGGAGAATCCAATACGGAAGACAATATGGCAGAAATCAGTGGTGATGAAAATTGGAATCAGCCGGAAGAAGAATCTAGCTATTGGGATTACTATGACGATTACTATTATTATGATGATTACGATTGGCGAGAAAGAGATAATCCTTGTAATAGCAGTTATTATTATGGATCACGTCGGCAGGTATCAAAAAATATTCTTGCATCGGATTTTGGTCTTTTAGCTAAAAGAGGAGCAAAAGGAGAACTATTGGTCGCGGTTACAGATTTAAAAACTGCCCAGCCTATTTCAGGGGTAAACCTTGAAGTGTTTGACTATCAAAAACAACTATTAGCCACAGAAGCTTCAGGTCTTGATGGATTGGTGAGTATACCTTTAGAAAAAAAGCCATTTTTATTAGTTGCCTCCAAGGATAATCAAAAAGGGTATTTAAAGCTTGATGATGGTAATTCACTTTCGCTCAGCAATTTTAATGTAGCAGGGCAGGTAGTGCAAGATGGTATTAAGGGATTTATATATGGTGAGCGGGGAGTGTGGAGACCTGGAGATTCACTCCACATAAGCTTTATGCTGGAAGATAAACAAAATTTATTACCTGAAGGACATCCCGTTGTATTTGAATTTTTAACCCCGATGGGTCAATTAAATACCCGATTGGTAAGATCTGAATCAGTAAATGGCATTTATTATTTTGGAGTTAAAACATCAGAAGATGCACCTACCGGAAATTGGCAAGGTAGGGTAAAGGTGGGAGGCGCTACTTTTAGTAAAGGATTGAAAGTAGAAACTATCAAGCCAAACCGTCTGAAAATCAATCTGGATTTTGGAGTAGATAAAATCACAAAAAAGGATGAAAGTATCGAAGGTGACCTGGAAGTAAAATGGTTGCATGGTGCTGTGGCTAAAAACCTTCGGGCAGTTTTTGATGTGAAACTGACGCCTATTAAAACCACTTTTGAAAAATACCCAAATCATACTTTCGATGATCCTACAAGAAGGTTTAACAGCGAGACGACCCAGGTGTTTGATGGTTCTGTCAATGATGAGGGGAAAGCTAAAATCAATGTAAATATTGCTACAGATGTTGATCCTCCGGGAGCTTTAAATGCTTATTTCAGCGGTAGAGTTTATGAAGAAGGAGGTGATTTTAGCGTCGATCGTTTTAGTATTCCCTATTATCCATATGAATCATTTGTTGGAATAAGAGTGCCAGAAGGTGATTCCCGGGGAATGTTATTGACAGATACTACCCACTATGTGGATGTAGTTACATTGGATGCAGCAGGCAACCCTATCAGCCGAGAAGGTCTGACTGTAGAATTATATAAAATGGAATGGAGATGGTGGTGGGACCAATCTGCTGGTAATGCCAATTACATTAGTGGCAGGTATAATAGACCTATTTCCAAATCTAAAATAAATACAAAAAATGGAAGAGGAAGAGCAGAATTGAGGGATAACTATCCTCATTGGGGTCGGTATTATATTCGAGTTTGTGACCCGGTTTCTAATCATTGCGCTGGAAAAATTGTTTATCTGGATTGGCCGGGTTGGGCTGGTAGAGGTAAGCGTGATATCCCAGGAGGAGCCACTATGTTGGTCATGAGTACCGATAAAGAAAAATATGATGTAGGAGATAAAATTAAAGTTACCCTACCCGGAAGTGAAAAGGGTCAGGCCTTGGTCTCCATAGAAAACGGAAGCGGTATAATTGAAAAATTCTGGTTGCCTACTAAAGCAGGTGAGAATGAATTTGAGATTACGGCAACAGATAAAATGACACCTAATGCCTACATTAATATTTCACTATTGCAGCCTCATAATCAGACGAAAAATGATCTTCCGATTCGAATGTATGGAATTACCGGATTTAAAGTGGAAGACCCAAAAACGCATTTACAGCCTGTGTTGAAAATGGCAGATGTGCTGGAACCGGGAAGTAATGTCAACCTGAATATATCTGAAGCTTCAGGGAAACCGATGGCATATACGATTGCGGTGGTGGATGAAGGTATTCTTGATTTAACCCGATTCAGAACACCTGATCCATTTTCGTCTTTTTATGCCAAAGAAGCTTTAGGAGTAAAAACCTGGGATTTGTTTGATGATGTGATCGGAGCATATGGAGGAAAGATAGAGCGATTGCTTTCTATTGGAGGAGATATGGAGGCGAAGGAGGAGGACTCTAATGCCAAACGATTTAAGCCGGTCGTTAAGTTTCTCGGACCATTTTATCTAGACAAAGGTAAAACAGCCAGCCACGATTTCACCATGCCACAGTATGTAGGTTCAGTAAGGACAATGGTAGTAGCTGCTAATAACGGAGCTTACGGACAAACAGAAAAAGCCACGCCGGTAAGACAACCATTGATGGTGCTTGCTACTGCACCTAGAGTGTTAGGTCCGGGAGAATCCTTGAAGTTACCAGTTAATGTTTTTGCGATGGAAAAAGGCATCGGGGAGGTCCAGGTATCACTGAAAACAAACAATTATTTCACCATTAAAGGAAGTAATAAAAAGGAGCTGTACTTCAGTGATGAAGGAGATAAGATGGTCGCCTTTGAGGTTGATGTCAAAGAACTAACTGGTATTGGTAGGTTTGAAATCACAGTGAGTGGAGGTGGAAAAAAAGCGAGCCAAACCATTGAATTGGACATTCGAAACCCTAATCCACCTCAGACCAATGTGTTAGAAGCATTAGTGGAATCCGGAAAATCATACTCTCAGGTATTGAATACAATAGGAATCCCGGGAACAAATTCTGCTACCATCGAGGTGTCTAATATTCCTCCAATCAACCTAGAAGCAAGAATGCGGTACTTAATCCGCTATCCGCATGGGTGTGTGGAGCAAACCGTTTCTTCCGTTTTTCCTCAATTGTATTTGACAGATTTTGTAGATCTACCTGATGAGGCAGTTAAGGAAACAGAAGAAAACATAAAAGCTGCCATTGAAAAACTTAAAAAATTTCAGCGTTCTGATGGAAGTTTCTCCTATTGGCCTGGGCAGTCATATTATAATGAATGGGGAACTTCATATGCCGGGCATTTCTTGGTGGAAGCTTCAAACAAAGGATATAGTGTGCCAAAATCCATGATTAGAGATTGGGTGAAATTCCAAAAGAAGCAAGCGAATGCATGGAAAAAATCTGCTAGATATCGCAATAGCGATCTCGGGCAAAGTTATCGTTTGTATGGGTTAGCGCTAGCTGAGTCACCCGCAAAAGGCGCCATGAACAGAATGCGAGAAGAAGGTGGTTATTCCATTGCTGCCGGTTGGAGATTGGCAGCGGCTTATGCATTGATTGGGCAACCTGAAGCTGGTAAGGATATTGTTAAAAATCTTTCTTATGACATACCTGCTTATCGGGAAATGTCCTATTCATACGGTTCAGACACCAGAGACAGGGCAATGATTCTTGAAGCAATGATTTTATTGGGAGACAAGGATAAAGCGGGCAAATTGTTGATTGATATTTCGAAACGACTAAGCAATCAAAACTATTGGATGAGTACACAGGAAACTTCCTATTCACTATTGGCAGTAGGAAAATATCTGAAAGTAAATGAGTTGTCTGCCAGCATGAATTGCACTTATTCATTTAATGGTAAGTCAGAAAATGCAAAAACTGTATATCCTTATTTCAAAAAAGAGCTGGCCATTAAAACAGGGCAAAATAAGCTATTGGTTAAAAATGAAGGCAAGGGAATGATCTATGTACGGATTTCCAATACTGGTACGCCGGTGGCTGGAAATGAGCAACCTTCAGCCCAAAATGTCAGCATGAATGTAAAATATTTTGACTCAAAAAACCAGGTGATAAATCCTACTTCCCTGAATCAAGGTGATGATTTCTTTGCCCAGGTAACAATTTCAAACCATAGCTATAATGGTGAAATAAAAGAACTTGCCTTAACACAGGTATTCCCTTCAGGGTGGGAGATTGTAAATGCACGAATGGACGAAACTGCGACAGCTGATAATGGATCATCATTTACATATCAGGACTTTAGGGATGATCGAGTGATGACCTATTTTGATTTAGGAAAAGGTCGCAGTAAGACCTTTACTATCAAGCTGATTGCTGCATATGCTGGTAGGTATTATCAACCGGGTATTACTTGCGAAGCGATGTATGATAATAGCATCAATGCCAGAACGAAAGGAGAATGGGTAGAAGTGATGAGTACAATAACTCAGTAAAAAGTAATATGATTAATCATGCTATGGCAAATTGTCATAGTGTGATTATCCCATAAGATTTACACGACTAATTTCATTTTCTTTTTATCCAGAACGGAATTAAGTGCAATAAAGAAGGTTGATCCTTTTTCAGGCTCACTTTCTGCCCAGATCTTATGATTATTTTTTTCGAGGAATTCACGGCAAAGCATTAAACCGAGACCAGTGCCTTTTTCATTTTCTGTTCCACGGGTGGAGTGGTGTTGGTTTCTGATAAATAACTTTTCAAGCTGATCCTTACCCATTCCAATGCCATTGTCCTTGATCATCAGCGTTACATTTTGCTGATCGAGTTGCATCCCAATTTCCACTCGTCCTCCGGATGGAGTGAATTTCAGCGCATTGGAAACAAGGTTTCTGAGCACCAGCCTTATAATGTCTTTGTCAGATTTAATTTTTAATGCCGGATCAGTATTGTTCACTAATTCAATATTTTTGGCATTGGCCTGAATACTAAATAACTGGAAGATTTCATCTACCACAGAATATAAAAAGAAGTTCGAACTTTGCTTTCCTTTGTTGAGCTTAGGATTTGCCCAAACGAGAATATTATCCAGTAAGTATTTAGTGTTTTTAAGCGCTACATCAAGATTGTTGATGATGTTTGACTTTTCTTCTTTTGTCAAGGTATTCAATTTCAACAATTCCAATAAGCCCGTAAGCGTAGAAATGGGACTTTTAAGATCATGGGAAATCACCGAGAAAACCTTATCCTTAAATTCATTTGCCTCTTGTAATTGATCCTCCTGTTTTTTAAGCGCATCGATTGATTGCTCAAGGTCTTTTGTCCTCTCAAACACCTTCGTTTCCAGTAGTTGCTTCTGATGGGTGATTAATTTTTCATTTTCAATGGCTGTTTCAAGCGCCATTTCCTGGGCCTCGTTTTTCTTGTCAATATAAATCCGGATCTTCATGGCAAGTGCGAAAGACAATAGGATGATATGTAGTAGCGCTGCAAATTGAAGTATATTTTCAGTTAATAAATTATAGCTGATCAGCTCCATGTCTATCAATGTGGAAGCAACCATTCCACCCAACAAAGAGATCCATGCCAACATAAAGCTTATAGAAGGTTTGAACCCTCTTTTCCACATGGTGACAGATATATATATGAAAAAGGCAATACTAAAGAGAGAATTGTAGTAGATCAGTTTGCTTCCTAATGTATCTCCTCCAAACAAGAATATTAATGAGGTAATACCAAAGAAAACCATAAAAGCCATTAACCACATATGACGACGCGGTGTATTGATGATGGTCTTCATGAAATTAGTAGTAAACAAAATCGCCAATACTCCTGAAGCGCAAATTAATAGCTGTACATATGTTTCAAAATTGGGTAGTTCACCTAAAAAATATTCAATGGTATAGCCTTTCATAATACCGAAAAGCAGCGTAAGTGATGCTGCATAGAGACCAAAATAAATGTATGAAGGGTCTTTCACCGTAAAATATTGGAAGATGCTGTAAATAACCAACAATAGGAATATCCCAAAGAACATTCCCTCCAATAGATTGATTTCCGGTCGGTCGTCCAAATATTTTTTTAAGGTGCCCAGGCTAATTTCGAGATTAGCTAATGGCTTATCATCTGAAACGATAAGTGCATAAGATTTTTGCCCTCCCGCTTTCGACTTTAAGCTGATAAGATATTTGCTTAACCGTATATTATCGATGTATTTTCTGTGATTATTTCCTCCCTGGTATAGCACCTTATTTCCAACCTCAGCAATCTCTACTAAAATAATATGATCAATAGTTGGATCACTAAGTTGAATAAACAGTTCTTCGTTAGAATTATTATCCAGGTTTAGATAAGCAACAATAGCTTTTTCTGTTTTAAGCTGTCGGAATAGAATATTCTCATCATCATTGTCAAAATCTGTAGAAGCAAGAATGGATTTCCAATCATTTATTTGAGATGGATCGATTTTGTAGTAATTGATTTTGTCAGAGATATTAATGATTTGATCACTATTGCGAATTACAATAGCGTCATATGCCAGGGCATTGAAGCTTAACAGTAAGCATAATGCTGCTAAGCTGGTTTTAATTAGCTTTTTCCAAAAAGTTGTTCCGTATTTGATAATCCAGATGATAAGAATATAATTTTAATGCTAAATTACCCATATTAAATAAATGTGTCTTGGTGCTTCAATTTGTTTCGTCACCCATGTATGTATTTTTTAAAAAATGGCCTAAGAATAGAAAATTCAGAAAAAAATTAGTGCTCATTATTACCTCATTGATCGTTATAATTGTTTACTTTTTTTCTCTGTCATTTCCCTTATTTGACACTTCTTACTCAACAGTGGTGGAAGGTCAAGATGGTGAGTTACTTGCCGCCATTATTGCAGATGACGGTCAGTGGCGGTTTCCAAAGGCAGATTCTGTACCTGATAAATTCGAAAAATGCATACTATACTACGAAGATGAGTATTTTTTTACCCACCCGGGATTTAATCCTGTATCATTATTCAGGGCATTAGGTCAAAATATTTCTGAAGGAAAAATCGTCAGTGGTGGGAGTACTATTACCATGCAAGTTATTCGACTGGCAAGAAGAAAAAATAGAACGATTCTGGAAAAAATAAAGGAAATGATACTATCCACTCGTTTAGAATTGCAATATTCTAAGAGTGAGATACTTTCACTATACGCATCGCACGCACCCTTTGGTGGTAATGTAGTAGGTCTTGATGCTGCAGCGTGGCGGTATTACGGTAGGCATCCCAATATGTTAAGTTGGGCAGAATCTGCTGCACTTGCCGTTCTTCCTAATAGTCCGTCCCTGGTATTTCCCGGAAAGAACCATGAAATATTAAAAACCAAGCGAGATCGGTTATTAATGAAGTTATATGAAAATGAGGTCATCGATACGCTTACCTATTCTTTGGCATTGACGGAGCCATTGCCAGGAAAACCATTGTTGTTACCCCAAAGTGCTACACATTTACTTAACAAGGCTATTAAAGATGGAAAGAAGGGAGAACGAATTGTAACGAGCGTGGATGTGCAGGTGCAATTGCAAACGAGAAGTATTCTTCAAAAACACTATGAAGAAAACAAACACAATCAAATTAATAATGCGGGTGCAATTGTCCTTGATGTTGCTAGCGGTGAAGTGATTGCATATGTTGGTAATGTGGAAGGAGACGAAAACAATGTGTACGTTGATGTGATCAATTCACCCAGAAGTACAGGAAGTATTCTTAAACCATTTTTATATGCAGGGTTATTGGATGACGGCCTGATTACACCACAACAATTATATCCTGACATTCCTACATTTTTTGAAGGGTTTACACCAAAGAATTATTCGTTGACATTCGATGGCGCTGTACCAGCTGATGAGGCTATTTCAAGGTCATTAAATATTCCTGCAGTATATATGCTGAAAGATTATGGGCATGAAAAATTTCATTTTCTACTGAATGAAATCGGTTTAAGTACTATTAATAAGCCTCCGGGACATTACGGACTTTCTCTTGTTCTCGGAGGAGCAGAAGCTACCTTGTGGGATTTAACTGCTGCCTATGGAGGAATGGCCCGAACCCTTATTCATTATAACCAATTTATTGAGCCTGACCGCTATGATAAGGGTGATTTTCATCCAAATACCTATTATCACAGGCCTACAACTTTGAACACAAGAAAAGGAAAAAACCGAAATAGTTATTTGAGCGCCCAATCTATTTGGTTTGCATTTAAGGCGATGATGGATGTGAGCCGCCCGAGGGAAGAATCTTCATGGAGGCTTTTTAATTCATCCAGAAAAGTAGCCTGGAAAACGGGCACCAGCTTTGGTTTTAGAGATGCCTGGGCTATCGGTGTGACGCCCGAATATGTGGTAGGAATATGGGTAGGCAATGCTGATGGTGAAGGGCGACCAGGTCTTACCGGTTTGCTGGAAGCCGCCCCAATTCTCTTTGATGTATTTAATATCCTGCCACCTACTTCATGGTTTAAAAAACCATTCACCGGATTCGAGGAAGTCGATATCTGTAAGCATAGTGGGTATAGGGCAGGAGTGAATTGCCCGGATATTGTCAAAAATGAAATACCTGTTGCCTCGCTAAAAGCTACCTCTTGTCCTTATTGTGAAATACTTCATTTAGATCCTGATGCAAATTACCAGGTAACAGAGAAATGTATGAGCCCTACGCAAATGACCCATAAGAAATGGTTTGTGCTGCCACCGGTGCAAGAATGGTATTTTACATCAAAGAACCCATTGTATAAAAAAGCACCACCCTTTTTGCGGGAGTGTTTGCAGGATAACACACAGAATATCATGGAATTCATCTATCCTAAAAATAGCGCCAAAGTTTATGTGCCTGTCCAGCTGGATGGAAGTAAGGGAAATATCATTGCTGAAGTAGCGCATTCGCAAACAAAACTGAAGCTTTATTGGCATTTAGATGATAAATATATTGGGACTACTCGGGGAAAACATGAAATGGCTATTCTTCCGGAGCCAGGATTGCACTTGTTGACCATAGTAGATGAAGAAGGCAATACAATGAGTTGCGAATTCACAACCATTAATCCTGAATAATCCACCGTTAATCGAAAAGTTAACAAATTCGTCCCTATCCCATTACATGGAATAGTGTGTTTTTAAAAAAAGCATCCTATTTTTGCGCTTAATTACGGGGAGTTTTTAATATAACGGGACAAAATTTATAATCATTGATGCGCAAAACTGGGATTTGGCTACTACTTCTTATATCATTTCAATTACTTCATTCTTCCTATTCCTTTGCTTGTAAAAAACTATCGGCCTATAAAACCGATGCCGCGATTAAGGTTGATGGCAAATTGGATGAGGCTGTTTGGGAATTGGCAGATGTAGCTGATGATTTCACACAAAGAAGACCATATCCAGGTAAAAAGCCTTCTTTTGATTCGGAAGTGAAGATCGTTTATAATGACTACTCTGTTTTTGTGGCGGCTGTATTACATGATGTTTCTTCTGATAGCATTATGAAACAACTTTCAGCTCGTGATGAAATAGGATATGCGGATCGATTTGCTGTATTTTTTGATACTTACCATGACGGAATAAATGCTTTTCAATTTGGCGTAACTGCGGCGGGTGTACAATATGACTACCGGGTGAGTTCCAATGGATGGGATAGAAACTGGAATGCCGCCTGGTACAGCGCAGTGAATATCGAAGATGATAGGTGGATTGTAGAAATGGAAATTCCCTTTTCCGCACTTCGTTTCCCTTCAGATCAGATCCAGGAATGGGGCGTGAATTTCGAACGAAACATTGTAAGAAAGGGAGAGCTTAACTTTTGGGAAGAAATCAAACCACAAAAAAATGGGTTTGTCAATCAGTTTGGAGTAGTTGATGGACTGAATGATATTAAGCCACCTATGCGTTTGGCAGTAATTCCATACTTGTCATCTTACTATAGTCATGTAAATGATAAACCAAATAACACTTCTTACTCCAATATTAATTTCAGAGGTGGTATGGATATCAAATATGGTATTAATGATGCGTTTACGCTGGATATGATGTTGATACCTGATTTTGGGCAGGTGATATCTGATAATCGAGTATTAAACCTCAGTCCATATGAAATATTTAATTCTGAAACAGACAGTTTTTTCAGGAAGGAACAGAGCTTTTCGATAAAGGGGACTATTTATATACCCGTAGAATTGGTGGCAAGCCCATAGACTTTAATAGTGCTGATGATAATTTGGAGGAAGGTGAAATAGTCACAGGAAATCCACTGGAATCAAAAATTATCAATGCAACAAAAATTACAGGACGTACCAATAGTGGGTTAGGGGTAGGAATATTAAATGCCACCACTGCCAAAACCTATGCGACCATAGAAGATGAAGAAGGAAATCAAAGGGAAGTACAGACAGCTCCATTGATCAATTACAATGTGCTCGCACTTGATCAGTCCCTGAAAAACAACTCATACATCACACTTCTTAATCATAATGTGACCAGGGGTGACGGTTATTATAATTCGAATCTGGCAGGAACAAGCTTTCGATTATTTGATAGTAAAGAAAACATAATGGTGTATGGCAAAGGCGCCTGGTCTCATCAGTATGGCAATCCTGAAAAAGAAGCTTCAGGATATCAATCAAATATTGGCATTAAGAAGGTAAGTGGATCAATAAACTACGGAGCCTGGTATAATTTAAAGACCGACCAGTTTAATGCTAATGATCTAGGCTACATGCGTAATAATAATGTTCAGTCAACAGGTGCAAATATTGAATATAAATTACTGGAGCCTAATGGACGTTTTTTGAATTTCCGTGCAAGAATGGGCGTAAACTATCAGCGTCAATTCAAACCTGGAATGTTTAAGGAATTAGAGATTAATACCTTTCTTTCTTCTAAATTCAACAATTTCCTGGAAACCAGGATTTGGTTTGATTATTCTCCCATCGAAAACATCGACTTTAATGAACCAAGGACAGCTGGCAGGTATCTGGTGAACCCCGGATATAAAAACACCAGGTTGAATATTCAAACGGATAGTCGCAAAAAAGTTCGTCTGAATAGCTGGATTGGCTATTATAAACTGGATGATGACAGGGCACGTGAAGGAATGTCTATTGGTATTGGTCCGGCAGTAAGGATCAATGATAAGTTATCTATCAATACATGGATTTCCGCTGATAAAAACAATAATGATATAGGATATGTATCAAGTAACGAAGAGTCCATTAATTTTGGAGTGAGGGACGTGCAAACCGTTACGAATATGCTCTCCACTAAATATGCATTTAATAATACCATGGATTTGTTTTTCAGAGCCAGGCATTATTGGTCATCGGCAAGTTATTCTGATTTTCTTGAGCTGGATCAGGCCGGGTATTTAAGAGAAAGTGATTATAACAACGACCATGATGTTAGTTTTAATGCTTTTAATATCGACATGATATATACCTGGGTGTTTTCTCCGGCCAGCGAATTTAGTGTAGTATGGAAAAACGCTATCATTGATCAACAATCACAAGTAGACAGAGACTACTTTAGTAATTTTAGTAAAATGAGTTCTGCTCCAGTGGAAAACTCCATCTCCTTTCGCGTATTGTATTATTTAGATTATTTGATGCTTACTAAAAAGAGCAGGAACAATCCAGTCTGATCTTTCTATTTTTTTTCATTGAAAATCCAAGGAATACATTGCTTGTTAAATCCTTTAACTTACTCGTTGTGTAATTACATTTTTCATTTTGATTTGTTAATTAATCAAATGAATTTGTAATCTAGAACAGATCAATGTTTCATAAAAACGATAAGTAAATGAGTAATAAAATTCGATTGGGAATGATAGGTGGAGGACAGGGAGCGTTCATAGGAGCTGTACACAGAATAGCTGCAGCAATTGATGGGCAAATAGAGCTTGTTTGTGGAGCTTTCAGCAGCCGGCCTGAAAATTCAAAAGCTACCGGAGAGCAATTATTTCTGGATGAAAGCCGGGTTTACGGTTCATATAAAGAAATGATAGAAAAAGAATCCCAGCTTCCTGAAGATATTCGAATGGATGCCGTTTCCATCGTTACTCCTAACCACGTACATTTCGAACCGGCAAAGCTAGCCCTGGAAAATGGATTTCATGTGATCTGTGATAAACCACTGGCATTCAATACCGAAGAGGCAGAAGCACTGGAGAAATTAGTGAATGAAACGGGTTTAATATTCGCACTTACCCATACCTATACGGGCTACCCTATGGTAAAACAGGCCAGGGAAATGGTCACCTCCGGAGTATTCGGAAAAATAAGAAAAGTCGTGGTGGAATACCCTCAAGGTTGGCTTTCCACGCCACTGGAACAAACTGGTCAAACACAAGCTAGCTGGAGAACAGATCCCTCAAAATCTGGGAAGGCAGGTTCGGTAGGTGATATTGGTACACACGCAGAAAATTTAGCAGAGACTATCACTGGATTAAAAGTGACAGAGTTAAGCGCCGATGTATCCATTTTTGTCGAAGGAAGATTGCTCGATGATGATGCAAATGTACTCTTACGATTTGACAATGGTGCAAAAGGTATTCTTCATTGCAGCCAGATCAGCGCGGGTGAAGAAAATGAATTAAACATCAGAGTATATGGGGAAAAAGGCGGGCTGGAATGGCACCAGCAAGATCCAAATACTATGTTAGTTAAGTGGCTGGAAAAACCAATGGAAGTGTATCGAACAGGGTTGGGCTATATGAGTGATATTGCTGCTGCAAATACGAGAACGCCTGCCGGTCATCCGGAAGGATATTTAGAAGCTTTTGCCAATATTTACAAAAACTTTGCAGCCACTATAACTGCTCGTAAAGAGGGTAAAACTCCATCAGCACATGATTTGGATTTTCCTACCGTGGAAGACGGTGTTCGTGGCATGAAGTTTATTGATGCTGTCATCGAATCAGGTAAGAATAATGCAGCCTGGACAAAAATATGATAGCAATTCACCAAATCACCAAATTACTAAATCACTAAATACCAAAATCACCGAATCACTTAAATAAGAATCATGAAAGGACCAGCGATATTTTTAGCACAATTTATGGGAGACGAGGCTCCATTTAATACCCTCGAAAACATTTGTAAATACATGGCCGATCTGGGATATAAAGGTGTGCAAATACCTACCTGGGATAACCGTTGTGTAGATCTTCAAAAATTAGCGGAAAGCAAAACCTATGCTGATGAAATTAAAGGAGTGGTAGAATCCTTTGGGTTGGAAATCACAGAATTATCTTCCCACCTTCAAGGGCAATTGGTGGCTGTACATCCGGCATATGATACTATGTTTGATGGATTTGCTGATGCCTCTGTACGAAATGACCCCAAGGCAAGAACGGAATGGGCCATTCAGCAAATGAAATGGAATGCACAGGCAAGTAGAAATCTAGGTCTAAATGTTCACGCTACTTTTTCTGGAGCATTGTTATGGCCATTTATATACCCTTGGCCACAAAGACCAGCCGGATTGGTAGAACAAGGCTTCGGTGAATTAGCTAAAAGGTGGAAGCCAATATTGGATGAGTTTGATAAAAATGGGGTAGACGTTTGCTATGAGTTACATCCAGGCGAAGACCTACATGATGGAATTACGTTCGAAATGTTTCTGAAGGAGCTTGACAACCATCCAAGGGTCAATATTAATTATGATCCCAGCCATTTTGTTTTGCAACAATTAGACTACCTACAGTTCATTGATTTCTATCATGAACGAATTAAAATGTTCCATGTAAAAGATGCAGAATTTAATGCAAATGGAAAAGCTGGCGTATATGGTGGTTATCAAGGTTGGGTAGATCGGCCAGGAAGATTCCGCTCATTGGGTGATGGTCAGGTGGACTTTAAAGGCATATTCAGTAAACTGGCTCAATATGATTATGAAGGTTGGGCTGTGTTGGAGTGGGAGTGCTGTCTGAAACATCCGGAAGATGGTGCCAGAGAAGGAGCTCCATTTATTGCAGAACATATCATTCGAAAAACAGAAAAAGCATTTGATGACTTTGCAGATGCTGGTACGGATGTAGAAGGTAATAAAAAGATATTGGGAATTTAAACCCATAAAATAAATAGCCAGGTGGAATATGAAATCCCACCTGGTATTCCATTATACCAACCCCCCATTACCCAAACCTCATTAATTATCCTTGAATTTGACCGAAGAAGTAATTAAAGTCGGTAGTGAATGACGATATACATTAATTGCAAATGCGGTAGATGATACATTGAACAAATTGAAAATGAAGAAGATAGAAACTAAGTTGAAATTTTTTTTGGGAGTTCTGGCGGTGCTTATAACGTTGCTTTCATCATGCAGTAAAAAACTGCCAGAAAAACGGGTCTTAATTTTTAGTAAAACCGATGGGTATTGGCATGAGTCTATTCCTGTGGCAAAAAAGGCTTTGATGAAATTGTGTGAGGAGAATGGTATTAAAGCGGATACGACAGAAAATGCTGCATATTTCACAACTGATAGTTTAAAAAATTATAGTACGGTAGTTTTCTTATTGACTACTGAAAATGTTCTTGATTTTCGCCAGCAAGGTCATTTCGAAAGATATATTCAGGCAGGAGGAGGATATGTAGGTATTCACTCAGCTACTGACACCGAATACAACTGGCCATGGTATGTGAAATTAGCAGGGGCAAGTTTTTTAAGTCATCCTAAACAACAAGAAGCTACGATCAATGTCATTGACAAATCGCACATTTCAACTGCTCATTTGCCAGAAAAGTGGAGCAGGTTTGATGAGTGGTACAATTTCAAAGATCTCAATGAAAATGTTAATGTGCTGGCTACTTTGGATGAATCTACCTATAAAGGTGGTAAAAATGGCGAGGATCATCCCATAGCGTGGTATCACGAATATGATGGTGGAAGAGCTTTTTATACAGCTTTAGGCCATACAAATGAGAGCTATTCTGAAGACGCATTTCTTCAACACGTACTAGGTGGGATAAATTATGCGATTGGTGAAAATACCTTGGACTATCGTAAATCATATACTGTATTGCCGCCTGATGAGACCAACTTTGTGAAAGATGTTCTCATTCAGCGACTCGATGAGCCTACAGAACTAGAAGTGTTTGAAAATGGTAAAATATTATTCGCACAGCGGAAAGGAAAACTTACCTTGTACGATCTGAACACAAAATCCCACAGGGAAGTAGCCACCATTAATGTTAATTCCACTTTTGAGGACGGTTTGGTTGGTCTCGCAAAAGACCCGAATTATAAAAAGAATCATTGGATTTATCTGTATTATGCACAAGCTGGTGAAGAATGGGTAAATGTGCTGTCCAGATTTGTTTTTGTAGCAGATAGTCTTTTGTTAGACTCAGAGAAAATAATATTAAAAGTACCCGTACAGCGTGCTACTTGTTGTCATACCGGCGGAAGTATCGAATTTGGTCCGGGTGGATTGCTTTATTTATCTACGGGTGATGATACCAATCCATTTAATGTTAGGGAGCTAAAATACAATTCCAATGGATATGGCCCTATGAATGACCTACCTGACAGGAAATATTGGGATGCGCGAAGAAGTTCAGCAAATACAAATGACTTACGAGGTAAGGTATTGCGTATCAAGCCTGAAGATGATGGCACGTATTCCATTCCTGATGGCAATTTATTTCCAAAAGATGGATCCCAGGGAAAACCGGAAATTTATGTAATGGGATGTAGAAACCCATACCGAATTTCCATTGACCAAAAAACAGGAATATTGTATTACGGAGATGTCGGCCCTGATGCTAATGAGGATTCTGAAATGGGACCAAAAGGACATGATGAGGTTAATCAGGTAAAAGAAGCAGGGTTTTATGGATGGCCATTATTTGTTGCTAATAATAAACCTTATGCGGACTTAAATTATGAAACAGGTGAAATCGGGCCTTTGTTTGATCCAGAGAAACCCATCAATAATTCCATTCATAATACAGGTATGCAACAATTACCGCCAGCTCAGCCAGCAATGATTTATTATCCATATAAAGAATCTGAAGATTTTGAGGAACTAGGAACGGGAGGAAGGAATGCGATGGCTGGGCCTGTTTACCATTATGATATGTACCAAAATTCACGGTACAAACTTTCTTCCTATTACGATGGGAAATTCTTTTTTTACGATTGGATGCGGGATTGGATCATGGCAGCAACTTTTGACGAAGATAATAATCTTCTGTATTATGAACCATTCTTGTCTTCATTTGAATTTGCGAATATAATGGACATGACCATTGGTCCTGATGGAGTGCTGTATGTTTTAGAATACGGTACAAATTGGTTTTCTATAAATCAGGATGCCACACTTTCGAGAATACTATATTCCGATGGAAATAAATTACCCAATGCAATAGCAAATGCTGATAGGTTAATCGGTGCCGCGCCATTTGAGGTTAAATTTTCCGCGACTGCTTCCTATGATTTTGATCCAAAAGATAAGCTCCGATATGAATGGATTAATGAAGATGAGGAGGTTATTTCTGATGAAATAGAATTTACTCACACTTTTAACGAACCAGGTATTCATCAAATGAAATTATTGGTATATGATCAGCATGATGATTTTTCTGAAGATATATTAGAGGTGAAGGTTGGAAATGATTATCCTCAAGTTGAAATTGATTTAAATGGAAACCAAACCTTCTTCTGGGATGATAGGATTGTCAATTATGAGGTGAAAGTAAATGATAAAGAGGATGGGGTATATCCAGGAGATATTTCGGAAGCATCTATTGCATTCTCAATTGATTATGTGGGTGGTTTTGATAAAACAGTCGAGGAGGCCGGTCATAAAAGTAAAGCAGACTTGCTGGACGGAGCCCAGTTAATCCAGGATAAAAATTGCTATGCCTGCCATAAGATCAATGAAGAATCCAACGGGCCAAAATACCTGGACGTGGCGAAGAGATATACGCCAACCGATGCTAACATTTGTATGCTGGTCAATAAAATCATCAATGGTGGTAGCGGAAACTGGGGTGAGCGCATGATGTCGGCTAACCCAACAGTTTCAGAAGAAGAGGCAAAGGCTATGTTAAATTATATTCTTTCTTTGGATGATGTAAAGCCAAGTCAGCCATTAAAAGACTCCTTTGTATTTAATCAGCATCAAGGTCAGGAAAATGGGAAATATCAATTTAAAGCAACATATAAGGACAAAGGCGCTAATGGTATCGATCCTTTGACAACCACCAAGAGTATTACTTTCCGACCATTGCGTATTCAGGCTGAAGTTTTTGATGACCTTTCATCAGGAAGACCAATGCAATTAAAGAACAAAAAAGGATCAGGTGTTTCGAGGTTAAAAAATGGTTCTTATCTGATGTATAAAAATATAGACTTTACTGGATTAACTTCTGTACAAGTCAATTATTTAACTCCTGTTGATGTGAAAGTAGAGCTTAGATTGGGAGGGCCAGAAGGTGAAATTATAGCCTCCGGAATGCTAGAGACCACAACACCTGAATCTTACGGAACAATTTCATTGGATTTAACTAATCTTCCAAAAGGAATAAATGACCTTTACATTATCACCAAGTCAGAAAATGACTTTGAGAGAAAGCTCTATATAGATTGGTTTGAGTTTACGAAAAATGAATAATGCAAATTGGATGAAGTATGATAGTTGCTATTGTACTTCATCCAACTTAGTTACTAGTTTTTCCTAATATCCCATTGTTCGATATTTCTAATCTCCAAACTTTAATCAAAAGGTTTGTAACCAGTTGTTTTTATTAATGCATTGAGGTTTAATGTTTAATATATTAAACAATAATATTTATATTTGCACAATATAATAAACATTATGAGAAAAAAAAGGGCTGTGTTACTCCCGAAAACAAAAAAAATTCTCGAGGTAGTTGGCGAACAAATCCGGTTGGCAAGGTTGCGTCGGAAGGTTAGTGGTGAGATGATTGCAGAAAGAGCTGGTGTTGGAAGAAATACGTTGATATCGATAGAAAAGGGATCATCGACCGTTAGTATTGGACATTACCTCAATGTACTCAAAGCATTGGGATTGGAAAATGACTTTTTGTTGATAGCAAAGGATGATAAGTTGGGCAGAAAACTCCAGGATGCTCAATTATCCACAAAAGAAAGGGCTCCTAAGAAAAAGTAAAGATGGTAACGAAGATTTTATATGTGTATGCTGATTGGCTGGAAGTGAATGGACCAATGTATATGGGAAAATTAACAGCTGCGACAGTCAGAGGAAAAGAGGTGTTCTCATTTGAGTATGACAAATCCTGGTTAAAATCTCTATATGGTCAAATCCTGGATCCAGACCTGCAATTATATGCGGGACCCCAATACCTACATGATGAAAATAAGACCAACTTTGGTATGTTCCTGGACTCATCTCCTGATAGATGGGGCAGAGTTTTGATGCAAAGAAGAGAGGCAGCAGAAGCAAGAGTCAGTGAGCGAAAATCCAATAAACTATTTGAAACAGATTATTTACTTGGCGTTTATGACGGCCATCGGATGGGTGGCCTTCGGTTCAAGACTGATCCTGAAGGGGCATTTCTAAGTGATGATGAAAGGTTTGCCAGTCCACCTTGGACATCCATTCGTGAATTGGAACAAATCAGCCTAAAATTAGAGGAAGAAGATGCCATTGATCATCCTGAATATATACAGTGGCTAAATATGCTTGTTGCTCCTGGTTCTTCATTGGGTGGAGCTCGCCCCAAAGCTAGTGTCGTTGATCCAGGAGGGCAGTTATGGATTGCTAAGTTTCCCAGTAAAAATGATGACATGGATATCGGTGCCTGGGAATTTGTTACTTACGAACTAGCGGTGGCTTCTGGAATAAATATGGCGGAATGCCAGATACGAAAATTTTCTAGCAACCATCATACCTTTTTGACCAAACGATTCGACCGAACCCGTAATGGAGGACGCATCCACTTTACATCAGCCATGACACAATTAGGGTATATGGATGGCGCAGATGCCATAGAAGGAGTCAGTTACCTCGAAATGGTGGATTTTATAACCACACATGGTGCGAACGTGACAGAGAACCTAAAGGAATTATGGCGAAGGATTGTTTTTAGCATTTGTGTATCCAATACAGATGATCACTTAAGAAATCATGGGTTTCTTTTGTCGAATAAAGGATGGTTATTATCACCTGCATTTGATATCAATCCAATTGAGACAGGAACAGGATTAAAATTAAACATTTCTGAGGATGACAATTCTCTGGATTTGGGGTTAGCCATGGGGGTGCATGAGTTTTTTCGTCTTAATGAAAAGGAGGCGCTGAAAATTATTAAGGTTATTAAAGAGAATGTGGGTAATTGGAGAGAGGTAGCGACAAAGTATGGGATATCAAAAACCAACCAGGAATTAAAAGCACCAGCATTTAGTCAAGCTGAATAAAGTACAAAGTTGCTATTGTACTTCATCCAACTTAGTTACCAGTTTTTCCCATTCATCATTTTTGTTTGCCAGGGTATTTTTCATCTCATCATACGAGCTGGTTTCTTTAGCAAGTTCATCGGGATTGCCATATACCTCTGGTTTGGCCAGTATATCCTCTTTTTCGGCTATTTCTGTTTCCAATTGTTCAATCTCCTTTTCCAGCTTAGCAATCTCTTTCTCCAATTTTTTAGCTTCTTCATTAACCTCTGACTTTCGCTCTGGTTTTTCTTTTTTTGGCGCTGGCTGCTTTTTAGGAGAATCCTGTTTTTCTTCTATTTGGTTTTTGGCTTTCCAATACTCATATTCCTGATAGGTACCGGGGTATTCTTTGATTTGATGATCCTGAAGGTACCAGATTTTAGTAGCTATTTGCGAGATAAAATACCGGTCATGGGATACAAGAATAAACGTGCCCTCATATTGTTGAAGCGCCTGGATTAGGATATTAACCGATTGTATATCAAGGTGGTTAGTTGGTTCATCCAATAATAAGAAATTAGCATTGGAGATCAGTGTTTTAGCTAAAGCTACCCTTGATTTTTCACCTCCTGATAGCACTTTTATTTTTTTGAATACCTCGTCATCATGAAACAGAAAACATCCCAACACAGTTCGCAGTTCTTGTTCAGATTTTTCTGAGCCATGCTGCTTCATCTCTTCCAGAATGTCATTTTCAATATTCAATGATTCAATCTGGTGCTGTGCATAAAAGGAGAAGTTTACGTTATGACCGAGGAGCCTTTGTCCTTCATGCTGTTCAGTTCCTGCAATTATCCTAAGTAGGGTAGATTTTCCCTTTCCATTGGCGCCAATCAAGGCAATTTTATCACCCCTTTCAATATGTGCATTTGTATTTTCAAGGATATTGATTGGGCCATAAGATTTTGAGGCATCTTCCAGCCTAAAAACATGCCTTCCTGATTTTTGCGTAAAATTAAATTTAAAGTGAACTTTTGCGGAGCTATCTATTATGTCTTCGATCACATCCATTCGCTCCAGCGCCTTAACTCTTGATTGTACTTGACGGGCTTTTGTGGCTTTTGCCCGAAATCGCTCAATAAATTTTTCGGTTTGTTTTATTTTTTGTTGCTGGTTTTCATAAGCGTTTTTTTGAATCTCAGAGCGCAGCGCTTTCTCTTCCTGGTAAAAACTGTAATTGCCTTCATATACATTTAATTTAAAACCAGAAACCTCAACAACCTTATTTATGGTATTATCTAAAAACTGGCGATCGTGAGAAACGACAATTACAGCTCCTTCATATGTTTTTAAATAATTTTCAATCCACTGAATGGAAGGCAGGTCAAGGTGGTTAGTAGGCTCATCCAGCATCAGCAGTGAAGGACTTTCTAATAACAGCTTGGCGAGCATTACGCGCATTCTCCACCCCCCTGAAAATTCTTTCAATGGCCGGTGCAAATCTTCCGTAGTAAAACCAATTCCTTCCAGAATCTCTTCGGCCTTAGATTGCAAACTATATCCACCGATGGTTTCATATTTCTCCTGGGTTTTGGCCAGTTGGTTAACCAGCTTGTCGCTATAGTCTGTTTCTAACTGTTTAATCAGTTTTTCAATTTTGATTTCTAATTCCTGGGCTTCATGAAACGCCTGCATAGCAACAGCCAGAATACTTTCATCACTTTGGAATGACAACAGATCCTGGTTAAGATAACCAATGGTGCAATCGTTACTTTTACTCACAGTTCCACCATCAATATTATATTCGTTATTGATGATTCTGAGTAAGGTGGTCTTTCCGGTACCATTGAGACCTATTAAGCCAATTTTGTCCTTTGGTTTGATGTGCAGAGAAGGTTCATCATAAATGGGCCTGTCACCTATGTAATAGGATAAATTAGAAATTGATAACATAGAATATTTTATTGGAAGGGCAAAAATAATAAAGGCATCAAACAAATTGATGCCTTTTATCAAGTATAGATAAACTAATTATGCTTTCGCTAACTAGTTTGGCGATGCTAAATGAGGTGTTTCGAGTTAATAAACTCTAATCTGTCAACTAAAAGCTTTTCAATATCAGCTTTATTAGTATTTGTTTTTGAAGAAATAGTCTCAACCAATTGATCCATGGAATTGTCCATGCTGTTTAACTCATCATTCGTCAAATCCGGATAGGTATTAAGTAACTCGGATTTCAATTCTTCTTTCTTGTTTACATTAAGATCTCGTACCATAAATTTTAAATTTAGCGTTTTGACGTTCATCATTTATAAGGTGATGTTATGAAAAAAATACGACAAAAAGAAATGTAAGTTACTGATATAGAGGTTGATATGGTTTTTTAGAGGATGGCGTTCTGTTAGTTTTTAAACCACGAAATATTTGATTTATGCAAAATACCATAGGTTGAGGTTTAAAAGAAAGCCCAAAGGAAAGCATATTTCAAAAATGTTTCAAAAGGAGGGGTGCTGCAATAACCTCCAAAAAATTATTGATTTTTGATAAAAATAATTAACCGCTATAAGAAACTATCCTTTGTATTTTATAATAGACTTAAAATGTCTCCCAATTAAAATTTAATTGGGAAAGATGCTTTAGTTTTATCCCACATAAAAACCATGTTGGCTATATTTTCATTAAGTTCAAATTCGATGGTGAATGGCTCATATTCTTCCTCCATTTGTTCCACTTTAGCCTCTATTTGTAGGATATCATGTTCAGGCTTATATGAATAGGCTCCCCATTGACCGAGGTCTGAACTAAAAATAATGGTCCATTTATCTTTTTCAGGTATAGAGAAAAGGGTATAAGTTCCGGCTTTTAATTTCTTTCCTCCTACCACTACATTCTCCGTAAAAGTGATTTCTGTCGCTTCGTTAGCGCCTGTCCTCCAAACTTTACCATAGGTTACTAATGCTTCATCGCTGCTGCCAAATATTTCACGTCCCTTTTTATGCGGTCTGCAGTAGGTGACCTTCACATAGGTGATTTTTTCATTTTTGCTGTCTTGATATTTCACTGTAGCCATATACATGGGGCTGGGTCTTGGTTTTAAGGCATCTTGGGCAGATACCTGACCATTAATCAAAAACATGAAGAAAGCAGTAAATAAAAAGGAGGTTATGTATTTCATATGTATTTAGTAGTTAAATTCTTTTTGATGAATATAGATATTCTGAACCAGAAAAGTATGGTCAATTTTATTATCGCTAAATAATATTGACTTCTGGTTCTAATTTGATGTGAAATTTTTCAAAAACTGATATTTGAATTTTTTCGGCAAGGTTAACAATTTCCGAACCTTTGGCATTCTTATAATTCACTAAAACAAGTGGCTGGTACGTATGGACTCCTGCATCTCCAAATCGTTTGCCTTTCCATTGGCACTCCTGAATGAGAAACGCCGCTGGGATTTTTATGGTACCATTTTCATTTTCATAAAGATGTACATGAGGATATTGTCTTGAGATTTCATTACTTAATGCTTTGTCTACAATCGGATTTTTAAAGAAGCTTCCTCCATTGCCTATTTCATCAGGGTCAGGAAGTTTACTTTTCCTGATATTGATGACGGCATCACTCACTTCTGAGGGTGATATATCTTCAGGCTTTCTATTCTTAAATTGTTCTGCCAATGGTCGATAAGAAATATTGATCCGTGGTATCTTTGATAATTTTAATGTAACTGACTGGATGAATACTTTGTTTTTCAGCGAATTTTTAAAAATCGAATTTCGATACCCAAATTCACATTTTTCTTTGGTGATAATTTCTTCTTCACCATTCGATACATGAACACACGACAATTCATGAAAGACATCTTTAAGTTCCACACCATAGGCGCCTATGTTTTGTATGGGAGCAGCGCCAATTGTTCCGGGAATTAATGATAGATTTTCAATACCATACCACTGATTTTCTAAACAGTGGAGTACCATTTGATGCCAGTCATTTCCACTGCCAAATTTCACAATGATTTCATCTGAAGTTTCATGGATTACTTCAATGCCTTTTATCTCATTTTTAATAACTAACCCATCAAAATCATCAGTGAAAAGTATATTGCTACCACCACCAAGCCACAATCTTTTATTACTTTGATTAAATTCACTCGAAAGGAGCAATTCCTCAATTTCGTTTTCAGTAGAAAGACGTGTGAATAACTTTGCTTTTGCTTCAATATGGAAAGTATTGAAAGGAAGTAAGGAATGATTCTCTAAAAATTGCATTCAATGTTAATAAATATCGTATTCCATCTCATTTGCTACCTGCTGTGAGAGGTCTTTGTCCCATATTTTTTCAATCATGTGGAAAGACAAATCAATGCCGGCGCTAATTCCGCCCGAAGTTAAGATATTCCCTTCATCCACAAACCTCTGATCTTTTATAATTGTGATGGTGGGGTCAATTTCTTCCAATAGATGATAACATGTGTGATGAGTAGTCGCTTTTTTCTCCAGCAATAATCCAAGTTTGGCTAATACCAATGAGCCAGTGCAAACACTCATGAGATATTTCACATCCATATGCTGCATGTAGATCCACTTCAGAGTTTCTTCATCATTCAGTAATTTTCTTGTACCAAATCCCCCGGGTATGATTAATATATCGAGGGTGGGGTGAGAAGAAAAGTCATGGTTAGGTTCGACATTTAAATTACTTTTAGCTTTAATGATTGTCTTTTTTTTAGCAATGGTAATGACATTGACTGCTATGTCACTTACATCATTTATGACGCTGAATGTTTCCAATGGACCGCAAAAATCCAAGACTTCTACGTCATCAAATATTAAAATCCCAATATTCATTGATTATTAAAAGGTTCTTTTCAGGTTAATTTTAGCGTTTGCAATTTTAGTGGTATTTCCTGCTTCATCTTTTAGCATTAAGAAAATAACTTTTTCCCCGTCTTCTCCGGGAAGGATAAAGTCATTTACCGTCTTGGTATATTTTTGCCAGGAGGAAGTTGTAAAAGCAGGATCGTGATCAATTCGCATTTCGGTAGCATCTTCAGCAACTATGGTAAGTACTACTTTTTTGTCTTTGTTATTAGTCCATTGTTCGCCATTGTCTATAGTAAAGGAATTTAATCTGGGTGGTGTGGTATCTAAAATAATTTTATCACTTACAATTTCTGATAAGTTATCTGCCTGATCTTTAAATTGTGCAAAAACTTCAATTTCTCCATCACCTTCCAGAATAATAATTTCTTTGAATCCTCCTACTGGTTCCCAATCAGTACCTCTGAAGTTTTTATCTGTGCTCAAGCGCATAAATTTGGCTCCATGTACACTTATGGCAATGGTAAGTTTTTTATCACTACCAATTAGGTATTTCGCTCCCTTGTTTATTTCAATGGAGGGGTTTTGAGGAGGAGTTATATCAATTTTGATGCTGGCATTTACCACATCCGTGATGTTTTCCGCCGGGTCTTTAAATTTTGCATAGACTGCCGCCTGTGTATTTTTTATGTTTATTTCCCAATTGTCTTTTATTGCAGAATAGGTTTCCCATTTGGCATTAGTGAATTCCGGACTATTGCTCACCATCATTTCGGTGGCTCCAAGGCTTTTAAGGAATAGCGTGACTTTTCCTTCTTTATTGGTCATCCATTCTGCGTTTTTATTAATGACCACTTCACTTTCTGTAGGTGGTACCCTATCTAATATAATTTTGGCATTGTATTCTCCTGTAACATTACCTGCCTGGTCTTTAAATCTGGCAAATACTGTTTTTAACCCATCTTCATTACTCAATATCCATTCTTTAGAAGGCGCATATGGCTCCCAGGTAGATGTTTCAGAAATGGGAACGTTCGAAATCGCCATGGAAACGGCGCCTTCAGCTTCTATTGTTAATGACACTCTTTTCTGGGCATCCTTAGTATATTTATTTCCTTTATCAACGGTAAATAATTTAACAAATGGAGGAGTGTAATCCGACTTAATGGTGGAGGATACTACCGGTGATTCATTGCCAGCGGCATCCGCAAAAATAGCATAGACGGTATGCTCTCCTTCGGGTCCTTCTAGCTCCCATCCAATGGCTGTTTTATAAGGAATCCATTCTGTAGAAGAAAAATCAGGAGTGTTACTGATCTTCATTTTGTAAGCCTCAGTGGCTGTTAAAGAAAGCGCAACTTTTTTACTTTGATTGGTCATCCATTCAGCATGGTTATTAATGGCAATTTCACAATTGTCAGGAGGTGTTCTATCCAATATGATGTTAGAGGTGAAAATGTTAGAGTAATTCCCCGCCTTGTCTTGCAATCGAATATAAACGGTTTTCATACCATCTCCTGGTTCTAATTGCCAACCGGTTTCAGTTTCTATTGGCACGAGCTTGGTTGTTGAAAAGTCCGAAGTGTTTGAGATTTGCATTCCTGCTACATCCTTTCCATCATAGGCAATTTTTAGAGTGACGTTGCCCGCAGGATCATTGGTAAATTTTTTACCGCCATTTATCATGCTTTTTCCCAATGGAGGACGACTATCGAGCGATACTTTTGCAGAGGCTGTTTCTGAAACATTCCCGGCAGCATCTTTTAATCTAATGTAAACCGTTTTCTCTCCATCACCTGGGATAATTCTCCAGCCAACTTTGGTCTCACTGAAGGGTTCCCATTTTGCTGCAGTTGAAAAATTTGGGTTATTGCTGATTTGCATAGCCACTGCATCATTTGCCGTGATTTGTATATCTACCCTGGGACTCGTAATAAAATCTTTACCATTATTTAAAATAAAGCTTTTGATAGTAGGGGGAGTACGATCCAAAACAATTGAGGCACTTACGGGTTTCGATTCATTTCCCGCCTCATCAAATATTTTCAAATACACTTTTTTTAAACCATCTTCTGCCGCATCTAGCTGCCATCCTTTTACAACCTGGCTATATCTAGAAGGATTAATGTTATTGAAGTTTTCACTATTCGACAAAACTTGGGTTAGTCCTTCTTCCGAATGCCGAAGGGCAATATTTATATCAACTTTACCGGTTTTTTCATTGGTATATTTACTTCCATCATTAATCGAGATGTTAGGTGGTGCTGGTCCTCTGGTATCGTAAATGGCTTCCGCAGTAATTTCAGTTGTACTTTTATTGGTTGCTTCATCCATAAAGTAAGCCTTAATGATTTTTTTACCCTGAAGGGTGTCAAATTTCCAATCAACCATCATAAATCCATCAGGTCCTGGTTTGAATTCATAATTTTCACCACCGTTTCTATCCACCAATCTCACCATAAATAAATCATCCGCTTTTACCTTGATTTTTACTTTGGTGGACTTGATGAATTTTTCACCATTATTAATGATTAATTCGCCGTTTTGTGGAGGTTTTGTATCCAATATGATTGTTTTAGTTTGCACATCAGATATATTCCCTGCTTCATCTTTAAATCTTGCATAAACTGTTCTTTCACCATCGCCAAGCCTTAAGTCTAATGTCCAGGTTTTATTATTCGATAGTTTTTCCCATACATCATTAAAATTGGAATTATTTCCGATCTGCCAACTGACCGCATCTGAACCTTTGTATTGTATAAATACTCTTCCCGTACGATCATTGGTATATTTAGCCCCTTTGTTTATGAAAAATTCAATTTCTGATGGAGGGGTGGTGTCTAGAATAATTTTTGCCTGTTCGATTTTAGAAATGTTTCCGGCTTTATCTTTAAGGCGGACAAATACGAATTTTTCACCATCTCCTGCTGGTAATATGATATTTTTTGCATTTTCAGAATAGGGTTCCCATTGTGCATCACTCAGTGTTTCTGAGACACCTATTTGCATTGATTCCAATAGATTACCGGCTGTTTTGAGTGATTTTATTTTGACTGATACTTCCTGCTTGTTGGTGAATTTGTCTCCATTGTTTATAAGAATTCCGATGAGAGGGGGAGCGGCATAAAGCGATTGTGGGATTTGATGAAGAAATACTAAAAATAATATAATTAAGGTGCGGTAGAACTGCTTCATAAATGGTTGTTTATGCTATCCCGTTAGAGATAATGTATATCTAAATATCGGATAAACATTAAAAAAGTACAAAAAAGCTAGTGTGTTTTAAGCCATTTACCAAATAATAATTTGAAATCTAACTGTTGTTACTTCACACAGTGTTTTTTAATGAGCTGCTGGGCATAAGTGGAGCCTAGAATAAAAGCTTCTTTAAAATCATTGCAGGCTTCTGTATTGTTTTTAATTTCTAATTTGGCAAGACCTCTGTTTGTATAAACTGCAGGTGATTCAGAGTATATTTCAATGGAATAATCATAGTCCTCAATGGCACTCTCATATTCTTTTAATTCAAAAAGTAAATTACCGCGCATAAAATACACTTCCGGGTTTTCAGGATTGTTAATAATTGCCAGATCGTAGTTTTTCATAGCTTGCTCATAGAGACTCAACTCTGCCAATACATTTGCTTTATTAATATGTAATTCTTCAAATTCCGGGTCTAGTTCTTCCACTTTATCAAATGATGCTAAGGCATTGTTGAAATCATCGATATAATAATATGCCAGTCCTAAATTGAATAGTGCAGAAGTATTGGTGCTATCTTCTGATATTGCCTCATTAAACAATGATATGGCTTTATCTATCTGGTCTAATTGCATATAAGCAGAACCGGTGGCAACTTTATATTCTGGTGCCGGGTTAATAGAGGAGGCCTTTTGAAAGTCTTTCAAGGCGTTTTCAGCATCTTCTACCAATAGGTAGGTAATTCCTCGATTATAATATCCAAGATCATTTTTAGGATGCTCGTCGATTACATAATTAAATACAGCATTTGCTTCTTCCAATTCTAAATTATCTAAATGCAGGGCTCCGATTTGCAGGAGAATTTCAGCATTTGTCGAATCCACATCCAGGTAACTATAGAGTTCCTCCAGAGATGCATCAATCTGGCCATTTTCTAAAAGTATTTCAGATTTTAATTGTACCGCTTCAATCAATGAAGGGTCAATGTTCAATGCAAAATCCAGGTCTTTTAACGACTCATCGACAAGGTTTTGGATGTATTTTATCTTACCCCGAAGTAGATAAAAGTCTGCATCCAAAGGGTTTATGTTAATTGCTTTGGCAATATAATAGCGAGAACTATCATAATCATCTAAATAATAGAAAGTGAGAGAAAGGGAATAATAAGCCAGGTCAAATTCAGGATCAATTTTTAAGGCATTTCTATAATCTTGTTTGGCCTCGTCCAGCTTTTCAAGTTCTAATTTTGTGTCTCCTCGTGATAAATAATAAAAAGGAGCTTCATTATTTATCTCAATAGCGGTATTATAATTATCGATAGCTAACTCATAATTATCTAAAGAAAAATTGGCAAATCCTTTGTTGAAATAGGCGATATCATTTTTGGGAGCAATAGAAAGACATTTATCGAAATCATCGATAGCTTTTGTAAAATCTTCTAATTCGCTATAAACAATTCCCCGATCGAGGTAATTTTGAGCACTTTTCGGATTCTTTTGAATAGCAAAATTCAGGTTTTCCAATGCCTTCTTGAAATCACCATTTTCATAAGCCGTATTGGCTGCTTCAATGTAGTGTTTCTCAGATTTGTCTTGAGAGAAGGCTAAAAGTGAGGATAATATTATCGTTGTTAGAAGAATGTATTTCACTAGCGTCTATAATTATTGTCTCTAAATTTAAATTCAAAAATTTAAAAGACAACGCTAGATTAAAATCTTTCTTCTGTTATAAATATTTCTACCCGCCTGTTTTTTGATAATTGTTCTTCCGTACCGGATGTGAAAAGGAGCGCTTTTTCACCAACACCCTTTGTATCAACCCGTCCAACGCCTATTCCCTGCTTGAATAAATAATCTGCAACTTCATCGGCTCTTCGCTGACTTAAGGTAAGGTTGTACGTTTCTGTACCTTCTATATCCGTATGACCAATTAATTCAATAAAGTATTCAGAATTTGTTTTTAACTTTTCGATAAGAAAATCCAGTAATTCTTTTGACTCAGGTCTTAATTCGTAAGAATCTAAAGCAAAATAGATAGATCGGTTAAGGGGCATTCCTAAGAGCTGCTGAATTTCAGTTTCCGACAATTTATATTTCGAAGGATTGATTTCAGCTCGCATTTCCTCCTGCATTTCTTCAATCAAACTGGATCGATAAATATCTGTGTTTTCGCTATTTCGGTTGCTTACAAAAAATACATCTTTGTTTTGCGTCACACTTAAAAATGCGTCAAATCCTTCCGAGTTAATCTCTGACCCTAGATTCACTGGCTTAGACCAAAGCACCCAGGAATTGTCATACAATCTTTTTGACATATATAGGTCACAATCGCCATATCCTTCATGCCCTTTACTTGCAAATATCAACGTTTTTTCGTCTAGTAAGAAGGGCGATATTTCATATTCGCTTGTGTTTATGGTAGGGCCAAGGTTAACCAGCTCACCCCAGTTTCCACTTTCATCTTTTAATGTTACATAGATGTCTTCATTTCCAAGAGAGTTGTTGCCTGCCATAGAAACCAGTAAAACATTTTCAGCTTCATTAATATAAAAACCCACAAATGAGTTTTGTGCAGAAAGTCCTTTGATTTTTATAGTAACGGGCTCCAAATACCTGTCGTATCTCCATAAAGATTTAGCAATTCCATCGATACCTTTTGATGGTGGGCCATATGAATCAAGTAAATATAAACTGTTTCCGGATTCGTCATAGCCGATGATGGCATTGTTTCGGTTATTATTAAGAGGAGGGATAATATTAGATGCCGTACTCCATTGGTTGTTTTCATTTAGTTCGCTAAACCAAATATCCTGGCCACTGTTTTTACCTCCTACATTGCCGCTAAATAGTGTGCGGACGAAAAACAATTTTTTACCATCTTTTGATAGGAGAGGCATACTTTCTTCAGCAGAAGAATTAACATTCTTTGAGAGTCGGGTAGGTTTCGAAAAAGAATAATTCTGTGAATAACCCAGGCTCAGAATGAAGGAAAAAATAATTGTAAATATTGTTTTCATTATTAGTGATTCACGTGTATATCCCAAAAATATAGTAAAATAGTTTCTTACCAAGTATAAGGAACTTCCATGTTTTCATTTGATAACATTAATCCAAGGGTCAATTCATGAGATCCGTTATTCAGGTCATTTTTACCTGATACTTTCATGTCATAAGAATAACCAATTCTGAATTTCTTTTGGAGTATAGCGCCTGCCATAAAAATTACATCTTTTGTAGTACGGTAGGATGTGCCAAAATACCCTTTGTCGTTCATGTTAAGCTTAACATTTACGTCTAAACTATTCACATTATTATCATAATAATAGTAAAAAATAGAAGTTTGCAATCTTAATAGTTCACCCAAGGGAGTTTGAAATCCACCTTGCATATAATGGGTCATTTTGGTAGCGTCCTTGGTCAGATCAGATTCTTCAAGGCTTATGTTTGCTAAATTTCCAGCAGAATATCCTAAATAAAAAGTAGGAGTATAATATAAAATACCCGGATTGAATTCGATCAAGGTAGATTTTCCACCTTGCGCAATCATGCTTTGATAAAATAGGTCCTCATCCGGATTCCTTAATTCAATTTTGTCTAAATCAAGCCGTTGATTATTTACACCTACATTTAATGCAAAGGCAAAGGTGGAATTGTTGCCAATATTTAAATGGGCGCTGTAGTTCAAATTAATTTTAAACTGACTAAAAGGTGATTGAATGTCATAAATTATATTCCCACCATAGCCATGCTTGATTTTATCTTTGATCTTAGGCGCTAATGATAAAATGCTATCATATAAATGTGGGTTACTTATCCTCAAAGAATATTCTTTGATGGATAAGGGTATTTCATTTTGTTTGCTGCTATAAATGCCTATGTAATTCGTAGTAGGTGCATCAGCAAAGCCGGTCCATTGATTTCGATGAACAATTTTAACGTCTGTAAAGTTATTTATACCAGTGAAGGCCGGGTTAAATGCTGGCGCTACTTCATAGAATTGACTGAAAAAATAAGGTTGCTGGGCTTTTAAAGTCCAACTCATACCTAATAAAATCAAAAGAATTAACAATTTTCTCATTTCTACAATCCTTTATGTTTCGGGTGTTATTTCAAAATGGTGACAGTGCCTTTGTAGGTAACACCGTATTCATTTAAATTGATAAAATAATAATATACTCCGGAAGCAAGTTCTTTACCTCCTGTAGCCATGCCATCCCATTCTGTAGTGTATCCTTGTGATTCAAAAACCAATTCGCCATTTCTAGAATACACCTGTACACTTAAATCAGGGTAGAGGCCTACATTAAGTATATTCCATGTGTCATTAGCATCATCATTATTTGGCGTAAAGCCATTTGGTATATCCAATGGTATGTAGGTGTCCTGGAAGTCAATGACTCTACCAAGCGTATCACTTGCCAGGTCAGTGTCAATGGCCACAAATTTTATAGTTCTAGGATTATCCGGATCAGGAGCCTGATTATTTTTATTATAATAAGCAACCCCTCTTAATATTTCCTGATACACATCGTCAGTAACAATTCCACTACTTGTGATTGTTAAAATACCGGTAGTGCTATTGAAACTATTGGAAGTATTGCCAAAAGTAGGAGCAGTTAAAGAGTCTACACCAGGAACGAAGTTGCCAATACTTACCGTAGCACTTTCTATTCGGCCGTTGTCTTTTTCAAAAACAGTAATTGTTTCAGAAACAATTACACTATCTGCTCCATATGGATATTCTAATGATGTGATTTCGATATTATCAAGAATTGGTGCATCTGGCTGACCAGTAACTGTAATAGAAACCAATGCCTCATTGACTGCGAAATCCGTTCCATCGGAAGCATTCCATTCGTAGGAATCAAATCCATTAAAATCTTCATTTGGAACATATTGCATACCTGATATTTCATTGGAAATGATCGTGTCATTTACTGATAGTGATTGACCATCTAAGGTAAGCTGACCGTGTTCGGGTAATGAAACAAGAACGATACTATTAAGAGTGTCATCATCATCGTCAATAAATTTTGACCGGAACATATTCAATGTGTAATCTATAGCATTGTCTTCAGTAGTAACTTGCAGCAATGGCCTTAGCCTTGGAGCCGCATTAAAAGGTGCTACTGTAATTATAAATGTTTGCGTAACAGGATCTTTTGCATCAGAAGCTTGTAATGCAATATTAAAATCACCAATGCTTCCTTCTGGTGGAGTTCCTTCCAATCGTGCAGTTCCATTACCATTATCTGTAAGTACTAACCAATTAGGAATACTTTGAGCAGTTATGGTGAGTACATCTAATGGATCTGCGTCTTCTACCGTAATATTATATTCATAGAATTTCTTTTCAGTACCTTCTTCTATTGGAGTACTAGTAAACGTTGGAATGTTATTAGGATTAACTACATCAATACTAAAGTTTTGTCCTCCGGGTGCTCCGGATTCATCTTCTACCTGTAATTCTACAGGGTGATTTCCAAGATCATTTTCAGTTGGGGTTCCGGATAGAGTAGCAGTTCCATCTCCATTATCTACCAAAGTCAACCAGGAAGGCACAGTAATTCCGGTGATTGCCAACTGGTCTCCTGCATCTGCATCAGAAGTTAGTATGGAATAAGAATATTCAATACCGTTTGTGGCTGTCAATATAGGGTCACTGACAAATTCTGGGGCATCATTTACTGGTGCTACATTAATTACGACGTCCTGGCTGTAACTGTTTTCATTTGCTCCACCGGTTGGTCCATCGTCCATGAGGGTAATGGTAAGTGTAGCGGTTCCATTTGCATCAGGAACAGGAGTGAAAGTTAATGAGCCAATGGAGTTAGGGCTAACATAGTCAATGATGGCATTGTTAACTAAAGAGGTATTATTGGATGAAACATCAAATGATAGGTTTTGCGTTTCACCTGGACCAGCACTAATTCCGGTAATGTTGATCAATTGTTCACCTACATCCTCAGAAAGGTTCATTGGAGTTGTGATGGCATTAAATGAGGGTGCATCATTTTGATCAGATATGGTAACGGTAAATGTTTGATTTAATGTTTTGCCACCTTGATCCACAATAAAGACCTGTATTGTTGTAGTTCCTGAAGCATTTGGTTCTGGTGTGAATATCATTGTACCAGTAGTTTGAGGTGCATTATATACCACAGTTGGGTTTGGAATATTAAGTGGGTTAAAGGAAGTGGCT
>JBNLGO010000004.1:0-65831 GCA_050306095.1 Cyclobacteriaceae bacterium
CCCAAGGTTAACCGCTTTTTGCCAATAACCTTCTTTATCTTTTTCTGATACCCAGATATCCCGCTTTCCGGAGCCTCCTGCCCTGTCAGAAACAAAATACAGCTTTCGTCCATCTGCAGACAAACTGGGTTGGGATTCCCATGATTTTGAATTGACATTAGGCCCCAGGTTTTTAGGCACCGTCCATTCAGAACCTACTTTAAAAGTTATATATAAATCACATCCACCATAGCTCTTTCTGCCCTCACAGGTTGTAAAAATTAAAATCTGACCATCAGCAGAAATGGTGCATGTGCCTTCGTTGAATTGGGAATTTATATTTTGTGATATGGGCGCAGGAAGAGACCATTTTCCATTTTCATCTTTGTGACAAACATAAAGATCTTCATCATCATAAAAAGAAACCCCGCGCCTACCTGTAAAAAAAATTGTTTTTTGATCAGCAGTTAATACTGGAAAATATTGTAGAGGCAAAGCATTAACCTCTCTTGGCATTTGTTGAGGATCAAAATCTACAGGTTTTTGAATGTTTTCAATGGCATAATTCGTTTTTTCTACCAGCACCTCTGATTCTTTGCGAATTTTATCGTCAATTTTATCCCCTTCCAGAAAAGCGGTAATTAGATCCTTTGACTTCTGATATTCCCCTTGGTGATAATAGACATTCGCCAGTAAATACTTTGAATTTGGGTATTTATTGTTTTTATCCAGCCTTACTACTTCTTCGAGGTGAATTTGTTGATGCTCTTTATCTTTTAAAATTTCAAAACAAAACGCCAGCTTATTATGTGCTTCAATAAAATTTTGATCTTTTTGTAATGCCAAAAATAAAGTATTGATTCCCCTGGTAAAATCTCTTTGGTGAATGTAGGTACTCGCCTGTTCGTAATAATTTATTGCTTTTTTATTCTTAGTAGAATAGCTGTTTTGGGCGTAAATAAAGGATGTGCTAAATAGAAGTAATATTATTAAAGTATATCTCATCATTAAGGAATATCCATAAACTTATGAATCTGTAACGATATTTCCCAATGAGGATTTTCTTTCACATGATTAATTATCAAAGGAGTTATTTCTTTAGCCTTCGACCATTCAGGTTGCAAATAAAGATGGGCATCACTATTCATTTCCCTTCGCAATTCTTCTGCCCACTTTAAATCTGAGGGATGATAGATGACCACTTTTAATTCATTGGCCTTTTCAAAATACACCTTTTCAGGCTTTTTAAATTTCTTAGGAGAGAAACATATCCAATCCCAATTTCCGGACAAAGGATAAGCACCTGATGTTTCAACGTGCGTCTTTTTACCTGATGTCTGTAAAGCAGCAGTAAGTTGATCTAAATTATACATTAAGGGCTCACCTCCCGTAATGATGACAATTTCACTTTTATAATTATTGGCTACTGCTACTAACTCATCTGTCGTTAAGGATGGATAGCCTTCTGTCTGCCAGGAATCTTTCACATCACACCAAACGCACCCTACATCACACCCTGCTAAACGGATAAAACTTGCCGCTTTACCCTGATGAAACCCTTCTCCCTGAATACTATAAAAGGATTCCATCAATGGAAGTTTACCCGTCTCCTCCATAAAAGAATTAGGCTTTTGTGGCTAATAGTGTATTATATAATAATGCGGCGATGGTCATCGGACCAACACCTCCCGGAACCGGAGTGATTTTAGATGCGATTTCTGAAACCTCATCAAACTTCACATCTCCTTTTAGCCGGAAACCACTTTTCCTGGTGGCATCTGAAACACGGTGGATACCCACATCAATGATCACAGCATCTTTTTTGACCATATCTGCCGTCACAAATTCTGGTTGTCCTATGGCTACTACTAAAATATCTGCTTGCTTAGTAATAGAAGCCATATCTTTGGTTCTACTGTGCACTTGGGTTACTGTGCTATTTCCTGGTTTTGATTTTCTTGATAGAAGAATACTAATCGGGGTGCCAACAGTATGGCTTCTCCCCATAACTACCACATGTTTACCTTCTGTTTCAATGCCGTTTTTCTCTAATAATAGCATGACTCCCTTTGGAGTAGCTGGTACCATGCCTGGCAAGCCAAGCACCATATTACCCATATTCACAGGATGAAAGCCATCCACATCTTTTTTAGGATCGATAGCATCCACAACCTTTTGTTCATCAATATGCGATGGAAGTGGAACCTGAACAATAAAACCGTCTATTTCCGGATTATTATTTAATTCATCTACTTTTTGAAGTAATTCCTCCTCTGAAGTTGAAGCTGGAAGATGCACTAAAGTTGACCCAAAACCAACTCGTTCGCAAGCCTTAACTTTTGCATTGACATAAGTCACGCTCGCACCATCATCACCTACTAATACCGCTGCCAGATGAGGAATTTTCCCACCTTGATTTTGAATTATTTTTACTTCTTCAGCCAGTTCATCCTGGATTTTGAGAGAAGTTGCTTTTCCATCTATTAATTCAGCCATTTTGTATTAGTTATTGAGTTAATATGTGAATAGTTTATTTGGGTAAAAGAGTAATATATTATATTTCAAATTCAAAATCGAATTTATAAAAATCCGATTTCTTTAGAATTAATCTAATTTTAAGACTGCCATGAATGCTTCCTGAGGAATTTCCACATTTCCTACATTACGCATCCGCTTTTTACCTTTCTTCTGCTTTTCTAATAGTTTTCGTTTCCTGGTAATATCACCGCCATAACACTTTGCTATCACGTTTTTTCGCAATGCTTTTATGGTTTCCCTTGCAATAATCTTCGTGCCAATTGCCGCTTGTATTGCAATTTCGAACATTTGTCGTGGAAGTAGTGTCCGTAATTTTTCACATAATCGCTTACCCCAATCATACGCTTTATCCCTATGAACAATAGCTGATAAGGCATCCACCTTTTCGCTGTTTAGCATTACATCAAGCTTCACCATGCTTGACTGCCGATATCCGATTAATTCATAATCTAATGAGGCATAACCCTTTGAAATAGTTTTCAACTTATCGAAGAAATCGAATACTATCTCTGACAATGGTAACTCAAAGATCAACTCTACGCGATCTGTTGTAAGGTAAGTTTGATTGATAATGACTCCCCTCTTATCCATACAAAGGGCAATAACCGGCCCGATAAAATCACTTTTAGTAATTATTTGAGCTTTGATAAATGGCTCTTCGATATGTGAAATGGTATTGGGTTCCGGCATTTCGGATGGTGCGTTTACTGCTTGAAATGTTCCGTCCGTTTTGACTGCTCTAAACTCAACAGATGGTACAGTGGTAATGACCGTCATATCAAATTCTCTTTCAAGACGCTCCTGAACGATTTCCATATGGAGCATACCCAGAAAGCCACACCTGAAACCAAAACCTAATGCGGCCGAGGTTTCTGGCTCCCATACTAAAGATGCATCGTTTAATTGCAGCTTTTCCATTGAAGCTCGAAGTTCTTCAAATTCACTCGTTTCAACAGGATAAATTCCTGCAAACACCATTGGCTTGACATCTTCAAACCCTTTGATAGCTTTTTGGCAGGGTCTCTCCACATGGGTAATGGTGTCCCCAACTTTTACTTCACTTGCTACCTTTATTCCTGAAATCAAATATCCTACGTTTCCTGAGGAAAGCGAATCTTTTGGTGTGTTTTGTAACTTCATCACACCTATTTCATCAGCGTTGTAGGTTTTACCGGTATTGACAAATTTAACTTTGTCGCCTTTTTTTAATGTCCCATTGAAGATTCTAAAGATAACTTCTACTCCCCGATAAGAATTGAACTCGGAGTCAAAGATCATCGCCTGAAGCTCACCTTCTGGCTCACCTGAAGGTGGATCAACTCTCTCTACAATTGCTTTCAGAATATCTTCTATACCTATTCCTTCTTTTCCACTTGCATAAATCACTTCATCTTCCTCACATCCGATGAGATCCATTACCTGGTCTTTAACCACTTCAGGTTCTGCTCCCGGAAGATCAATTTTATTAAGTACAGGAATTATCTTTAAATCGTGTTCAAGCGCCAGATAAAGATTAGAAATCGTCTGCGCTTCAATTCCCTGGGAAGCGTCTACTATAAGTAGTGCTCCTTCACAGGCAGCAATCGATCGGGAAACTTCATATGAAAAATCCACGTGTCCTGGAGTATCAATGAGGTTAAGAATATAATCCTCCCCCTCGTATTGATAGTTCATCTGAATAGCGTGGCTCTTTATAGTAATGCCCCTCTCTCTTTCCAGATCCATATCATCTAGCAATTGATTTTGCATTTCCCTTCCTGTAACAGTTTGGGTAGTTTCCAGCAGCCTGTCAGCCAGGGTGCTTTTACCATGATCTATATGCGCGATGATGCAAAAATTACGAATGTTTTCCATGCTTATTTATAAAGAAACGCAAAGGTAGTAAAAAGGAAAATTTTTAAAGGTTGATCAGGGTAATTATTATTAAATCACCCGCTTAAGTTGAAAACGTTTTATAAGCTTATCACCATCTCTGGATATTTCTAACCTCAACCGTTTTCCATCTTTTGAATTAAAAAACTTGTATGCGGTAGTTAAAGTCAGGTTTTCGCCCATCACATTATTAATAGAAAGCACAATATCATTTTTTTTAATGCCAGCCTGTTCTGCAGGAGAATTTTTTCGGATACTGGTAACACGCAAACTTTCTAAATCATTTCCGATCGCTTCCAGCTCAATTCCACTCATGTTATACTCGAAATTATCATCGACCAACCCTGCCTTTTTCAAATATATTTTTTCATTTACATAATCCAACACCACTCTAAAACGGCTTAAAATTTCACCTCCAATAGTACCATTTTTATTGAATTGACTTATGGAATCCGGATACTCATCTTTATCAGGAAATGAAGCTATCACTTCCTCAAATGTGTATTTTCCCATTTTCACATGTTGAATCCTGGCCAAATGACCACGGACTTCACCCGTCAAACCTCTACCTAAAACCGATCGAATGTTTTTATCAGGAATCCGGACATGATCTTCTGATTCAGGGTGGATAACAATGGAATGACTGGCACCTGTATCTATTAAAAAGTTGCCTTTATAAACTTTTCCACTATCTATACTAAATTCAATATTCACATAGGGTTTTGTTACTACTAAATCCATATCTAACACTTCCCACCTTCTCTTTGGCTTAAAGCGAGCAGGATCATACAGTACCAACCTTTTTTCATGGTAATTTATTTCTACAATAAACCGGCTAAAAATTTCATATCCCAGTATTCCATGTACCTGATGACCAAGCTGATTTTTGAGGTGTAAATAATCTTCTTCTAATGCTAAAATGGATTGTTGATATCCTGTAATTCCAGGAAGTTTAATTTCAACTCCTTTTGTAACATATGCTGCAACAGCCGTCTTTTCACCTACTCCTAGAATTGATATCTTTCTTAGATAACCTACACCTAACAAATCAGTTATTTCTTTCTCAAAGAGAATGGAAGAGCTCACCCCTGTATCAAGGATAAATTTTAAAGGGAGGTGATCATTGAGAATTACAGGTATTAGAATTAGATTATTATACGTTTCAAACGGTATTACCCTTCGTCGTGAGCCATCATTGATATTAAAACCAATTTTTTGTGCACAAACATTTGTGAGGAAGAGACATGAACATGCCAATACAAATAGTCCCTTGAACAAAGTTTCCTTCACTTTTAAGTGCAATTGGTGATCGAAATGTAAAATATAAATTTTATGGTATTTAGGAGGATAATTTATTAAAAACCTCTTTTTTATTCATTTTAAGAAAAACAAATATTTGCCAAAACCCACATAGAGTCAATATAGCAACAAATACAGAGAGAGGGGGTAAAATATTTAATAAGGTGTATTCCTGGTGATAACTGGTAGAAAATTGATAATGCGTATCAAATATTACGATAGAAATAATACCTGAAATGAGAATAATCAATACATGTTCCATAAAAAAGAGCCACAATAGCTTTCTTCTTTTTACACCAAACCACTTCCAAACAAAAATTTCTTTTAGTCTCAGATGAATAGTTTGACGCTGTATGAAGTTATAACTTAAGCAAGTAACTAATAGAATAGAGACAGGTGCGATAAGTCTGTATTCATTTTCAAGTATTTGAATACTGAAAGTGTTTTTAAAAAACCAGAAATACATGAAAAATGAGATCCCAATAATGTTTGAGACTGTCTTGGCAATTGTCAGAGGTAAATAGGCTCTGAAAAATCGAATATTACTCTTAAACCAAATATTCATATTCGCTATTTAACAATAAGCATGCCCTTTGGATTTATTGCCAGTTTCTTCGGTTTAAATGCACTTTGGAATTATAAGATGTTCATTTATTTCATATTGACTGATCAAAACCGAACACAAGTGCATTTTTCATGATCAACCTCACATTATTCATCACTTTTTTAAGATTATCCACTAAATATTTCAATGATTTATATAATTTACGGGTTGATTTGCACAAAAAATGAAAGTATCGGCATCCAAACCGTTTCAGATAGTTTACTCACTTTTTCAGCATGAATACCTGGGGTATTTGTTCGAATCTTTTGTGGTAAAATTAGATGACAACCTTAAGCTCACGCTTCAGCATCAAAATATTTCATCGCAAAATGCCCGGGAATTTGCCAAAGGACTGGATGAAAATGATTACCAGTTAATTGAATTGATGGACTCTATGCAGCAAGAGACCGTTATTAAACACTTTAACAAACAACGCATTAAACCTCGAATCTTTTTTGATAAGGTGTTTAACGCAGAAAAAAAAGATGATCTTCTTATCGCTGAAATCCATAAATACCTGGAAAGAAGAAGATCGAAGATATTACCTCTATTAATTGGCAAATTAGTTTTTGAAATGGGTAGAGATGGTGAGCCTACCTGGAAAGAATTGGAAGTACTAAAAGATAAAGCAACGGTTCTATTTCATTTCAGGAAAAACGAAGATAACACCCATTATTTCCCTACTATTAAATACGGCGATCAAAAGGTGGAATTTAATGGCAATGGCTCCTATATCATTTGTAAATCACCAGCTTGGTTAGTTGTAGATGGACGTATCTATCACTTTGAAAAAGATGTGGATGGCAATAAGCTGGTTCCATTTATCAAGAAAAAGTTCATCGTCATTCCCAAGAATGTAGAAGAAACGTATTATAAAAAATTTGTTGCTCCTTTAATTGCCGCATTTGATGTATATGCCAAGGGATTTGAAATAAAAACTGAAAAATTTCCTCCTTGCCCGCAATTAAGTTTTTCCGAATTAGCAGAAAACACCACCCTTACCCTATTTAACCAAAATGGTAATGGCAATGGGCAAAATGATATTCTTGAAAACGATTCAAAAATATTGTTCGAACTCTCCTTTGATTATGGGAAGTATAATTTCTCTCCTGGTCACTCCAATGGTGTAACAGTGACAATGGATAAGGTGGATGGTCAGTACATATTTAATCGGGTAAAAAGAAATCTAAGAGAAGAAGAAAATATTATTTCCTTGCTTCATGAGTTGGGATTGGAAATTAAGAATTCAAAATGTACCGTAAAAAAAATGCGTGCTTTTGAATGGATGGCCAATCACAAAGAAACACTGGAACAGGCAGGGTTTAAGATTTTGCAGAAAAACACTTCTAATAAAAAATACTTTTTAGGAACTAGTTCTATCTCCATTGAAGTGAAAGAAAATATTGACTGGTTTGATATTTTCGCTGTCATTAAGTTCGGTGAATTTGAAATCCCCTTCGTGGAGTTAAGAAAGCTCATTCTTAAAAAGAAAAATGAGTTTGTATTACCTAATGGTGAAATCGGTGTCATTCCTGAAAGCTGGATCAAAGAATATTCAGAGCTTTTTGCCTTTAGTGGCGATAACAATGAAAATGAACAGGCAATAACCCTTAAAAAACATCACCTGGCATTAGTTCAGGAACTGGAAAGTGGTAATCTGGCGAAAGTCACCATAGATAGAAAGCTACAAAAACTCCGCAACTTCCAGGAAATAGAAGATGCTCCATCACCTGACCAGTTTAATGGAGACCTTCGTCCTTACCAAAAGGCAGGCTACAATTGGCTGAAATTCCTCAATCAATATCGGTTTGGTGGTTGTCTTGCCGATGATATGGGACTAGGTAAAACAGTGCAAACTCTTGCGCTAATGCAATCATTAAAAGAATCTGGAGAAACTGTACCATCCCTTTTGATCATGCCTACTTCCCTTATTTATAACTGGGAAATGGAAGCAAAAAAATTCACGCCTAATCTAAAAATCTATTGCTACACGGGAACCAACCGTATTAAAGATGTAAAAAGTTTTGTGGGCAAAGATTTAATTCTAACCAGCTATGGGATTACCCGGCTAGACATCGACATTCTCAAAGAATTTTATTTCAACTATGTAATTCTTGATGAAAGCCAGGCGATTAAGAACCCAAATTCTATAATCAGTAAATCGGTGAGAGAATTGAATTCTAAACATAAACTCATCCTTACTGGTACTCCTTTGGAAAACAGTACCATGGATTTATGGGCACAAATATCATTTATCAACCCCGGGTTATTGGGTGGGAGTACGTTTTTCAGAAATGAATTTTTATTGCCAATTGAAAAGAAAAAAGACACCAAAAAAACGCAAAAGCTTCATAATATCATTAAGCCCTTTATTCTGAGAAGACATAAATCACAGGTGGCAACGGAACTTCCAGAAAAAGTGGAAAATGTAAAATACTGCTCTATGACTACCATGCAGGAAGAGTATTATGAGGAAGTAAAATCGCAGTATCGTAATGTAATCCTGGAACAAATAGAGCAACATGGAATGGGTAAATCTCAAATGATGCTCTTGCAAGGTCTTACAAAACTTCGTCAAATAGCCAATCATCCTAAAATGATTGACCCTGAATATGGTGGAGATTCAGGAAAAATGGAAGACGTCACCTATATGATACAAAGCGCTTTGAGTGAAGACCATAAAATTTTGATTTTCAGTCAATTCGTAAAACATCTGCAGATTTTTTCTGATTATTTGAAATCACATAAGATTGACTTTGCTTACCTGGACGGTTCTACGAAAGATCGTATGGGGCAGGTAGAGAAATTCCAGAATGATGACAATATCAAATTGTTCCTCATTTCTTTGAAAGCTGGTGGGTTAGGCCTCAACTTAACAAAGGCCGAGTATGTATTCCTCTTGGATCCCTGGTGGAATCCTGCCATAGAAGCACAGGCAGTTGACAGGGCACATAGAATTGGTCAGAAAAATACGGTCTTTACCTACAAGTTTATTACTAAAAACAGCGTGGAAGAAAAGATTTTGGCATTGCAACAACACAAAAGACAATTGGCCACTGATCTTATTGTAACCGAAGATAGCTTTGTAAAAGACTTGTCAAAGGAAGATATTGAATTGCTGTTTGAATGATACTTTTGTAAAAAAAATTCAGACCTGTTAATTTGTAGAATAATTATATCACACATTGTTCATAATTTTTTACCACAATGATGGTTTACTCTAGTAATAAACATTAGACATGAAGTCTGGCATTAGATCAATTCTCATCATTACTATTTCCATTTTTCAATATGCTATCACTCTTGGCCAGATAACCGATGACCGGATTGTTGTTGCACAATATGGCGAGGGTATTTTCAGCATTTTGGAGAGAAATGAAATGGAACCCTCCAAATACCTTAATTCTTTCATAGAAATCAATCGTAAAAACATTAAAAAAGACAGTAGCCTACTTGCCGGAAACATTTATATCTTGCCTGAAATAGAGGTTGAAGAATTTATAACCCCACCCACTGCTCCATCTCCAATCCTAAACCCTTCTAATATTTACTTTGGAGAAAACCAATACCCTACTTTAAAAGACTCTTTACTTGGTGGTGCTGTTTATTATCTGGTTTCAGGGCATGGCGGGCCAGATCCGGGAGCCCTGGGCACCTATAAAAAACACCAAGTGAGCGAAGATGAATATTCATATGATGTGATCATTCGCCTGGCTAAAAATTTAATGGAACACGGTGCGGAAGTCTATATGATTGTGAATGATAATGATGATGGCATTCGGGATGAATATATATTGGATTTAGATAAGTCTGAAACTACATACCCTGGTTTAAAAATGCCCCTTAACCAGCGTGCCAGACTTAAACAAAGAACTGAAAGTATCAATAAGCTTTATCATAAAAACCTTTCTAAATATCAGCGACTCATCGTTACACATATTGACAGCAGAAGTGAAGGGGAAAATATTGATGTTTTCTTTTATCATCATCACCGAAGCAAGAGTGGAAAAAAACTGGCCAATGAAATTCACCAGACCATCAAGAAAAAATATGCAATTCATCAACCAAGACGTGCATATAATGGCACTGTAAGCTCCAGAAGTAATTTATATGTTGTAAAAAACACCTTGCCACCAATGGTCTATATCGAACTTGGCAACATCAAAAATCCCAAAGATCAAAAGCGATTTATACTTCCTGAAAACAGACAAGCGCTTGCCAATTGGATAGCAATTGGAATTCTTAATGACTACCAAAATTCCAAAAATTAAATCATCATTTTTATACAACATAATTCAGTGATAATGAGTTATATTGCTTCGTTAATCATCTTACTATATAGATGTTTTTTGAAGGCTTAAAATGATACATCCGAACACTGAACTCCGGTTTATCAATCCACAGGTGGGTTACGGAGTGTTTGCCACTGCTTTCATACCTGAAGGCACCATTGTCTATGTAAAAGACAGTCTTGAAATTGAAGTTTCCCCGGAAGATTTTAACAACCACTCTCAAGAAATGCAGGATCAAATAGAAAAATATTCCTACATCGATGAGCGCGGATATAGAATCATCAGTTGGGATTTTGCAAAGTATGTAAACCATTGTTGTAATTGTAATACAATTTCAACAGGGTATGGCTTTGAAATGGCGATAAGGGATATTTTCCCAAATGAGCAAATTACGGATGAATATGGGATATTCAACCTGGAAAACCCCATACCTCTGATTTGTAAGGAAGGTAATTGTCGAAAGGAAGTAAGACCAGAAGATTTTGATTTATTTTATCCCATTTGGGATGAAAAGATTAAATCATCCCTTGAAAAATTTTATTTCGTAGATCAGCCGTTATTAAGTTTTGTAGATCAATATACCCAGAAAGAGCTTCATGATTATCGAAATGATCCATTGAAGTATAAATCAGTGTATTCATTAAGAAAAAAAGAATTGGGGGAAACATCTATTTTAAAGACGGGTATTGAAGATCTAAAATCAAATGGACTGACAGGAAGTAATGGAATAAAGGAAATGTAAAGTTGGGGGAATTCTTTCCCCCTTATTTTAGTCAAGTGTGCATTCAGCATCAAATGCTTCTAAAAACGCTTTAGCTAATTGTAAGTCTTCTTTTGTTATCGTATTTCCTTCATCATCTTTTTCACCTTCACATACGGTAGTTTCTCCTACGCATCTGAGACATACTTTCTCATCTTTTTTGCAAGAATACATCAGTGCAAATGAAGAGATCAACACAAAGAATAGTAATTTTTTCATGTTTACGGGTTTAATTGGTTGATTGATTAATGATTAAATATCGCTGAATATGAGAAATATAAGTTGAATTTAAAACTATTCAATTGTTTTTATTATAGGCTTATTATCCAAAAATAATAGCATAAACCATCGGAAGGTTATTGTGCAAACACTTCCATGATTCACCCCGGTCATTTGACAGGTATAAATTTCCGGTAGTTGTTCCAAAAACAAGCTGATCTTTGTTTTTTGCTAATGCATGTCGATAGGTAATGTCAAAAACTCCTTCTTGTGGCAAACCTTCTCTAAACGCTTTCCAAGACTTCCCTCCGTCATCTGTTCGGCAAACACATAATGCTCCATCAACCGCGACTCTTATTTCATCGCTAATGCCTGGAACAACCCAGGCCACATTCGGATCATCTTCATCAGCCTGAATAGCAAAACCAAAATTTGCAGGGCCTTTATCTTCAGAAATATCTTCCCATTTTTCTCCACCATTATCAGTGCGGAAAACACCACAGTGATTTTGTTGCCACATCACTTCAGGCCACTTCAGGCAAAAATCTAACAAATGAGGATCCTGGCCAACTTCTGCATTTTGATCTGGAAGAAAATCTGCTTTTAATCCCTTATTTCTTGGCTGCCAGGATTGCCCTCCATCCATTGTCTCAAAAACTCCTGCTACGCTTATCCCGACAAATAAGTGTTGGTCATCCTTTGGATCAATGAGAATAGAGTGAATTCCTGCTTGGTCTCTTCCGCCGCCAAACCACTGATCTTTTCGCGAGGGGTGATTCCAAAGTGATTTAACCAATTCAAAATTTTTACCTTGATCTTCACTTACAAATAATCCTCCCGGTTCTGTGCCAATATATAGTTTATTTACACCATTATTTTGAGAGGAATTCATAGACCACAGGTATTTTGTGGTGGCTAATTTATCCTCCTTTAAAATAGTACCTTCAGGATATTTCGGAGCCTCTACCTCTATCCATCTCTTTCCAAAATCATCTGAATAGTGCAACTTACATCCCCAATGCCCATGGTCGAGGCATGCCCACCAGCGACCGGTATATTGATCTGAATAAATGTATGAAACAGGAATCCCTTTAAAATGTACTTCGCTATATTTCCATTCATGGGATTGATTTTTGAAAATCACCAGACCCTTTCGTGTGGCAATGAGCATTCTTTCCATAGTTGAATATATTTAGCCTCCAGATAAAGCTTGCATAATGTAAACCTGATCCTTTTCAGTCAATTGATCGGAAAGTGACGTGCGGTCGTGGATCAACTCATTGCCAATAAAGATATTTACATGCTTTCTTAAACTCCCATCTTCATTGATGATGTAATCTTTTATGCCTGGATATGATTGATCCAATTCGATCAACAATTCATTGACTGAAGAAGACTTGAAGTTTCCCGTGGTAAGTCCCGGAAAAAACCGTTTTAAGTTTTGAGTGAAGCTAACGCTCGGCATAGTCAAATCAGGTAAACTAAATGAATTTACTGATTTGAAAAGATAGAGACAATATTCTGATGTATTTTAGAACAAATCGTATTCTAATAGACGGCACTCAATTTTACCATTGAAAAAAATCTTTTTACTCGAAGTTCGCAATCCCACTTTTTTAGCCGCATCAAAATTACCTGTGAAAATATAACCGGTTTTTCCTGTACCCTTTTGCTTAAAAAAATCACCTATTTCCGTGTAATGTTGCTCCAGGTCTTTTTCAGATCCTAATCGCTCACCGTATTCAGGATTGACAATGATGATTCCTTTTCCATCAGGAATGAAAGTTTGCCGAAAATCACCTACCCTAAAATCTATCAGGCGATCAACTTTAGCCTTTTTGGCATTTTCTTTTGCTGCTTCTACAGCCCTGCGATTTATATCTGTGGCAATAATTTTAAAAGGTAATCGATCTATTGAACTTGATCGGTGTGTGGATTTTATGGTTTCAAAATCATTCCGATTATAGGAGCTTGTCTTTTGAAAACAATAGCTCCGGTGGATCTCTCCCGGAAATTTATTGATGGCCATCATGGCTGCTTCAATGGCAAGTGTACCGCTTCCACACATTGGATTGATAAAATGGGACTTCCTATCCCAATTCGTTGAATTAATGATCCCTGCTGCAAGGTTCTCCTGCATGGGTGCGCCTGTTGTCGTTTTTCGATAACCGTGCTTGGCAATAGTTTCGCCGGAAGTATCCAAGTAGATTTCAGCTTCCTTCTCAAACCAGTACAAAAATAAGACGATATCATCTTTTCTAGGACCACTATCGGGACGCTGTCTATACAAATCCATAAACCGATCTGTAATAGCATCTTTTAAACGAAGGTTAGCGAATCGGGTATCTTTGATAAATTTATTCCTGACAAATGAATCAATGCTAATATATGATCCTTTATATATAAAATTTTCCCAAGGATATAATTTGGCTTTTTTATATAAATGATCAGGATGGGTAGCCCCGGTTTGAAACAATTTAAAAAGAACTCTATTCGCCGTTCGAAGCACAAAATTAAGCTTATAACAATCAACAATAGTTCCCTTTGTTTCTACAGATTTATCCTTTTTTTCAATGATTTCAAATCCATGGGATGATAGCTCATCACTTAGTTGACTGGACAATCCCGGACCACAGGTTACGAGTATTTTTTCTACTTGATTCATAATAAAAAATGGCTGCCCTACTTGAGGACAGCCGTTGAATTTACTATTTCTTTTTGGACTAAAATACTTAGTCCTGTTAATTCTACTTTTCGTCAGTTAAAGAGGCAGAAAGGTATTCTCTATTTAGCCTTGCAATATGGCTTAAATCAATACCTTTTGGGCATTCAGAAGAACATGCTCCGGTATTGGTACACGATCCAAAACCTTCGTCTTCCATTTGCTGTACCATGTTCAGTGCCCTTTGTTTTCTTTCCACCTGACCTTGTGGTAACAATGCCAATTGAGAAACTTTAGCAGCAACAAATAGCATTGCTGAAGCATTCTTACAAGCTGCCACACAAGCTCCACACCCAATACATGCTGCTGCATCCATTGCTTTGTCAGCATCGGGCTTAGGAATAGGAATATTATTAGCATCTTGTACTGATCCTGTTCTTACAGAAACATACCCACCTGCCTGCATGATACGGTCAAATGAACTTCTGTCAACCACCAAATCCTTGATCACAGGAAATGATTTTGCTCTCCAAGGTTCAATGACAATGGTATCACCATCTTTAAAGCTCCTCATATGAAGCTGACAGGCAGTAATTAAGCTATCCGGACCATGAGGTCTACCATTGATATATAAGCTACACATTCCACAGATACCTTCACGGCAGTCATGATCGAAGTGAACAGGGTCTTCCCCTTTAGCTAATAAATCTTCATTAAGGATATCTAACATCTCCAGGAAGGAACTTCCCGGCGATACATTATCTATTTTATATGTTTTTAGCTCTCCTTTACTATTGGCGTCCTTTTGTCGCCAAACTTTAAGTGTATGTGAATGACCTTTTTCCATTATTTATAGCTTCTTTGAGTCAGTTTAACATTTTCAAATTCAAGGATCTCCTTGTGTAGTTCGGCTTGCGTATTGTCGCCTTTATATTCCCATGCTGATACATAAGTGAATTTATCATCGTCACGCTTAGCCTCACCTTCTTCCGTTTGGGATTATTCCCTGAAGTGGCCACCACATGATTCATTGCGATTGAGCGCATCATCTACCATCAACTCTCCAAGTTCCATAAAGTCAGCTACTCTCAGCGCTTTCTCCAGGGTCATATTCAATTCTTCATTGGATCCTATCAACTTAACATCCTTCCAGTACTCCTCGCGAAGTTTTTTGATTTCTTCCTTTGCTTCCTTGAGTCCTTTTTCGTTCCTGGCCATTCCGCACTTATCCCACATGATCTTCCCTAATTCTTTATGGAATTGATCCACAGTCTTCGAACCATTCACGCTCAAGAGCTTATCTATTCTCTCTTTTACTGATTTTTCAGCTTCCGCAAAGGCTTCATGATCAGTTGTCAGTTTTGTAGATGGAACATTTGCTAGGTAGTTACCAATGGTATAAGGCAATACGAAATAACCATCTGCTAAACCTTGCATCAAAGCACTTGCTCCAAGTCGGTTTGCACCGTGATCTGAGAAGTTACACTCACCAGCAGCAAACAATCCGGGAACGGTAGTTTGAAGATTGTAATCAACCCAAATACCGCCCATAGTATAGTGAACAGCAGGATAAATCATCATCGGAGTTTGATAAGGATCGTCAGCAGTAATCTTTTCATACATTTGGAAAAGGTTGCCATATTTCGCCTCGATTACATCGCGCCCATCTCTTTCAATAGCGTCCCTGAAATCCAGAAATACAGCTAATCCTGTTTCTCCTACTCCTCTTCCTTCGTCACAAACGTTCTTTGCATTTCTTGAAGCCACATCCCTTGGAACCAAGTTACCAAACGATGGATATATTCTTTCCAAATAATAATCCCGATCTTCTTCAGCTACGTCTCTTGGTCTGATTTCTCCTTTTCGAAGTTTATCAGATACAGCTTTTTCTTTTGGCACCCATACCCTTCCGTCATTTCTCAGCGATTCTGACATTAGTGTCAATTTCGACTGCTGATCACCATGAACAGGAATACATGTAGGGTGAATTTGGGTATAGCAAGGGTTGGCAAAAAATGCTCCTTTTTTATATGCTCTCCAAGCAGCGGTAGCATTACAGCCCATTGCATTGGTAGAAAGGAAAAATACGTTACCGTATCCTCCTGTAGCTAAAACTACTGCATGACCCGCATGAGATTCTATTTTACCAGTTACCATATTACGGGTAATGATCCCTTTTGCTTCGCCATCAATAAGCACCACGTCCAACATTTCTGTTCTTGGATGCATGGTAACTTTACCAGCGGCTACTTGTCTGCTTAACGCAGAGTACGCACCTAATAAAAGCTGCTGCCCAGTTTGGCCTCTGGCATAAAATGTTCTTGATACCTGTGCACCACCAAATGAACGGTTGTCTAGTAATCCACCATACTCACGTGCAAAAGGAACTCCCTGAGCTACGCATTGGTCAATGATATTAGAGCTTACTTCAGCCAGGCGGTAAACATTTGCCTCTCGGGCACGGTAGTCACCACCTTTGATCGTATCATAAAATAGTCTATAAACGCTATCACCATCATTTTGATAGTTTTTAGCCGCGTTTATACCTCCCTGAGCCGCAATACTATGCGCCCTTCGGGGACTATCCTGATAGCAAAAAGATTTTACATTATAACCCATTTCTGCAAATGAGGCTGCAGCTGATGCTCCGGCCAGACCGGTACCTACCACTATAATGTCATATTTTCTTTTGTTGGCCGGGTTAACCAGCTTCACATTAAATTTATGTTTTGTCCATTTCTCGGCTAATGGGCCTTCTGGAATTTTTGAATCTAACTTCATATCAACTCAAAATTATTAATGAATGAAAAAGAAATAAATAGGTAGCCATGCAAACAGCGCTGAAATGATAATCGAAAACGCTGTTCCGACAAATTTTATGGCCGGGGTATAGGATTTATGGTTAATCCCCAGTGTCTGAAATGCTGACTGAAAACCATGTGACAAGTGGAAGGCCATGCCTATCATGGATAAAATATAAATAGCTACAATCCACCATACTTTAAAAGACTCCGATACCACAAGGTAGAGGTCTTTATATACTCCTTCTTCATGTTTCAATTCTTCGGTAATTTCTACATCAATCAAGCTTGATTTTTCTACTTCACCCACTGCGCTTACTTCGTATTTGGCAAATGGCATTGCTCCCCAATGATACGTTGCCCAAAAACCTCGTAAATGAACCACTAGAAAAATAAGGATGATGGTTCCCAAAATTCCCATATTTCGGGATTGCCATACACTGGTAGATTGATTACTTCCTGATTTGTACTTTTCAGGTCGTGCTTTCTGGTTTTTAACCGTAAGAATTAACGATACAATTACATGCAATAAAATACTAGTGTAAAGAACGTAAGAAACCGTTTTAATCAATGGGTTGGTTGTCATAAAAACCGAGTATTGATTAAAAGCGTATCCCCCGTCATCCTTAAGCAATTGCAAATTACCGATAAGGTGTACCACCAGAAAGGTGATGAGAAACAGTCCGGTCAGAGCCATTAGGAACTTTTTTCCCAAGGGACCGGTAAACACTTTTTTTACCTGACTCATTTTAATTTTGTTTACTTGTGATTTATTAATTGGCTTTCAAATTTAATTTCGGAATTGTTACCAAACAAAATTAGTTTATTATGTGTCTTAATTTTAATACATTCTAAATTGAATAAGTTGACGGTTGTCATTTTAAGTCTCTGTGACAACAACTTGTTCTTTTTTTGTGTATGATTATATAATAATTAATTAAAAAATTAATTTTAATATTGAGTCAACGTGTGGTCAAAATGAAGCGGTTTATACTACCCATCTTACTTTTTTTACCCTTTTTAGTTCCCATCAAACTATTCGCTACCCATGTTCGGGCAGGAGAAGTGTTGGCTGAAAAGACATCGTGCCAATCAAACCGGTACAATATTACCGTAGTAATGTATGTAGATACAGAAGGGGTAGAGCCTGGTTTAGGAAGGATAGATTTTGGTGATGGCACATTTGAGGATTTGGATCTTCGTAGTTCCAATCCTGATTACCGGGAATTATTAGGAGATAATATCGAAAAAGTCATTTATATAAGAGACCACACTTTTCCGGGCCCAGGTCAATATAAAATTTCTTTTCGTGAGGAAAACAGAAACCAGGGGATTGTCAACATGGATAATTCTGTCAATACCGCCTTTTATGTGGAAACGGTTATTTTTATCGATCCAATTATAGGATGTGACAATAGCCCAATACTTTTAAACCCTCCAGTTGATAAAGCTTGTACAGGTGTTGCTTATTTTCATAATCCCGGTGCTGTAGATCTTGATGGTGATAGCCTATCTTATGAGTTCACTATTCCTAAAAAAGACAAAAACAATACAGTTGACAATTACACCTTTCCTGACAAATACGATATTGAAGTATATGGCACTCAAAACGAACAATTAACCGGGCCTGCTATCTTTACCATTGATCCCGTAACCGGAAATATCAAATGGGATGCTCCTGGTGGACAAGGCGAATATAACTTTGCTTTTAAAGTGATTGAGTGGAAGAAATTAAATGGAAAATACCAACAAATAGGGTATGTAGTTAGGGATATGCAGGTGATTGTTTCAGAATGTGATAATAAACGCCCTGAACTAATTCTTCCTCCAGATACATGTGTAGTAGCAGGAAGTTTGCTGGAAGCTGAAATAATGGCAATAGACCCGGATACTAATGATGTAAAAATCAGCAGTTTCGGATTAGTCTATGAGTTCTCTAAGTTCCCAGCGGAATTAACTCCGAATCCTCCCATTTATCAGCCAAGCCCTGCAATCGCCAATTTTTCCTGGCAAACCACATGTGAAAGAATTAATAGCTCGCCCTATTTTGTTTATTTCAAGGCCATTGATACTTTAAATGGTGTTCAATTGGCAACTTATGACACCTGGCTAATTAATGTAGTAGGACCTCCTCCGCAAGGGTTAACAACGGAACAGGGGACAGAGAATACAGTACGATTGACCTGGGATCAGTATGAGTGTAGCAATGCGGAAACGATTAAAATTTATCGAAAGGTCGATAATTATGATTACATGCCTGGCAACTGTGAATTAGGTATTCCTGAAAATTCGGGATATGAATTAATCGCAGAAATTCCTGCCTCAAGAACATCTTATCTTGATATTGATGATTTGCTGTATGGCGTGAATTATTGCTATCGGTTAGTGGCTACATTTAATGCGCCAGAATACATGGAAAGTGTGGTTTCTGATGAGTCATGCGTCTTACTAGTTGAGGAGATTGACGCATTGATGACAAATGTGTCAATTACAAACACTGATCCGGCAAATGGAGAGATCTTCATTCGTTGGACATCTCCATTTGGGGTAGATACTGCTATTAATCCGGAGCCATTTTATTATGAGCTTTATAGGGGAGAAGGTTTTGATACTCCTGGAATTACGCTAGTTACAAATGGACGAATAACAGATACCACATTTGTGGATACAGGGTTAAATACGGAAGATCAGATTTATAATTATCATGTGGTGACCTATGATGCCAACTTCGAAGCCATTGATACTTCCGCTGTGGCGTCCTCTGTTCGACTGGAGCCAAATGCATTAAAAGGGGCAATTGAGTTGAACTGGGAAGCAAATACACCATGGACAAATTTTGCCCAGAGTTATCCTATGCATCTCATTTACCGTGACCATGTGTCGAGTGATCCAAATGAACTAGTGTTAATTGATAGCACGAATGTTTTTGTAGATGGGCTGTTTTATATTGATGATGGCTCTGCTACAGGAGAAAGTATTCTGGATGATAAAATTGAATATTGTTATTATATAACTACACGTGGGGCCTATGGTAACGACAAAATAACAGAACCTTTTGAAAACAATTCACAGGTTATTTGTGCTCAACCAAATGATTCGATTCCTCCTTGCGCTCCCCAGGAATTTTTGATCGTCAATTCTGAATTAAATGGTAACTGCGAAAATATCAAACAGGAACTATGTGACTTTGACAATTTTGAAAATGTACTTTCCTGGAGCTATGATCTGCAAGATGAATGCGGCTTGGATGTACGTGGGTTTAAAGTATATTTTTCAGAATCAGGGTTAGAAAAGGATTTTGTTGAATTAGCTCATGTAAGGGATACGTTTTTTGTTCATACAGATATTCCTTCCTATAAAGGCTGCTACCGTATCACAGCAGTTGACAGGTCAGGAAATGAAAGTGAGCCGACAGAAATTATGTGCAATGATAATTGTCCAAACTATTATCTGCCAAATGTTTTCACTCCAAATGATGACAGCTTCAACGACGTATTCCAGGCATTTGATGATTATCCATCTGACCAGGAAAATCCTTACCAATATTGCCCGAGGTTTGTAGAATCAGTAAAGTTTGAAGTATACAATCGATGGGGACAATTGGTTTATGATTTCGATTCCGGTGGTGAGAATTCAATTTTTATTGAGTGGGATGGAGTGGGTTCTAATGGCAAACCAGTAGCTTCCGGAGTGTATTATTATATTGCTTATGTAACCTTTGACATGCTGGACCCAGACAGGAAGGTAGGTGAATATAAAGGCTGGATCAAAATTGAAAGAGGAAACTAAACCCCATTATGATCACCCCATAATTTTCTTTGACGGAGTTTGCAATTTGTGCGAATCTTCTGTGCAATTCACCATAAAACACGATAAAAAAGAAATATTTCTATTTGCACAACTTCAATCAGTTCTGGCAGAAAAACTGCTAGACAAACATGCTTCAGGAATGAAAAGCGTGGTACTATACGAAAACAATCAAGTTTACACAAAGAGTACTGCTGCGCTTAGAATTGCAAGAAAATTGAACGGTTGGCCAAGATTACTATGGGGCTTTATCATACTTCCCAAATTTATTCGAGATTTCTTCTACGACATTATTGCAAACAAGCGATATAAGTGGTTTGGTCAAAAAGAAGAATGTATGATCCCTACTCCCGAATTAAACTCCAGGTTTGTTTAGGCTTTACTTCCTAAGAAAAATCATTTTTAGCATCAACTTTTTAAATGTCTTATCCTGATTCCTGTTTATTTGTTTTTTATGCTGATCAAAAAACAACATTTTTGCATCCAAATTGAAATTGAAAAACTATGAACGCATATGTATTTCCAGGTCAGGGGGCTCAATTTTCAGGAATGGGCAAAGACCTTTATGACAATTCTGAAAAAGCTAAAAACCTATTTGAGAATGCCAACGACATATTAGGTTATAAAATCACTGATATCATGTTTACTGGGTCTGATGAAGAACTGAAACAAACAAAAGTGACTCAACCTGCTATTTTCCTTCATTCTGTAATTAATGCTATTATTCATGACGACTTTAAACCAGACATGGTGGCAGGTCATTCATTAGGTGAATTTTCGGCATTAGTAGCCAATGGCGCTCTTTCATTTGAAGACGGTGTGAAATTAGTTTTTGCCAGGGCTATGGGAATGCAAAAGGCATGTGAACAAAACCCATCAACCATGGCCGCTATCATTGGTTTAGATGATGAGGTAGTAGAAAAAATATGTACTGAAATTGATGATGTGGTTGTACCTGCAAATTACAACTGCCCAGGTCAGCTTGTAATCTCCGGAAGTAACAAAGGAATAGAAATAGCTTGTGAAAAAATGAAAGAAGCCGGAGCCAGAAGAGCTTTACCTCTTCCTGTGGGAGGTGCTTTTCATTCGCCTCTAATGGAGCCAGCTAGAGTAGAATTAGAACAGGCAATATTAAACACCAAGTTTTCTGATCCTTCATGTCCTATCTATCAAAATGTTACTGCAAAGGCTTCTACAGAAATTGAAGTGATCAAGGCAAATTTAATTGCCCAATTAACCGGACCGGTAAAATGGACACAATCTGTTCAGGCAATGGTAGCTGATGGGGCAACTAGTTTCACTGAGTCTGGTCCGGGAAAAGTGTTACAGGGATTGGTTAAAAAAATCCATCGTGAAGCTGAAGTAAGCAGTCTTTAGTATTCACTTAATTAATGATAAAATAAACTCATTTTCACTCCGGTTCTAATTAATTTTAGAACCGGAGTGATCACCTCCTCTCTCACTAAAACAGGCAACGACTCCTTAGTTTGTCACCCTTTTTACAGGCAATTTTTTCAAAAAAAATGTAAATTTCCCGATTAAAGGGAGAAGCTATGCTTGCAATAATTTTTATTTCGGTCATCATCATCTTTTTTATTGCCTACCGACTTTATGGTAGGTTTTTAGACAAGACCTTTGAAATTGATAATAATCGAGAAACACCTAGTCATACAGATTACGATGGCATTGATAAAGTGCCAACAAAAACGCCTGTGCTGCTCGGTCATCATTTTTCCTCCATAGCGGGGGCTGGCCCTATCGTAGGGCCAATTATTGCAGGGGCAGCGTTTGGTTGGGTTCCGGCTATTTTATGGATCGTAATAGGTTCAATCTTTGTAGGAGGTGTGCATGATTATTCGTCGCTGGTAGCTTCTATTCGTCATAAAGCTAAATCTATCGCCGAAATTGCCAACGAATATATGACACCACTTTCCTTCAAATTATTCCTGGCTTTTATCTGGTTGACGATGATATACATCCTCATCGTTTTTGTTGACCTAACTTCTACCACCATGGTCACAAATCCGGAAGTGGGCACTTCATCTTCGCTTTTTATTTTTCTTGCCTTGATATTTGGCATGTTAAGTTATCGAATGAAAATGCCTCTCTTATGGACATCATTGATCTTCGTACCATTATTGTTTTTTGGTATTTATTTCGGTCATTTATTTCCGCTTGATGGCAATATTTTACCTGCATTCTTCATGAAAAACCCGGGTATGTCATGGAATGTTATCTTAATAGTTTATGCATTTTTTGCTGCCATATTGCCTGTTTGGTTTTTATTGCAACCTCGAGACTATTTATCCTCTTTTCTTTTGTACGCATGTATAGGAGGTGCATTTATTGGAATCCTCTTTGGAACTAATACCATAGAATATCCGGCATTTACCGTTTGGAAAGACATTAACAGAGGCACACTTTTCCCAATATTATTTATTACCATTGCCTGTGGAGCTTGCTCAGGATTCCATTCAATTGTGGCTAGTGGTACTACTTCAAAACAATTGAACAGAGAAACTGATGCGAGAAAAATTGGCTATGGGGCAATGCTCATTGAAGGACTTGTAGCGGTGATCGCATTATTCGGTGTAGTAATGCTGACAAAAGACAATCCATTATTCAAAAGTGATCCTTTATCAATATTTGGTGCAGGAATGGGGTCTTTTCTCAGTACAGTTGGCCTACCTGTGGAGCTCGGAAAATCTTTTGGAATATTAGCTGTATCGACATTTCTGCTTACTACATTGGACACAAGCACCCGCCTGGGTCGGTATATTTTTGAAGAGTTCTTTGATTTAAAAGGTAAAAATGTTCGGTTCTTCTCCACTGGAATTACTCTTTTAGCGCCGCTGATATTCTCATTTGTACCAATTTATGATGCCATGGGAAATCCAGTTCCTGCTTGGAAAGCCGTTTGGCCGGTGTTTGGAGCTACTAATCAATTACTAGCTGGCCTGGCACTTCTAGTAGTATTTGTGTGGTTAAAGAAATTAGGCAAGAAAACGATTTTTGTTTCTATACCAATGGTATTTATGCTCGTGATGACTTTGTGGGCATTGGTTCAATTAATTTACCAAAGTGGTTTTACAGCTATTGGCATCATTGCCATGTTCCTGTTAATACTCGCCATTATCCTGGTATTTGAAGCAATTAGAATTGTATTTTTCTCAGCAAAACTAACTTCACCCTCTTCCAATTAGTCAAAAGATTGTTTGTTGAAAATTAAATATCCAAAACTAAAGTAGAATATCCAGTTTTGGTTGGGGTCGTCATAGTAATTCAGATTGGTACTGATAGGACCAACGGGACTATGATACACCAATGCTGCTGTACCTGAAAAATTCAAATCCGTAAAGGGTTCTGAATACTCTGCTAATTGATCTTTGTTAATAATAGATTTATAAGGAGCAAAAGCATAACCTTCCAAACGAATATCAAAATTCCGCTTCACTTTGAAGACATTCATGATTCCTCCTCCAGCAAAATTATGAGCCCTGAAGTTTTTCAAAAATAGTGTCTTACTATCAGGTAATGGATAAAAAGCCGGGGCCACAATCATGGATGAGTAATAATTAGAGAAAAACGGTTGATTGGAAATAGCTGCATTTAATCGCCACCCAAAACTATATGATTTAGAAATGTTAAAATATTTCTCTATTTCCAGCTGGGCTATTAACCATTTTCTATTATAAACAGCTTTTTCCATTCCAAATATGGAGGTGCTTCCTGGCTCATATTCTTCCTCACCATTAAAATAATATCCCTTCAAACAAAAACGTTTACCTTCACTCGGATAAAATTTGCGGTTTAGATTATTGGCTGAAATTCTTATTCCAAACTTCCATCCTTTTAAATAGGTTTGATCTAATGTATCATATAAGCTAAGGTTATCACTATTGCTATATGTATAATTATTACTGACATATCCACCTTCTATCTCTCCTCTGAATTTTAACCCAAGTGCAAATCCTGCTGTTAAGGAGTACTTCCTATCTATCTGTTTTAAAATGGTGGATGGACTTCCATTAAAAATCAAATCTTGACTGTTGATATAGTCCCATTTATTGAGGATAATTTCAGGCTGAAGATAAATAAAATTGGTGCCTGGAAAATACCCTCTTGTAGAATAACCAATTGACTGATAAAACCTGCCTGAATAAAAATCAAGCTGATGTTCCATTAATGGACCGGTAAAAGTTTTATAATCAAGACCCAGGTAGATTTCACTAAAACTTCTGGTAGAAATATTCCCACCTAAATCAATATTTAATTTTTTGTTCTTTTTCCCTTCGAGCGTGAATCTAAAACCCTGGGTTTCTTCGTCATACCTGATCCTTGGGTATACTTCACTAAAAAATTCTTCGGATACAATTTGATAGTAGGCCTTTTTAATGTCTTCAAATGTCAAACTTCTTTTCTTATCCAACTTAAAAAATTGATTGAGATATTTTTTTTGAGAAGAGGAAAAACCATTAAACTCCACTTTTTTAAAAATTAATTCTTTTTGCCTGGCTTTAAATTCCTCACGCTTTTTATCTACTTCTTCTTTTGTTCGTTTTTGGAGCTGTTCATAAGAATTATTTTCTGATAATATCTTTAAAGTAGAGGTATATCCACTATCTATTAAAGCCTTTGCCCTGGTGAAATCCACCCCATTGTATGGCTCAATATTAGGCTCTATGTATAAGCCATCTTCCTTGATCAATTCCGGATTTGACTTATCAAGCAGTAATAAAAACAATGATTTTTCGATTAATTCAGTATCTTTTTCCTTTGGGTATTCCTTCCATATCTTTTCGGATACATTAGAGCCAATTACATAATCAGGTTCAAACTCTCCCATTGCAATATCAAGTGGGAAATTATTATAAATCCCACCATCAAATAGGTACTGATCATCTACTCTAATAGGTTTATAAATGAGCGGAACCGACATAGAAGCCCTCACCGCATCCTCTAATGGGCCTTGCTTGAGAACAAGACTTTTTTGAGTGAATATTTCTGAGGCCATCGCCCGTAAAGGGATCATCAAACTATCAAAATTGTAATGCGACGCTTCAGAGGCTTGTGACAATAATTGAGAAAGCGCAAAGTTTAAGGAAATATCGCTGGCTATTTTGGTGGAGATACTCGTGCTAAAAGTACTATCTATTCCTAATCCCACTTGAAATATGGACGCAGTATTTTCCTTTTTGTGAAAGAAATAATTATAGTCGTCCTCTAGTTTTCCATTTACCCAGTGGTAAAAATCCTTTGACAATGCCAACTCCTCCATTTCTTCAGGGGAATATCCCGATGCATAAAAGGCACCAATTATCGCTCCCATTGAGGTGCCAACCACATAATCTATTGGTATATTATTTTCTTCTAAAGCTTTGATTACACCTATGTGAGCTAATCCTTTGGCGCCACCACCACTTAATACTAAGGCTACCTTTTGTGCTTCTATTTGATGCGCAATGATTAGAAAAATACAAACCAATAAAACTGACTGTAATCGAAACAAAGGAAATGCTGGTTAAAAGTTTGGTTGATCAATTATTAAAATACAAAATCGATAGATCAAATACCTGAAGTATCAATAAGTTAAACTAAAAAAGCTCACCTATGTTCTACCTGCTTATCTCCTTAACGCTCATTTTCTTTTAAGAATTCACAAAATCGATTAAAAAATTGTTAAAAGTTCTCCTTATTAATTCTAATTCTTCCAACCCAATAATTCATCCAAAGTGTTTACGGAAACAGAATGATAATTCGGCCTGGCCATTTTATAAATTTCCATCGCCAGCTCTTTCGTGTTTTCCTTTCCAATTAGCTCTGTATAAATAGGCGTCAATAGTTTTCTCCTTCCTGTATTAATTAAAAATTCTTTCATTGCAGGATATGCTATTTCATAGTCGTTTTTGATAGCCAATACAAACCATGCGTCCAGGATTTCACTATTTCCACTTTCGGTCAATTTATATTGTTGATCAAGCTTTGTCAGTTTACCTATTGAAATTTTCTGTGGAAGGTTTTTAATAAAATGCAGCCATTCATGAGTTGTCCATTCTGATGTACCTAATTCGGATGGCTCCTTTTCACCATTTATAAAAAGGTCAATTTGAGTTTCCACTTTTTTAAATCTATCAGACTTTATAGCAATCAAAGTAGGCGGAAGACCTTCTTGATAAATCCATTGTTCTATTTTCTCCTGTGGAAAAGGAATCTCATTCTTTTCAAAAAGATTTAATTGCAAATATGAAATAAAACCTTCTGTAGTCATGGTCTGGAAAGCATGACTAGAGAAATATTCCTTTAAAAAAGTATCAAATTTATCCCGGCCAACTACATCTTCTATATATCTTAAAAATGAATAGCCTTTGTCATATGGAATGGTTGTCACCCCATCATCTGGATTTCTTCCTGTTAGGTCAAGTTTTAGCTTTGTATCCTCACCAGCACCATCGTTAATAAAATTTTCTACTTCTATTTTCAGGTCTTGTTGGTTAAGGGATGCCAGCATTTCAGCATAGCTTTTCCCATACAATTCCTCCATTATTCTATCTTCGAAATAAACGGTAAAACCTTCATTGATCCAGAAGTCATTCCAGGTAGCATTTGTCACTAAATTACCCGACCAGGAATGAGCAAGTTCATGAGCTATCAATGAAACCAGGGAACGGTCACCAGCGATAATGGTAGGTGTAACAAAGGTAAGCCGTGGATTTTCCATCCCTCCAAAGGGAAAACTTGGTGGAAGCACTACCATGTCATATCGCTCCCATTTATAGGGGCCGTAGAGTCCTTCCGCTATTTCTATCATTTTTTCTGTTTCAGCAAATTCATAAGCACTTGCTTCCAATTCAAGAGGTTCTGCATAGACACCTGTCCTGTCACCAAGCGATTTAAATTCTAAATTTCCAACCACCAATGCCATTAAATAAGCCGGAATAGGTTGATTCATTTTGAAGTTATACATCCCATCTTCACTTTTTTGTACGGGATTTTCGGCACTCATTAGCGCTAACAACCCCGAAGGTACTTTTACATGCGCGTTGTAGGTAAACCTAATACCCGGGGAATCCTGCAATGGAATCCATGTTCTGGCTAAGATTGCTTGTGATTGGGTAAATAAAAATGGATCGGTCTTACCGGCAGTTTGAACAGGATCCAACCATTGAACTGCTTCTGCTGAAGGTTCTGACACATAATCTATGATAACCGATGAAGTCGCATTATCAATATTTATTTTTAAGGCAGCCCCTAAAATCGGGTCAGAAACTCCAAGTGTATAGGGCAATTCATTTCCTTTATCTGTAGTGATGCTATTTATTTTTAGTCCTTTTGTGTCCAGGATTAAATATTCTGCATCGTCAGCCGCTTCAAATGTAAGAGCTACACTTCCCAGCATGACTTTATTGTCAAAATCCACTTCTAAATCTAAATCAATATGTTTTACCACAGCTTCATTTGGCCGGGCATATGAATGAATATCATTTACATATTCCTTTTTTAGTATGTCCATATTTACCGCTTCTTTTTTCACACAGCTAATGGCAAGTATAGCAATTAAAAATAAAATAGTAAGTCTCATTTTCCTCCGTATTTTTATTGAATCAAATTACAATTATTTTTACAAGCATCTAATTCAAATTAATTTGACAATTAGCATTTACGATACCTATAATATATTAACAAAATTATCCTTTCGAAGAATCACCAATGGGATTCTATTGTTGCTTGGGTATCATTATTCAAGAATTAGAAAAAAAGAATTTCAATGGGGTAAACCCATTAGTATATCTGTTGAGCCCACTACGTCCTGTAATTTACGGTGCCCCGAATGCCCCAGTGGACTACGTTCTTTTACCCGAAATACAGGAATGCTAAACAGTGTACTTTATAAAAAAATCATAGAGGAGAATTACAAGGATCTATTGTACCTCATTCTTTATTTTCAAGGTGAGCCCTATCTTCATAAGCAAATTTTTGAATTGATACGTCTGGCCAGCAATAAAAACATTTACACTGCTACATCTACTAATGCACACTATCTGGATCGTGAAAATGCTAGAAAGACGGTTGAAAGTGGACTAGACCGATTGATCATTTCTATCGATGGTACGACTCAGGACACGTATGAGCAGTATCGTATTGGAGGTGATTTACAAAAGGTAATAGATGGGGCAAAAGAAATTATTCATTGGAAAAAGCAATTGAAAAGTAAAACTCCCCAGGTTTATTTCCAATTTCTGGTTGTCAAACCTAATGAGCATCAAGTTAATGAGATTGAAAAAATCGCCAAAGATATTGGTGTTGACAAAGTACTTTTTAAAACTGCCCAGATCTATGATTATGAAAATGGTTCTCCTTTAATGCCAACAATCGAAAAATATGCGCGGTATCGTAAGAATGGTGATGGGAAATTTGAGATTAAAAATAAACTGCTTAATCAATGCTGGAAAATGTGGCATTCTTGTGTCATTACCTGGGATGGAAATGTGGTACCCTGTTGCTTTGACAAAGATGCCACACATCTATTCGGAAACATAGAAACAGATCCTCTTCAAACCATTTGGAAAAATCAAAAATACAGGCAATTCAGAAATGGATTGCTTAAGTCCCGAAAGGAAATTGATATTTGTAAAAATTGTACAGAGGGCACAAAAGTTTGGGCTTAATTAGTCGTTTGATTTGAATTGGGTTCGCATTTGCATGTTCCTCCGCCACAGCTAGACTTTGCTTTTGACTGTCGAATTAAATTCCGAACAATATAGAAAACTGCTCCTGCAAATAATACCCCTACAATTATTCCTTGAACCATAATTTAAAGTTACAAAAATTACATTACCCTCTAACTTTAAAAACTGTAACAGATGAAAATTGTTACTTATAAAATTTTTGAACTGCAGTGGTCATACCCTCATGAACAAAACCATTAGAGGCAACAATTTGACTACCATATAAATAATCATCTTTTCCTTTATAATCTGTCACTTTACCTCCTGCCCTTTCTAAAATGAGTGAGCCCGCGGCAACATCCCAGGGGTTTAAACCTACTTCAAAAAACCCTTCTACCCTTCCGCAAGCCACATAGGCCAGATCCGCGGCAGCGCTACCCGTTCTTCGAAGCCCATGCGAATGCTGCACAAAATATTTCATGGTATTGGTGAACTGATCAATCTGTGAAAATTCCCGATATGGAAAGCCCGTGATATACAAACCATCTTTAAAATCTTTCACTGGAGAAACCTTGATTTCCTTTCTATTTAAAAAGGCAGGACTTTCATCGGTAGCATGAAAACACTCATCTCGGGTAATCTCATATACGACTCCTAAAATTAACTTATCATATTGCGTCAAAGCTATGCTTACAGAGAAAGGAGGAACACCATGAAGGAAATTTGTGGTACCATCCAGTGGATCTACTATCCAGTTAAACTCCTTCGCCTTCTCAGTTTCGGTTCCTTCTTCGGTAATAAATCCTGAATCCGGAATGGTAAACTTTAGGGTCTGAACAATCATTTTTTCAGCCTCAAAATCCACATACGAAACCAAATTGTTAAGGCTTTTCTCTTCAATTTTAGATCGATCAAAATTTTCTCCTTCATGACGGATAAACTGGCCAGTTCGCTGAGCAATTTTTATAACCTCATTAAGAACATGGTCTTTATCAATGGCTGTGGGTTGTTGTTTGTTGGTTGACATCATTTATTCTTTTTACCTTCTATTACGATAACAATTTCGCCTTTCACTGTGTTTTTTTCAAAGTATTTTTTTATTTCCGCTAAAGATCCGTTTATCGTCTCTTCATAAATTTTCGTCAATTCCCTGGAAACAGAAGCTTTGCGATCTTCACCGAAAAATTCGATAAACTGTGTTAATGCTTTTACTAACCGATGGGGGGACTCATACAATACGATTGTCCTTTCCTCCGCTGCTAATTTTTCGAGCTTGGTTTTCCTTCCTTTTTTATGTGGCAAAAACCCTTCAAATACAAATGCTTCGGAAGGTAATCCTGATTTGACCAACGCAGGGACAAATGCCGTGGGGCCTGGTAAACACTCTACTTTTAATCCTGCGCTTATCGTTTCACGCGTCAATAAAAATCCTGGGTCAGAAATGGCAGGGGTTCCTGCATCAGAAACCAGCGCCAGCACCTTCCCTTCAAGCATTTGATCAACTAATCCTTCTACAGTTTTATGCTCATTATGAATATGGTAGCTCTTCATAGCTCCTTCTATTTCATAATGTTTCAGAAGTTTTCCTGTGGTCCTTGTGTCTTCAGCTAAAATGAGATCTGCTTCTTTTAGCACTCTAATTGCTCTAAGAGTTATATCTTCCAGATTTCCAATTGGGGTAGGAACGAGGTATAGAGCTGTCTTTTCCGGTGTCAATCAAGTGCTATTTTAAGTTACTATAAATTTTCTCAATAGCAGCGGCCAATTGCCGGTCTTTATCAGTAACCACATTACCAGCATCATGCGTAGTCAGGTTAATTTCAACTTTATTGTACACATTACTCCAATTAGGATGGTGATTTAACTTTTCTGCAATGATGGCTACCTGGGCCATAAACCCAAATGCCTGAACAAAATCTTTAAATTCGAATGTTGCGGTAAGTTTATTGTCAGCTTCTTTAAACATCATAGTTCTGCTTTAATAATGTATTGATACTGTAAACTATTCATGTCAATTGATATATTGTTAAATCCTGCATCTTCCAACTCGCTTTTCACTTGAGAAGGAGTAACTTTTAATTCCTCTGATGGACCTATTGGCATTTCTCCGGATTTAAAATCGACAATTAAAATATACCCTCCTTTTTTCAAGCCGGGTATGATCTTTTTTAAATACTCCGACCTGTTTTCAAGGTAGGAATAAACATTGACCATGAATGCTATATCCACTTCTCCCGGATTTATATTCGGATCGTTTTCTTCTGTCAAACGAGTGACAATTGAATTTGCAATACGCGGTGGATAATCTACTTTTTGCTCTTCTATATAATCTAAAAATTTTGAATCAATGTCGATAGCAATCACTTTTCCGGCACGTAATGCAAGGGGAAAAGTAAAATACCCCGTACCAGAGCCAATATCCGCTATACTTTTATTCTCTATGTCTCCCAATTTTCTTAATACAAGCGCAGGATTTTGCCATTTTTCCCTCTCGGTCCGATCAAATAGCTGGTCTTCTATGTTCTGATTATTGTCAACAACTTCGATAACGGTATCAGCAGATAATTGTGCGGAATCCAATTCTTCTTCATTTGAAGCGGATCTTTTTGAAGAACAAGACCAAAATGCAAATGTCAAAAGCAGGAAAACAAAAGATGTGATTACGTGTTTTATCAATGCTTATTAAATGTTAATTTTATTACACATTATTATGAATCCTTTTTAAATTGGTTCCATGAATATCAAAGATAACCTTACTCCAGAAGAATATAAATCTATCAAAGATAGTTTTTTTCATATTTACCATCACTTTTTAAACAAAGGCCCAATATCAAAAGAATATGTGACTTGCCTGTTTAAATGGGGTGTTCAGCTAAATGTAAACGAAGAAGAAGTAGTTAAGTACATTGATACAGAGGATAATTTAAATCACAACAATGAAAAGGTGAATTTGTTAGAGCATCTGTACAACCTTGTTTACATGATTTACCTTGACAATGTAGTGGAAGACTCTGAATTAAAAGTTGTGACAGATTTTGCTGAGACACTAGGATTTAAAGCAAGCAGCGTTAATGACTTGCTAAAGGCAATTGTTACTGCTCCGGACGATGGTTTTGATTATACTAATGTGAAGAACCAACTAAAGGAAATTATTGAAACTGCTGTAGGGTAAAATTTTAAAGAGCTATGATTCCCGGGATGGTATGTGCCTTCTGATACACCTCAATCACTTCATCTGTATGATTGATCAGCTTTTTCAAAGTATAACTTAGGTACGAACCGTTTTTAGACTTTTTGATCTGCCATTTCCATTCATTTTTTGGAAAAATGTCATACATAAGCTCCTCCTTATCCTGTGGAACAATAAACTTAAACATGTATATGGATGGCCATTTATGCTCAGCATCTAATTTCTCACGAAATGCCTGATAAGACTTTGCCATGCGTCAGGAAGTAAATAGTGAATAAAAAAAGCTATAGGTGATTTTGAAGAATTAAAATCACCTATAGCTTTTAATTTTTTTATTATCTCTTAAAAGAATTTATATCGATAATCTTTAATATCGGCATTCTCTTTTATTGCTTCTGATATTCCAAATGAAACTCTGCTGGATGCCCTTTGCTCCTGCTGGGTTTTATAGGATGAATAATCAGCAATTACCGGTGCTTCTGTAAGCGCCTGAAGTTCAACAATTACCACCCCGTTTTCAGTTTCAATAGGTTGGCTAATATCTCCTTCTTTCATGCCAAATACTGTCCCTACAACTTCAGGAACAAACCCAACATTTGGAAGGTTATTGGAAGACAATTTCAAGTCACTCGAAGAATAAACATTCGCATCTTCACCATAAGCTGACGCAATTTCATCAATTGATCCACTTAGGCCTTCTAATTTGCCAGAGATATATTCAGCTTGTTTTTGAGCAACTACCTTGGTAGTAATTTCATCTTTTACATCCTCAAACCCAGCTTCACCCTCTTCAACTTCACTTGTCAATACAGCTACTACATATTGATCATCCAATTCAAACACGGTCGAAACATCTCCAACAGATGCATCGCTAAATGCCCATTGAATGATCGATCGTGCATTTCCAAGCACATCGATTCTTCGATCATTTTTACCCAGATCATTAGCTGTTTTTACTACCAATGTATCCTCCTGTGCACTTGCAATAAAAGAATCGTAGTTGGTACTTTTACTTGCTAACAATTCAGCTTTTAAATAGGCTTCATTTATTGTCTCATCTCCAGGGGTGATTTCTCGTGCTATCGTTGCTACTTTAAATGAAGCATTTTTAGGTGTTTCAGTTACATCAATTATATGATATCCAAACTGGCTTTCAATAGCTCGTGGAATTAATCCTTCTTTTGAAGCTCCAAATACTGCTTCTTCAAAAGGCTTAACCATTTTGTTTTTTCCGAACCACCCCAAGTCACCACCTTTTACAGCTGACCCTGGATCTTCACTATTATCTCTTGCTAACTCAGCAAAATCAGCTCCATTGCGAAGTTGTCGAATAAGTTGATCAGCTTTCGCTTTGGCTTCTGCCTTGCTTTCGTCACTATTATCTGTCCACTTAATCAAAATGTGTCTTGCTTTAGCTGATTCGATGGTATCAGTACTTATTTCTGAAACTTTGTAAAGGGTTAAATAACCATTAACAAAATAGGCGCCTCTCACATCCCCTTCAGTAAGGTTGCTATAGTTACTTTGGAGATTTCGTGGCAATGTTTCGATTGAATATGTTTGATAAAAGGTTCTTAGATCAGACCTGTTTTTAGCAAACAAAGAATCATTTGTAGAACTTTTAAATTCAGGGATTAACCGATCCATTTCTTCTTTGAAAAACAACGTATCATAAGATGAAGGAACTACAGGAATTGATACATAACTCAATCCTCTTGATTCTTCTACTTCATATTCACTTTTATGTTCATTATAGTATGCTTTTAAATCAGCATCGCTATAACTGATATTTGCAGTATCAACCGTATAGTTTTGCACATATAAGTATTTTACCTCAGCAACGGTTGACTCCTCATTGTAGAAGTTTTCAGCTTCCGCTTCAGTAGCATATATAGATTTAACTAATAGGTTATCAAATTTCAATCGTACACGACCTGGATCAAGACTTTCTTCAAACAACCTCCATTGCACTTTATATTGGTTATTGTCAGGTAGTTCAGCCATTTGACGTAAGTAGGCTGTCAATTGATTTCTATCGAACTGTCCTGTCTGAGGATTAGTAAATGATTGTTTGATATTAAAATCAATATTATTACCATCAATCATGTCTAAATGTTCCTCCTGAGTAACCGTAATACCTAATTCATCATATTGCTCCTGAAAAGCATTTTTCACAATCAATAATTCCCAGGCTTGTTGACGAAGTGTATTTTGATCATTTTCAGTAGGATTTCTCTGGGTATTGATCATGAAACTATTGGTCATATACTCAAGTTCCTGCTGAAATTCATCGTAATTGATTTCATTACCGGCAATTTCGCCAATAGTCGTATCATTTTTATTAAAAATACTTGAGGTGGAGCTAAAGAGGTCAGTACCTACTATAAACAACCCCATCGCTACAGCAACGATCCCCACTGCAAGTCCTGCTCTTTGTCTTATTTTATTGATAAGTGCCATATTAGTTTTGATTAAAGTGCGGCAAAAATAGGTACTTCATTGCTTAAAATCAAAAAATTAACTTTGCTTATTTCTGCTAGTTACCTGAAGTTCCGCTTTGGTCAATTGTAAGTTTAACTTTATCTATTCTGTTTTCTTCTATTGAAAGAATTGTGAAGGTAAGATGTTCTAATTCAATATTATCATGAATCTCAGGAAAATCTTTGTTGATGGACAAAATTAACCCTCCGAGTGTATCATATTCTCCAAGTGGCAATTCCAAAGAATACTTGTCATTCAGATGATCAATTTCCTGCCTCGCGCTAAATATATAGGTGTGATCATTTACCTTCACTTCCACCAGATCTTCTTCATCATGCTCATCCTGAATCTCACCAAATATTTCTTCAATGATATCTTCGATAGTGACAATACCGGATGTTCCACCAAATTCATCAACCACCAGGGCAATACTTTTTCGAAGGGTGATAAACTGGATCATCACTTCAGAAGCTAATATAGTTTCCGGTACGATGATGATGGGTGACAAAATACTTTCAATGTCAGCGGGCTTTTTGAATAATTCAACGGAATTACAATACCCGATAATGTTATCAATGGATTCCTTATAGACTAAAATCTTAGAATACCCACTTTTAATAAAAGCCTTTTTAATATCATCAATAGTATCCGCTATATCCACTGCTTCAAGATCCGTTCGGGGCACCATACAATCCCGGACTTTTACGGATTTAAACTCCAGGGCATTGGTAAATATCTTTGGATACACTTCAAGTTCTTCATCATCTTCGCCTGATTTCACATTGCTTACAATGAAATGATTTAAGTCTGTCAATCCAAACACAGGTTCTTTCTCAGAATATTCTAATTTAAAGACCTTTTGCAAAAGAATTTTACTTAAAAACGCGATAGTCCAAACTGCCGGATATAATAGGATATAGATGACATAAAAGGGAACGGAAAAAAACGAAAGCATTTTATTAGGCTTGATTAGAAAAACACTTTTCGGTGTAAATTCTGCCACTACTAATACCAAAATGGTTGCCAACAAACTTTGTACTAAGAGCTTTACCCAATCATAATGTAGCTCAATAGGCAAATAGGTGTCAATGACCGGAATCAGCAAATACGCCATGAAAATACCATAAATGACCAGCGCTATGTTATTTCCTATTAAGATGGTGCTTATAAACCAGCTTGGTCTTTTAAGAAATCTGGATATAATACGGTCACTTAGCCTGCCTTGCTGATTTCCTAATTCTATTTGTAATTTATCTGCTGATAGATAGGCGATTTCTATACCTGAAAACATGGCAGACAGAATCAAAGATATGATGATGATGACAATGTGCTGTGTTTCCATCAGTTATTTCTTCCGGGATGACTTCTTCTTACCACCTTGATTCTTTTTAGTCTTTTTTTCTTCTTCCTCCTTTTCCTTGTTCTTTTTCAATATACTGTAAAGAAACAATAATGCTAAACTTAGCATAAACAACCAATAGGATTCATATAAACCAACAGTGAATGTTTGGTGTGCTCCTATGATTAATAAACTTAAAGAAATAAAAAAAATAATGGATTGAAAAATGCTCATTATTCTGTCATATCGATTATACCCGTTGTTTTTTTCATGGTCCAGGTGGTAAACTCCTGGTCAGCTTCAAGCCCCTCCCCTTTTACAATTTGATTTTCGGTTTCAATCATGACGAATTTATCGGTGTAGATTTTCTCCTCTTTGATATTCCAAAATAATTCTTCCGTGAGAAGTTTTTCTTTCGACACTAATCCAACCATTTCAACATTACCCGTGGCCTTGTATTCGTTATCTTCCTTTGTATAATAACAGTGATTAGAACTCAAGGTATTTGTCATTCCCCCTTTCTTATCATAAAATTCAATAAACACACCTTCGGGAAATTCCATATCGCCATTTTCAAAATTCAATCGTACAGGAGTCTCAATTTTTAATTTTACGACAGCAGAGTCGCTGTAATAATTCACTGCATCATAAACCTCCGAAATTGGCCCTTCATAGACTGGCGCATTCAACACATTTTCATTACCTCCAGAGCAGGAGTACAAAGCTATTATTGAAAGGATTACTAAGGTGTATTTGATCATAACAAAAAAAGCGGCCTTATATAAGACCGCTTTAATATTAAGGTAATATTATTAATCTCTTTTTTGAATTTTTACTGTTTCACCTACCCAACAACCAATCTGAACTTGTTGATCAATTTGATAGTTCCAGGTGAAAATATCCTCCATAGAAGGGAACTGTTCTTTTGCTTTTGCCATTCCACTGTTATCACCAGCTTTAGCATACCAGTTATATGCAGCTATAAATACCGCTCTGTCATATACTGGATCTTTTTCTTCTTTACAGTCATTGTAGCTATTCATATAAAGCGCTCCAATGAAACTAGCTGCTGAAGTGTTTTGTGGATTAATAGAAATTGCCTTTTTAGCATAATCACGAGCAGAGCTTTTTCGACCTCTTTTTAATTGAATATTAGCTAATGATAAATATGCTTCAGATTCCAATTTATTATCATCCGTAAGATTAGCTGCTTCGGTATAATATTTCTCAGCACACTCATAATCTCCTGTTTCATAGCATCTACCTGCAATAAGCTTCGCTAGAGTAAACTCAGGCTTTTCATTTTCAAAAATGTACTTAGCAGCATCTACAGCTACTGATCCAGCATCTAAACATTTACCAGCAATAGACAATCTTAAGATTGTTTTTGCTTGCTTCAAATCTGGGTTTTCCATGAATTTAGGCCCTAATGTGTTGCTGATAAAATCGCAATCAACATCGATCATTTCAACCAACATATTATTTATTTGGTCTAAAATAATATTAGCTTTTTCCGGATCAGTTTTATTGTTTTCTCTTTTGTAAAGCATGATTCCCTCTACCTGAGCAAAAAGATCTAATACCTCTTCGTTAGAAAAAACGGATGATTCTTTTTGATATCTTCTCACCACATCAAAGTATGCCAAGACATTATTATCCCAGGTTTTGTTACCATTTAACTCAACAGATTCCTTAAAAAGCTCATAAAGCTCCTTATATTTTGAAGGTTCACTTTTGTGGTATTTATAAGCGGCAAATGCTTTTCTATTTAAAACACTAGCTTTTTTATTAAAATACTTGATTCTTAAATCATATAACAATAGTGATGAATCCTGATAAACTTTTTTCTTAGCAGCATCTTTCTCTGCATCCGCAAGTTCATCATATATTTTACTACCATTGATATAAATGGAGCTATTTAAGTCAGGAGCTTTTACTAGTAACCAACTCAAATTGTTGGCCGCCTGCCTGTACATTTTTGATTTTAATGCATCTGAGTAAAGTGCATTTTTTTCTTTGGCTTTTTCAGCTATTGCTTCGTCATCTGGCCATTTCCATCCTGGCTGAGCCTGTACCGCTAACGTAAAAAATGTCAATAACATTAATAACGTTATAAAAGTCTTTGATTTCATAATTCTAAATCCTTTAGTTAAACTTCCTTTGTTTTCTGTACCAACCATAAGACTGATCATTAAAACTAATTCCCAGGCTTATCTTGTAATAGTTTTCTTTTATTAAGTTATTTTTTGTTGTTCCGAGTTGCCCCGTTGTGAACCCAAGGTTTACCGTTGAACCATTGGCGAACGGCAAAGATACTCCAAAATTAATACCAAAATTAAAAATATCCTCATTTTCAAAGGAAAGAGGTGTTTTTGTGTAGTTTGCTCCTGCTAAAAAAGTAATTCTTTTCCAGTAAGAATTGACAGAGAAAAAGTCAGGTGTGTATTCTCCACCAATTATCCATTTATAAGATTTCTGTAGCCCTTCATTAGAGTCACTAAAATTTCGATAATCCGACCAGTTTTGCATATAATAATCAATCCCTACACCCCAATTGTACTCTTTGTAAAAACTGATGCCCATGCCAAGCTTCTGTGGCAAAGTGAATTTTCCTTTTACATCTAATAGTAGCTCCAATGAATCTGACAATTCAATGTCTGGATTATTTCCAAACCATTCTGAACGTACAGCATTGAGATTGGAACTGAGCTCATAAACTGCACCGATACTCAAAAACTTATCATCATCTTTAATCGGCTTGACAAATGCTGCTCCTACACCAAATTGAAATCCATTCAATTTTTCAGAAATGAAATAGGATGAGGTATAGTTATTGGCAAACTCAGTTTCAGGCTGGATAACAGATTGCTGGGTTTTTCTGCCAAAAATATAAGAGGCTTTTACCCCCACGTATAATGGTTTTAAAACTCTATAGCCTGTTTGTAAATAAACCTGATTTAACCCACCATCACCCTGGTAATTATAAAATGCTTGCGTGGTATCATTAAAAATCCCCCCGATAGAGCTTATATTATATTTTATAATACTGTAAGGCCTTAACCCTAATGATAATGAAGCTTTTCCTGGTTTAAGTGGAACCGCCAAAGAAATGTAAGTCAATCCACCACCCTTCGCCTCGTCTTTTAAGGGGCCAGCTGATATTGTTTTACTTTCATATTGAACCCCAAAATCAAAAATGGTAAAAGTATTCATGGGGAGTAAAGCGGGATTGATATTATTGATGATATAAGATTTCCCACTGCTAATGCCCTGGCCTCCTTTCATTGTATTAAAAGTTACACCATCATTAGTTAATGCCCCAACGCCAAAAATTGAATAAGGTGAACCACTTTGCTGTGCAAATGCAGAAAACGCCCCCAAACAAAAAATCAAGATACTACTGTAAAGCTTCAAATTTATCTATGTTATAAAGTAAAATTCTGTTTAATCCTATCAGCACAAAATTTGCGACTGCAAAGATGTGACCTTTTAATTTAGATTCAAAAAAATTGGAATCACCCCCGCACAAAATCACCCTCACATCCTTATATTTTAATTGATATTGCTCAATTACACCCTTAACTTCTTCTGTCACTCCATTAATCACCCCCGATTCAATTGACCCTTTTGTTGATGCTCCTATTAAAGGTGCCTTGTTAATCTTTTGAACTAACGGCAATTTTGATGTAAAATGATTTAATGATTGAAACCGCATATCTACTCCAGGTGAAATACCACCACCCCAATAGGTATTCTGTTGATCAATGAAATCGTAAGTAATACAAGTACCCGCATCAATAACCAGGCAATTTTCTCCGTGATATAAGTCACTTGCTGCGGCTATAACAGCCATTCTGTCTGACCCAAGCGTTTGAGGAGTTTGGTATTTATTTTTAAATGGAACTGGCATTTCACTTGTCAACCGGGCAACCTTAATTGTAGGGGAGAGCTTTTTTATTAACTTTTTGTTTTTTCGCACTACACTACTTATTAACACGTATTCGGGTGAAAACCCTAAAACAAATGAGATGACATCTTTCCTTTTTTCGTATTCCACCACATCCATTAAGTCCTTCCCTTCAAATACTCCGATTTTGAAGGAAGAATTTCCCTGGTCGATAACGATATTTTTCATTTGCATAGCAAAAACCGCGTAAAAATATAAAATTGTATGATTGTTTATAAACCCCGTTACATCTCAATTATTAAAATTTGTTAAATCATTGACAACAGAAGAAAAAACCTACCACCTGATCGGACTTATGTCGGGCACATCTTTAGATGGTCTTGATATAGTGTACAGTACTTTTCTATTTAAAAACTCAACATGGCATTTTCAAATCAAATCAGCTACTACAGTTGATTTTCCTGATTATTTATCCAAGAAGCTGAAAAATGCTATCTCGTATTCAGGGGTACAGTTATCTCTATTAGATGTGGAACTTGGTGAATGGATCGGAAAAAAAGTTGCTGCATTTATAGATATAGAAAAAATTGAGGTGGACTTAATTGCTTCTCATGGTCATACCATTTTTCATCAGCCTGACAAAGGGCTCACTTACCAAATCGGAAACCTAACTGCTATATACAAGGAGACTAATATACCCGTTATTGGTGACTTCAGGACCTTGGATGTGACATTAGGAGGACAGGGCGCCCCACTTGTACCAATAGGCGATCAATATTTATTCAGCGAATTTGATTATTGCTTAAATCTCGGGGGTATATCAAATATTTCTTTTCAACAACATTCCAAAAGGGTGGCATATGATATTTGTCCTGTCAATATCGTTCTCAACCACCTTGCAAATCTTCAAGGACTACCTTTTGATAAAGATGGTCAAATTGCTGCCCAGGGGATTATTGACCATTCGCTTTTGAATCAACTTAACAACCTTGATTTTTATCAAGATTTCAAACCCAAATCGTTAGGGATTGAATGGATTAATGAGAAAATTTTTCCCGTATTAAATTCATCTGATATCAGTATTGAAAATAAATTACATACCTTCTGTCACCACATCGGAATCCAATTAAACCGATCGATAGAAAATACATATAATGATACTGGCTCAAAAAAATTGTTAATCTCGGGCGGAGGTGCTTTTAATAGTTTTCTTATTGAAACAATTAAATCGCACATAGCAAATCACATAAACTGTATAGTACCTGATAAAGAAATTGTAGCATACAAAGAAGCATTAATCTTTGGATTAATGGGTTTATTAAGGTGGAAAAACCAGGTAAATGTCTTATCAAGTGTTACCGGGGCTGCCTATGATTCTTCATCAGGAATAATTGTTGACAATCTTCTCATTTAAACGGTTATTAACCAGAGATTAATTATGAGACAATTGTCATATTTTAACTTCATTTCTCAACCATACTATTTGTAATTACTTTTATTTTTCTCATTTTTAGCCCCCGATTAGAGGCCTTATACGAGGGATAGTTGACAATTCATGAGACACATTAAACGTTTAATTTTTTGCTTGCTGATAGTTTTCTCAGTTGCATTTCATGCCGAAGCAAATTCGGAAAACACAGTTTTATCTTCTTCTGACAAAGAACTTGTTGATGATCATACTACTGAATCATCAATGGAAGAAGGGCATGAAAAAGCATCTGATGAATCACATCACCACACCCCTGGATGGGCAGTTATTCCCTTTGTCCTTTTGTTATTAATGATTGCCACTGGCCCTTTGTTTTATGAACACTTCTGGCATAAAAACTACCCTAAAATTGCTGTTATTCTAGCAGTACTCGTAGTTTCATATTACTTGTTTGGATTAGGTAATTTTCATGCGCCGGTGCATGCAGGCTTTGAATATGTACAGTTTATTGCTCTGCTCACAGGTCTGTTTATTGCTTCTGGTGGAATTATGATTAATGTGAGCAAGAGAGCCACCCCCTTGACAAATGCCTCCATTCTGTTATTAGGTGCGGTCTTTGCCAATATCATTGGTACTACAGGAGCCTCTATGCTTTTAATCAGGCCTTTTATCCGGTTAAACAAGGATCGAATAAAAGCGTATCATATTATCTTTTTTATTTTTATCGTCAGTAATGTAGGTGGTTCATTGACGCCCATTGGTGATCCGCCATTATTCCTGGGTTTTCTTAAAGGTGTTCCATTTTTCTGGACCCTTACTCACAATTTTGTTCCCTGGTTAACAGGTGTTTTAATGTTGACTGGTTTTTTCTATTGGTATGATAGTAGAAACAAAGAGGAGCCAGAAACATTACTGGACGGAGAAAATTCTATCTCAGGGAAAGTTACCATTGGAGGAAGTAAGAATTTTATTTGGCTCGGGTTAGTAGTCGGTGCAGTATTTTTAGATCCGAATGTATTAGATTGGGTCCCTGCTATTCATTACGACGGTCAAAAATTCTCATTTTTAAGAGAAATAATTATGCTAACGGTAGCTTATCTTTCCTATCGATTTGCTGATAAAGAGGCTTTAAAAACCAACGAATTTAATTTTGAACCTATTCGCGAAGTAGCTTTTATTTTTATCGGAATATTTGCTACTATGATGCCTGCATTAGAGTTAGTAGGAAATTTTGCTCAATCACCTGCCGGAGCGAAATTGATTACTCATAATACCCTATATTGGGGCACAGGACTTCTTTCAGGTTTTTTGGATAATGCTCCAACTTATCTGAATTTTCTAGCAGCAGGAATGGCTTCTGAAAGCGCTAATATTAATAGCATTGCAGAGGTTACCGCATTTGCAAATGGAAATGGATTTGAGGATTCCATTTTGATGTTAAAAGCCATTTCGGTGGCAGCAGTATTCTTTGGAGCATTTACTTATATAGGTAATGGGCCAAACTTTATGGTGAAATCAATAGCAGAACAAATAGGTATTAAAATGCCTTCCTTCTTTGGCTATATTGTTCGATATTCTATCCCAATTTTAGTTCCCTTATTTGTGATCACCTGGTTGATCTATTTTGCTTTTGCATAAAAAAACCCGGAAGAGTATTCCGGGTTAGATGTATTTTTTAAGGAATTAACCATCACAATGATGGACATTTAATTTCACTTACATTAATTGAGTTTTGATTTTATCCCATCGGGCATCATCCATTGTAGCACCAATAACTTCCACTACATTGCCACCCAATATTCCGCCGGTAGTCCCGCATTTGTCTAAAGGTTGGTCATTGATTAACCCATAGATAAAGCCCGCTGCATACAGGTCGCCTGCTCCGGTTGTATCAATACAATTAGCAAGAATAGCACTCGACTTATAATTTTTTCCTTTAGATTTAATAAGAGATCCATTTTCTCCAATTTTAACCACTGCGATATCTACAATTTCAGCAATTGCTTCTAATGCATCTTCGGGTTCCTTACCGGTAAATGCTTTAGCTTCTTCTTCATTCGCAAAAAGGATATCTACGTATTTCTCTACCATTTCCTTAAGAAAATCAAGATTTGCCTCCACTACATTATAGCTGGCCATATCCAGAGAAACTTGCAATCCATTTTCTTTTGCTAACTCTAATGCTCGTTTTATTAAATCATGGTTAAACACCAAATAACCCTCGATATGAAGTACGTCATACCCTTTAAATATTTCCGGTGTTAAATCATCTGCACCTAGCTCTACCGCTGCACCTAAAAAGGTACCAAATGTTCGCTCACCATCCCGGCTGATAAACGTATTTGCCCTGCCCGTATCAACTGTGCCATTATAAAGCAATGTCTGAATGTTGTTTTTTTCAAGGTTTTGACGGAACAGTTTTCCAAATTGATCATTACCTATTTTACCTATATAACCACAATCAACACCTAACTTGGCAAGACCATTAATTGTATTTGCAGCAGAACCACCAGAAGCAATTTCTTTTGAAAATTTCTGTGTAATTCTTTCAATTTCCATCGCTGCTTCCTGATCAACTAACTGCATACTTCCTTTGGGTAGTTTGAGTTCTGTCAATATCTGGTCATTGCCAATTTGCATTAAAATATCAACCAATGCATTTCCGATGCTTAATACTTTTTTCATTTATTACTGAATGTTTGTTGTAAAAGATATACTTCGTAGGGTTATAAATTCAATGGACTATGAGGTTAAATAAATTAAACCTGCCTGCAAAAGTAAGGAAATATTTAAAGTGAGAAACTATTGGTTCATTTTGTCTGGAAATACCTCTTTAAACCGGTCCGGATAATCAGTGATAAGGCCATCAACTCCCCATTTTACCAATTTCTTCATGTCATCCTTTTCATTTACTGTCCAGGGAATCACCTTTACTCCCATATCAAAAAGCTCTATAATCTTCTTCTTATTTAGTAATTTAAAATCAGGACTGTAAATATGAGGATTGAATCCTAACTCTTTAATTGCTTTGGTAGGTGAGGAAATGTTTTCTTCTAGTAATGCCAAGGTAAATTGAGGATAGCTAATCTTCCAATATTGTAATATCTGGTGATCAAAAGATTGGATGGTAATACGTGTGACGGGTAGATCTTTTATAACCTGGTAAACTAAATCGCTAAATTCTTTTGGGTTAGGTTGCGAAACCCCATATTCCTCTTCCTGGCTTTTTATTTCAATATTAAAATTGACCGATCTGAGATTGTTCTTTTCACAATACTCATCTGCTAGTTTAATTACCTGGGAGAGAAGAGGTTTATACGTTTTTATTTTCTTTTGGCTTGGAAAACGATCATATTCCTTGGATCCACAATCGTAATTTTTCACCTCAGCATATTCCAATTGGTAAATGTTGAATGATTTTGATTGCTCTGGGGAGATTTCTTTCCCTTCAGGACCAAGGCAAATATCCGGATTAAAATAGGGCTCATGAGACACCACCACCTGGTGGTCTTTTGATATAACTACATCAAGTTCCAGGGTAGTTACACCCAATTCCAACGCTTTCTCAAATGCTTCAATGGAGTTTTCAGGCATCAAACCACGACATCCTCTATGACCTTGTATATCGAAATTTTGCGCCATACTTCCAAAAGAAATAAAATAGATGAGCAATAATTTTAATTTCAATAGATTCATTGCTTTAATCTAATTGAAAATTTTGGCAATTGCAGAAAAGGGAAATAAAAAAGCAAGCCTCAATATTGAGCTTGCTTTCCTATGTTAAAGGTTGAATACTCCTTTATTTAATGATTGCAGGGCTTCCTGCTTATATTGTGTATCAATCAATACAGAAATATTGTACATACTCCCTCCGTATGAGATCATTCTTACAGGAATTTTTTCTAACGAATCAAATATGTTTCTAACAAGCCCTTTTTGATCTGCGATTTTATTCCCAACAATACATACAATGGTTTGATTTTTATCAACTGTCACCTGGCCAAATTGGGAAATTTCCTCCACAATTTTATCCAAATTGGTATCATTATCGATCGTCAAAGAAACCGCTACCTCAGAGGTAGTGATCATATCAATAGGTGTCTTGTATTTATCAAATACCTGGAAGACTTTGGTTAAAAAACCATATGCCAGGAGCATTCTTGTTGATTTGATTTTGATTGCGGTGATATCATCTTTAGCAGCTATCGCTTTGGCGTGTTTCGTCTTTTCTTCTGAGCTGATCCGCGTACCATGTGCTTTTGGGTCCATAGTGTTTTTCAATTGTACCGGCACATCATATTGTAATACAGGTAAAATAGAAGATGGATGCAAAATCTTCGCACCAAAATATGCAAGCTCAGATGCTTCATGAAATGATAACTCTGCAATCGGATACGTTTTATCTACCACTCGGGGATCATTATTGTGCATCCCATCAATATCTGTCCATATCTCCACAAGTTCGGCTTCAATGGCTGCACCTACTATGGTAGCTGTGTAGTCACTGCCACCTCTCTTCAGGTTGTCAATTTCCTTAATGGCATTTAGACAGATATAGCCTTGAGTGATGTATATATCGGCGTCATTATTCTTTTCCAGTAGCTGCTTAATGTTTTTCTGAATATATGTCATATCCGGCTCATCATTTTCGTTGATGGCCATATATTCTAATGCCGGAAGCAATACGGCATTTACACCTTGCTCCAAAAGGTATTGATGGAACATCTTAGTGGACATCAATTCTCCTTGAGCAAGCAATTCTTTATTGAAAACGCCAGAAAAATCCTGGCCCAGAAGAGACCTGATGAAGCCAAAATGTTCATCTACAGCTTCCTTAATGTTAGCTCGAAACTCCTCCTTTTGGACCAACTCAGGAATAAATTCCAAATAATGTTGGTAAAGCTCTTCGATCACTTCGCCTGCCTGATCTTTATTTTTATCTTGAAGAAGCTCACCTATTTTAACTAAAGTATTGGTTGTGCCGGAAAGTGCTGAAAGCACAACGATTTTTTGAGTAGTGTCACTGTTAATAATGGAAGCTACCTGATGCATGCGTTCAGGCTTACCCACAGATGTACCTCCAAATTTTAAAACTTTCATTTATCTATTCTTAAAAAATTAAAATCCTAACATTTTTACCGCGGTTACGGCTGCCTCGTCTCCCTTATTCCCATGTTTTCCTCCAGCTCTATCTAGAGCTTGCTGCCTGTTTAAAGTGGTCAATACCCCGAAGATCACAGGCTTATCATATTTAAGACCTACATTGGTAATGCCATTAGCCACTGCCTGGCATATATAATCAAAATGTGGAGTTTCCCCCTGTATCACACATCCCAGGCAAATTACAGCATCGATTTCATTAGACTTGGCGAGCATTTGCCCTCCTAATGATAGCTCGAAACTACCCGGCACATACTTTTTTATGATGTTTTCACTTTTTGCCCCAAGGCTTATCAAGGTTTCATATGCTCCTGAATATAATGATTCGGTGATTTCATCATTCCATTCAGAAACTACGATTCCAAACTTCTTTTCTGCTACCGAATCGAGATTGGTACTGGAAAATGTGCTTAAGTTTTTAGATGAGGTTGCCATAATTTTTATATATAAAAAAAGGGATAAAGCTTTCTGGCTATTATCCCTTCTTCGCTTTATGTTATTAAATTCTTTATCCTTTCTTCTTCATTTCCAATCTAGCCTTTTGCTTCAGGGCATTAGGGTATTCTGCAGAATCCTTGTGCTCTTTGATGATGGTTTCATACGTACTGATTGCACTTTCTACATCACCTGATTTTTCATAAGCAATAGCCGCTTTAGAAAGATAAATTGGAGTGGTATAATCATTTGGCTTATAATTAGCCGCCTTTTCATAATGTTTAATAGCCTCGTCATATTTTTCCAATTCCATATTAGCATCTCCAATCAAACTATAAGATCGTGGAGTAACTAATAGGTCTTCACCTTCAAAATGGTTTAAATATTCAATTGCCAATTCATACTCTCCCTTTTTAAGGTAGATAACCCCAGCGTAAAAGTTTGATAGATTAGCAGATTTACTCATTGGATATTCATTGATGATATCCAGGAAACCGAAGTTGTTTCCATCCCCAAGAAGGGCTTTGTCGAGACTATCTTGCTCAAAATAATATTGCGCTTGAAAAATATCTACAAGCGCCTGCTCATTTTGGGAAGTTTTATAATAATCAAAAATAAAGAAGGCCGCTAAAATGACAGCAACTGCGCCACCAATGATAAACACCATCTTCCTATTTTTTTCTAAAAATTGCTCCCCTTTGATTACCTGTTCAGCAATCGCCTCCGAACTTTCAAGAAGTTCGTTTCCACTTTCTTGTGTCTTTTTACTTTTTGTTGCCATTATGCTTGAAAAAATTCAGGGTGCAAAAATAGTATTTTATCTGAAAAACCATTGATTATTCCTTAAGAAATGGGTAGTCTGCCTCTGCATAAACATCTTTATACAGTTCTGATGGATCCGGAAATGGAGATTCTTCTGCAAATTTCACAGATTCTGCAACGGTTTCCTTTATTTTATCTTCCACTTTTTTCAGATCTTCCTCTGTAGCAAATTTTTGTTTCAAAATGGTTGACTTCACCTGCTCCAATGGATCTTGCTTCTTGTAATCAGCTACTTCTTCTTTGGTTCTGTATTTAGCGGGGTCAGACATAGAGTGACCTTTGTATCGATAGGTTCTAAATTCTAATAGCGATGGTCCTTCTCCTGCACGAGCTCTTTCTGCTGCTTCCGCCACAGCCTTATGAACTTCTTCTACTTTCATTGCATCTACTGCTTTTGAAGGCATATAGTATGCATCACCTAATTTATACAGGTCATGAACATTAGAAGTTCTCTTCACACTGGTACCCATGGCATAACCATTGTTCTCGATGACAAAAATTACAGGTAGGCTATAGTGCATTGCCAGGTTTAGTGCTTCGTGAAAAGCTCCCTGACGTACAGCTCCATCACCCATGTAGGTCATGCATAAATTGCCGGTTTTGTTATATTGCTCTGAAAATGCAATTCCAACACCAAGTGGTACCTGCGCACCTACAATTCCATGACCACCGAAAAAACCATTTTCCTTATCAAACATGTGCATGGATCCACCTTTACCTTTCGAAATACCGGTAGCTTTTCCGTAAAGTTCAGCCATGATAGCTTTAGGATCAGATCCCAAAACCAATGGGTGTGCGTGGTCTCTATATGCTGTTATATATTTATCACCTTTTTTTAATGCAGATACACTTCCTGCTGCACAGGCTTCCTGCCCAATATATAAATGACAAAATCCTCTTATTTTTTGTTGGCCGTACATTTGTCCTGCCTTCTCTTCAAATCTTCTCATCAAAAGGATATCTTCATACCATTTAAGATAAGTTTCCTTTGAGAATTCCACCTTTGTGGAAGTTTTTTTCTTTTTATTTTGAGTTGTACTTGCCATAAAAGAAATCTTAATAATTATTTTGTGATCCGTAAAAAGAAACCCAGGGAACGAGCTGGGTTTTAATTTGCCGTGCGAAGTTAAATAAAATCATTCAACAAAGAAATTAATGCATATTGAAAATCTAAAATTGGCTCAATTCAAAAATTTTAAAGAATGCTCAATTTCTTTTTCAAAAGACATTAATTGTCTGGTAGGTGAGAATGGAAGTGGTAAGACTAACCTACTGGATGCCATCTACTATTTATCAGCTACAAAAAGTGCATTCAACTCCATTGATTACCTGAATATTCAACATGATGAAGATTTCTTTTCCGTAATTGGTATATTCAATAATACTGATAGAAACACTACAGTTAGATGCACATTAGTGAAAAATGAAAAGAAGAAGGTTTTTCAGGATAAGCATCAAATAGAAAAAGCAAGTGAGCATGTTGGACAGTTTCCTGTAGTCTTAATTGCACCAAGCGATGGAGATTTGATACTTGGGGGGAGTGAAGTACGAAGAAAGTTTTTTGACAGCCTAATTGCTCAATTTGACCGGCAATACCTTGATCAGTTAATTTCTTATAATCATGCTTTAAAACAGCGAAATGAATTAATTAAACAGTTTGCTGAAAAAAATAAGGTAGAATATGATTTTCTGGAGCCTTTTGATGAATTGATTATTTCCTTATCAATGGCTATAAATAGTAAAAGAATCAGTTTTACTCAAGAGTTTGCCCCTATCTTATTGCGTCATTATCAAGATCTTTCAGAAAACAGGGAGACGATCAACCTGAAGTATTCTTCCTTTGTGTCAAATGAAGATTTCGCCATCAATTTTAAAAACTCCTTAAAAAAGGATCTCGCGCTTCAGCGAACCACCATGGGGGTACATCGCGATGACTATTTATTTGAGATTGATTCTTATCCATTAAAAAAATTTGGTTCACAAGGACAACAAAAATCATTTTTAATTGCCATAAAATTAGCGCAATTTGAGGTGCTAAAAGAGAAGAAAGGATTCAAACCTATATTACTTCTGGATGATATTTTCGATAAGTTGGATGACCGACGGATTGAAAAACTTGTGAAAATGATCAATGACCATCAATTCGGACAAGTATTTATTACAGATGCACGGCCAGAAAGAACAATTCATTTCACCAATGACCTAGATTCTGAAGTAAAGGTAATCCAGGTAATCAAAGGAACAGTAGCAGATTATGAGCATATATAGAAGAAAAAACGAACGAAAAGCTGAAGCAAGCCCGGTAAAAAATGTGATAGAAGACTTGCTAAAAAGCTACCGGATCAAGGATAAGTTTGATGTAAACAAGCTCATTGCAAATTGGGAACAAATCATGGGCACTGTCATCGCCAACCGCACAGATAGACTCTATGTGAAAAACAAAGTGCTCTATGCCCAAATTAATTCTCCTTCCCTCCGTAATGAATTAAATATTGCCAAGCAAAAAGTAATGGACTTGTTACGAGAACATGTAGATGAGAATGCGGTAAAGGATGTGAAGTTTGTGTGAGGATTTAAACTACCAAAATTGAAAATAGACATTTATAATTTCAATCAATTATCTTCTAAAAAATCTACAATACATAAATATATCCCTTATAGTAATATTGCTAAATAGTAGTGGTGCGAAAAAACAAACAAAGGAATACATAAACACTAACCTTATGCCAATTAAAGGCACATCAATGAATTAAGATTTCCTAAGTAGGTTTCAATTATACTAACCCAAATTTTCGAGCCATTTTTCAAAAATAGTTATCTTTATAAAAGGTTAAATAAATTTTTATGCGCACCTCAATAAAAGAACGTCCTCCCCGCACTTTAATGGAAGTTTTTAATAGCCTCCCAGAGGGTACTTTGGCGCAGCTTATTGAAAATAAAATCATCCTGTCACCCGCACCAACCGAGATCCATCAGAAAGTTCTTTCGGACCTTCATTTATATTAGGTCATTTTATCAAAAAAAATGAATTGGGTGAAATAAGAATGGCTCCTTACGATGTTTTTTTTGATAAGAAAAATGCTTTCCAACCTGATATTCTTTTTTTAAGTAAAGAACGCTTAAACCTGATTAAAGGAAATGGTCTTCATGGAGCGCCTGATCTGATTATCGAAATTCTTTCCCCTTCCACTGCAAAATATGATCTGGAAGAAAAAAAAGATGTATATGAGCGATACGGTGTGAAAGAATATTGGATTGTTGATCCATCTACTAAATCTGCTACCGGTTACTTTCTGGAAAATGGGGTTTTTATTGAGATTGGAAAGGAAACCGGAGCGATCAATTCAAGACTATTCGATTCCGAATTTAGTTTTTGAATCAATTACTTCAACCTCCCTTTGATAGCCTTCACTCTGTTATAAAGATCAAGGTCGTGTTCTATCCAATAATCAAAGTTATTTTTTATTTGTCGATATCCATCCGGATCAATTCGGTGCAAGGTCTCATCTTCCCTTATGCCGATACACATGCTGTCATGCAACAAGAAGGTTAGCCCCTGAAACATTTTTATTTCCGGTACAATTGGTAAATGAACATATCCAATTCTATAATTCACTCAATCGCAAAATCACCAATTCACTAAATACTTAATGCGCCTCCAACCAATTATTCCCAAAGCCTAATCCGACTTCCATTGGAACTTCCAGCTCGATGGCGGATTTCATGAATTCAGGAATTTTCTTCTCCATTAAACCCTTTTCACTATTATGGACATCAAAGACCAATTCATCATGTACCTGTAGGATCATCTTTGATTTAAGTTTTTCCTTTTTCATCCAGTTCCGAATATTGATCATTGCTACTTTAATCATATCGGCTGCACTTCCCTGGATGGGGGCATTGATGGCGTTACGCTCTGCAAAGCCTCGCATGGTCGCATTTTTAGAATTGATATCCCGTAAATACCTTCTTCTTCCCAGGATCGTTTCCACATATTCATTTTCGCGAGCTTCATTAATTACCTTGTCCATGTACTTTTTAACTGCCGCAAATTCGGTGAAATAAGCCTCGATAATTTCAGCAGCTTCACCCCTTGGAATATTTAACCGCTGTGAAAGTCCAAAAGCAGAAATCCCATAAATAATTCCAAAATTAGCTGTTTTAGCCTTTCTACGCATATCACTGTCAACTTCTTCTAATGGAACTTTATAAATTTTACTGGCAGTTGTTGCATGGATATCCCGGCCATTTTTAAAAGCTTCTATCATACTTTCATCTTTCGAGAAGGCCGCCATGATACGTAATTCTATTTGTGAATAATCAGCTGCCATTAAGGTGAAATCATCCGATCGGGGAATAAAAGCTTTTCTTATTTCCCTACCTTTTTCTGTTCGGATAGGAATGTTTTGCAAATTAGGATTAGTCGAGCTCAATCGGCCCGTAGCAGCCACAGCCTGATTGTAAGAAGTATGGATCAGCCCATCTACTTTACTTACCAATTGAGGTAATGCATCAATGTAGGTGGATTTCAATTTCTGGAATTGGCGGAAATCGAGAATTTTTTGCGCAATCTCATGCTCGTTTGACAATTGATTTAAAATCTCTTCGCCAGTAGCGTATTGTCCTGTCTTTGTTTTCTTTGGTTTATCAACCAATTTTAATTTATCGAAAAGCACTTCACCCAACTGTTTTGGGGAAGCAATATTAAACTGAACTCCTGCAATTTCATAGATTTCCTTTTCCACCCTTCGGCTTTCATCCTCCATTTCTTTGGAAAGATCCCCTAATGTATTGATGTCAATTTTCACTCCTTCATATTCCATTTCACCCAGAACTTTGAGTAAAGGAACTTCTACATCATAAAATAGTTTTTCCAGTTTTTTCTCTTTTACTATTGGCTCAAAAAGCTCTTTCAATTGAAATGTGATATCAGCATCCTCTCCTGCATATTCAGTGACTTTATTAACATCAGCATCTCTCATATTCCCCTGCTTTACCCCTTTTTTACCAATGAGAGTTTCAATTGATACAGGTGTGTAATTCAGGAAATTTTCGGCCATCACATCCATATTATGTCGAGAATCCGGTTCAAAAAGATAATGTGCCAACATAGTGTCAAATAATTTCCCCTTTACCTCCACCTGATAATTTTTGAGGATCATCAAATCATATTTGATGTTTTGGCCAATCTTACCAACTTCTTCATTCTCAAACACAGGTCTAAAAACATCCACTACCTTTTGAGCCTCTTTTTGATCTCCGGGAACAGGTACATAATAAGCCTCACCTTTTAAGTATGAAAAAGACATCCCCACTAATTCGGCATCCCGCGCATTGATATCCGTTGTCTCCGTATCGAAGCAAAATTCCTTTTGGGCTGACAGATGATCAACAAGGCTATGCATTAATTCTGGAGTGTCAATAAGGTGGTATTCATGAAAAGTATTTAGAATATGCTTTTTTTCTTCAGGAACTGCCTCCTCTTCATTTGAAACTACTGTTGTCGGTGCTGCTTTGACAGAGCTACCTCCAAAAAGGGATAATTGCTCACTCTCACCGCTTACAACTTGCCCTGTATTCCCGAATAATTTTTTTGATAGCGTTCGGAATTCCAGGTCTTCAAATATGGCTTTCAATTTTTCTTCGTCCCAGCCGTCGTATTTTAATTCGTCAGAATTAATTTTTACAGGCACATCGGTAATAATTGTTGCTAATTCCTTGGATAGAATTCCTTGCTTTCCAAAGTTCTCCACATTTTCCCGTTGCTTGCCTTTTAACTTATCGGCATTAGCCACAATGTTTTCAACCGAACCAAATTCATTTAATAATTTAACTGCTGTCTTGGCTCCAACACCGGGAATTCCAGGAATATTATCAGAAGCATCGCCTTGCAAACCAAGTACATCACGCACCTGATCTACTTTCGCTATGTCAAATTTTTTCAATACTTCATCAATTCCCAATACATCTACCGCATTACCCATATAAGCGGGTTTATAAAGCAGAATATTTTCTTCTACTAACTGGGCATAATCCTTATCGGGCGTCATCATATACACCTTAAATCCCTCTTTAACTTCCTGTTTTGCCAACGTACCTATGATGTCATCCGCTTCAAAACCTTGCATCTCAATCACTGGAATGTTAAATGCCCGTACAATGTCTTTTACAATGGGGATAGCAATTTTGAGATCTTCAGGAGCTTCCTCTCTTTGGGCCTTGTATTCTGGAAACATTTCATGCCGAAAAGTGGGCCCGGGCATATCAAATGCTACTCCTATGTGAGAAGGTTTTTCTTTGTTGATTATTTCAAGCAGGGAGTTGGTAAATCCCAACATCACTCCGGTGTTGATACCTTTACTATTAATTCGTGGATTTTTACTGAAAGCAAAATGCGCCCTGAAAATAAGGGCCATTGCATCCAGTAGAAAGAGTTTTTTTTCTGCGTCAGCCATTAACTTTTAATTCTAAGAATTTTAAAGGTAAAAGCGCACAGGTTTCTTTCCAAACAGAATCTGTTTTTACAAGCTTTTATTTTTTTATTCTAAAAACGGATATTGGTAATCTGTTGGTGGCACAAAATTCTCCTTGATATTTCTGGGAGACACCCATCGCAATAGATTCAACTTGGAGCCAGCTTTATCATTAGTGCCGGAACCTCGCGAACCACCAAATGGCTGTTGTCCAACTACCGCTCCTGTAGGCTTATCATTGATGTAAAAATTTCCTGCCGCATTAACCAGTTTCTTTGTCGCTAATTCGATGGCATATCTATCCTGTGAAAATATGGCGCCAGTTAAAGCGTAAACAGAAGTATTATCTACCAAATAAATGGCTTCCTCAAAGCGCTCAGCCTGGTAAACATAGATCGTTAAAACAGGTCCAAATATCTCCTCACACATGGTAGTATAATTAGGATCCTTCGCCAACAGAACTGTTGGCTCTATAAAATACCCTTTGCTTTTATCATAATTACCCCCTGCTATTACCTCTACTAACTTACTTTTCTTAGCCTCATCTATGTATTTGGTGATTTTATCAAAAGCCCGCTCATCAATTACAGCGTTAATAAAGTTTCCAAAATCTTCTACCCCACCCATTTTCATACTCTTTAGATCAGATAACAGATGATCTTTGACTTCATCCCAGATATTATCAGGAATATAGGCACGGCTAGCCGCTGAGCATTTTTGTCCCTGGTATTCGAATGCGCCTCTCGATAATGCAGTAGCTACTTGTTTAGGCATAGCAGATTTATGTGCCAACACAAAATCTTTACCGCCTGTTTCACCTACTATTCTCGGATAGGTTTTGTAGGTTGAAATATTTGTACCAATTGTTTTCCAGAGCTGTTGAAATACTCCGGTACTACCTGTAAAGTGCAACCCCGCAAAATCCGGATGATTAAAAACTACTTCACCAGCATCAGGGCCATCCACAAAAATTAAATTGATTACTCCATCCGGAACACCAGCTTCACGGAAGACTTCCATTAATACATGGGCAGAATATATCTGCGTCAACGCTGGCTTCCACACTACTACATTGCCCATCATTGCTGGAGCAGCAGGTAGGTTTCCTGCGATAGCAGTGAAATTGAAAGGAGTGATGGCAAATACAAATCCTTCCAGCGGGCGGTGCTCCAATCGATTCCAAATACCGGCCGAAGACTGTGGTTGCTCAGCATAAATCTCCGTCATGAATTGCACATTAAACCTGAGAAAATCTATAATCTCACAAGCCGAATCTATTTCTGCCTGAAAAGCATTTTTCGATTGCCCCAACATGGTAGCGGCATTGATTTTCGCCCGATAAGGACCCGCTATTAAATCGGCTGCTTTCAAAAAAATACTTGCCCGATGTTCCCATGACATATTTGCCCAATCTTCTTTTACATTGAGCGCAGCTTTCACTGCCAATTGCACATGGATTTGGTCACCAAAATGGTAATGACCAAGCAGAAGCTGATGATCATGCGGAGGGTTTATTGGTTTTAAGTCACCAGTTCGTACTTCCTCTCCCCCAATGAACATAGGAATGTCAACTTGTTTTGATCTTGCATCCTGAAGCGCTGATTGTAATCTCTCCCTTTCAGGAGTATTTCTTGCATAACTTAATACGGGTTCATTGATAGGTGGAGGAACATTAAAAAAACCTGTGGCCATAGCTTTAACTTTATTTTGTGTTTAAATATGTAAAGAAAACTCAGGTTCTGGTGGTTTGAGGAATTCGTTGAAAAGTTAAGAATACACAATTGAATAACCAATTTTAAAGGATACTCATTATCTGTGATAATGAAGATATTTGATAGGTGGGTCTAAAACTGATTTCTTCCTCTTTAAAGTTGCAATAAACCTGATCCATACCAACTTCACTTGCTCCTATGACGTCCGCCTCCAGGTCATTACCTATCATAATGGAATTCTTATTATTCGCGCCTGATTGTTGAAAGGAATATTGAAATATCCGGGGATTAGGTTTTTTGGCACCTGATATTTCGGAAGTAAAAATGTTTTTGAAATATTTTTCCAATCGGGATGACTGAACTTTAATGTGAGCTATTTCTTCAAAACCATTCGTTATCACATGAAGCTGGTATTTTGGAAACAAATATTCGAGCAACTCAATAGTCCCATCTACTAATTGTGAATTATAGGGGCAACTTTTTAAATAATCATGACCAAATTTAGTGATGGTACTTTCGTCCTCATATCCCAATTCATTAAAGATCATTTTAAAACGCTTAGTTCGCAGAAACTCCTTATCAATTCTGCCAAAACTATATTGCTTCCACAATCTTTCATTGATGGTGTGAAAGGTGCTTAGAAATGGTTTTAACTGTATTTGAAATTCAGAAAGCCGATATTTTTCAAATAAATGTGAAAGGGTTTCTGTTGAATTTTTTTGAAAGTCCCACAGTGTATCATCCAGATCAAAAAAGATATGTTGGTATTGTTTCAATGTTTTATGCCATGTATTTTCTTGACTGTATTTTATAAGCCGCGAGTTCTCTGTTGGAATACATGATTTCATAGCTCTCAAGGTCATTGACCAGAACAGGATCTTTTTTTACGAAACTGAGCACTTGACTTATGAAATCATACGCTTCCTCACGAATGCTATAAAATACCCATTGATTTTCCTTTCTGATATTTACAATGCCTGAATTTTTCAAATAAATGAGATGGCGGGATGTTTTAGTTTGTGTGAAATCCAAAATCTGCTCTAAATCAGTAATACACATTTCTTTTTTTTCTATCAATAGATTCAAAATGCGCACGCGTGCTTCATCTGACAATGCTTTAAATACAGGCATCCCAAAAGCCAAACTAAAACTTTTAAGTCTCATATTTGTTAGAATTTAAAAGTGCATAAATGCCGAAATCCTTCATTTAAGTTAAATAATGTTAAATCAAATGAAGTGTTTCATTGGGGGTTCAATTTATTAAATAAGATGCATTAAATTGCCCGCAGTTTATAATTCATGTATATTTACTTTTATTTTTTAGTGTAGTGGGAAGAAAAATAACAATAGCAGTCGGATTAATTATCGCTCTATTTCTAGTGACGAGCAACTATGTGCATGCACAGGATAGCAGAGCCGTAATTCAATTTAGCGGTGTGGTGGTCGAGATGGACAGCACACAGGGGATTCCCGGCGTACACGTGTATGTGCCAGGACAGCGAAGAGGAACCTCTGCTAATTTTTATGGCTATTTCTCATTTCCCGTGCTTGAAGGTGATACGGTAATTTTTAGCTCTGTTGGATACCAGAAAAAGACTGTACGCATTCCATATGGAAATGAAGATGATAAATTTACAGTTATCATTCCTTTAAAGTCTGATACTATTGTTCTGGATGAAGCTACGGTAATGCCATATCCTACCGAGGAACTTTTTAAAGAAGCGGTGCTTGCCATGCGGCCAATGCAGGACGACAATTATGTCTCTATGCGAAACAATATAGATCCGATGATCCTGGCACAGATGTATAGGGAGCTACCCAATGATGGAAGCATGAATTACACCTACTTCACAAATCAGAATTACACCTACATGTTTGATGGATATAGCGCCCGTACAAATCAACTGTTAAATCCTTTTGCCTGGGCTAACTTCTTTAAATCCCTTAAAAAGAATAAAAAGAAATAATTAAATCGCTTTAGAATATCGGGGTTCCTCAGTTTTATTAGCTGCCATTCTTAGATCAAATACTGAGCAAATATTTCGAATAAATATTTTTCCGATTTCGGAAATGGATATTTCGTTTTCATCAAAATCCAATAGCCCTTCCTCCTTCATTTGAACCAGTTTATTTCGATTTTCATTGGGTAACTTCTCCAATGAGAAACCATCAAACTTGGCACTTCCATTACAAATCAAGCTTTTGATCAACGCTCTGATCTGAAGGTCTTCCTCAGTTAAAACATGACCATTGATTAAGAGTGATTCTCCATGAACGATCGCATCCTGGTATTCCTTTACTTTCTTAAGGTTTTGCGCGAAAGCACCTTTTGCATCACTTATTGACGAAGCTCCTAAACCAATTAATAATTCAGTATTGGTAACAGTATAGCCCATAAAGTTGCGATGCAACTGCCCGTTTTGCTGCGCGATGTAAAGATCGTCATGAGGCAAAGCAAAATGATCCATTCCTATCTCATGATACCCTTCTTTCATCAGCATTTCCTTGCCAATATCATAGAGTCTTCTTTTCAGATCATTGTTAGGCAAGTCCTTTTCTGTATATCTCCTTTGGCCTGGTCTTTTCCATGGCACATGGGCATAACTATAATACGCAATTCGCTCTGGTCTAAGAGCCAACACTTTTTTAAATGTGGTCTCCACAATTTCTTCTGTTTGGAATGGAAGGCCATATACCAGATCAAAATTCACTGATTTATACCCGATATCACGGGCGTCTTTGATTGAGCGCTCTACATTTTCATAAGGCTGAATACGGTTAATCACATGCTGGATCTTTTCATCAAAATCCTGTACACCAAAACTCACCCTTCTAAATCCTAAATCAAATAAAGTTTGAAGATGTTCCCGTTTCGTATTATTTGGATGCCCTTCAAAGCTAAACTCAGGATCAAATTTATTTCCTGACGCACCTGTGATTGAGGTTATTAATCTATTGAGATTTTCAGGAGAAAAGAAAGTCGGCGTACCTCCACCCAAATGTATTTCTCTGATTTCTGGTTTCTCATCAAATAGTTTTAAATACTGAGACCATTCTTCCAATAGGCAGTCAATATATTTACCTTCAACAGCGTGATTAATTGTGATATGCTGAAAGCACCCGCAATAGGTACATAAACTTTCACAAAATGGCAGGTGCATATAAAGGCTTATTCCTTTTTCAGTATTTGTTGCCTTGAAAGTAGATTGAACAATTTCCGGCCAACTTTCAGCCAGGTTTGATGGATTTTCCCACAGCGGAACGGTGGGGTAACTCGTGTACCTCGGAACAGGCACATTGTACTTTTTTATTAACTCACTTACACTCATACCAGGTCAAATTCAATGCAAATAAATAAGAATTCCTTGAAAATCCCTATGATTTAAATCATGATGATTTATACGTGGGGTAATAATATGGTATAGCAATAAACAACCAATAATTGGATGATTATTAATCCGTCAATCAGAAATATATAGTAATAGTTAGGTTTGGAAGCATTTGCGTTTTTAATAAATAAAAAAACCATTCCGGAAAAAGGCAGATAAATATAAATGATGTATGGCTCCAATATTAAGAACCCAATCGTGTGTGCTCCCAAGAACGTATAAGCTAATATTTTTGTGTTCTTAATGCCTATTACTCCCGGAAGCGTTTTCAGTTTATTTTTAATGTCTTTATAAAAATCCCGAATATCAAAAGGAAGGGTAATGGAAAGGATAAAGAAAAATTGTGATAAAATCAGTACAACAAATTGCTGTGAATCAATTGATTTTACACTTAAAGAAGGTAGAACCACTCCTACCCCTGCCCACACGAATGAAATTAAAAATACTTTAAGTAAAGGAATGCTTCTAAGCGGAATGAAGAAATTTTTTTTGACGCCAATTGCATTATATAAAAAGGAAATAACACCGAGAATCCCCAGTACAACAATTATCTCTTTACTCAAACCATATGATAAATATATAATTAGCAGCATTGCCAACATGAGGGCTAATCTGTCAAAGGAAATTTTCTTTGGAAAAAATATCTCCATGGAAAATGGTTTTTGACTAATGGAGTAAATCACAAACGTGCTTAAAAATAGCACCGCTAATATATTAATAGATGGAAAATCCGGTTGATCTTGCATCAAAAAAGAACCCGTCAAGTAGAATGAACACGCACTTATCCCGATAAACAGGTTGGTTTTAACAATATTTGTATAAAAAAAATTCGCCAATTAATATTCTGTTTTTCGAGACAAGCCCATATTTATTTTTGTACCAACACCTACCGTAAAATTTTATTTTTACAAGTTACCCACTTGCAAAATTAGTAGAATAAACCGGTTAGAGATATTTGTCCAATTTTTACTGTGGATTTTTTTCTATACCGAAATGGATTAAATTTGCCCCCCTAATCTAAAACAAAAAAATTACCTGTCACATGGCATCAAAATACGATTTAATAGTAATTGGTAGTGGCCCGGGAGGCTACGTAGCAGCTATAAGAGCAGCTCAATTAGGCATGAATGTAGGCGTTGTAGAAAAAGCTGAAATAGGCGGTATTTGTCTCAATTGGGGATGTATACCTACCAAAGCTTTATTAAAAAGCGCGCAGGTATTTGAATATATCCAACATGCGAAGGATTACGGCATTGATGTAAAAGATGCAACAGCAGATTTTTCAGCCATGATCAAGCGAAGCAGAGATGTGGCTGCTGGAATGAGCAAAGGAGTTCAATTTCTTTTTAAGAAGAATAAAATTGAAATGATCAATGGGTTTGGGAAATTGGTAAAAGCTAAGACAGTAGAAGTTACTGATGATGCTGGTAAAACATCCCAAATTCAAGCAGACAATATCATCCTGGCAACAGGAGGAAGATCGAGGGAATTACCTAACCTACCTATCGATGGCAAAAAGATCATTGGCTATCGACAAGCTATGTCTCTTGACAAGCAGCCTAAGAAAATGGTGATAGTTGGTTCTGGAGCTATAGGTGTAGAATTCGCATATTTCTATCATTCGATTGGAACTGAAGTGACGATTGTAGAATTTATGCCAAAGGTAGTTCCGGTAGAAGATGATGATGTTTCAAAACAACTGGAAAGGAACTTCAAAAAAGCAGGCATGACAGTTATGACCAGTTCGGAGGTGACAAATGTAGACACCAAGGGTAAAGGCTGCAAAGTAACTGTAAAAACACAAAAAGGCGAAGAAATAATCGATTGTGACATTGTACTTTCTGCAGTAGGTGTAAGTACAAACATTGAAGGGCTTGGCCTGGAAGATGTAGGAGTAGCAACCGATAAAGGCAAAGTATTGGTAGATGATTATTATAAAACCAATATGCCTGGAATATATGCAATAGGCGATATCGTGAAAGGTCCTGCTCTGGCACACGTAGCTTCTGCTGAAGGGATTATATGCGTGGAGAAAATGGCCGGACAAAATCCAGAGCCTTTAGATTACAATAACATACCAGGGTGTACCTATTGCAGTCCTGAAATTGCTTCTGTAGGATACACAGAAAAAGCTGCTAAAGAAGCAGGGTATGATATCAAAGTGGGTAAATTCCCATTCTCAGCCAGCGGAAAAGCTAAAGCTGCCGGCGCATCAGATGGGTTTGTAAAAGTAATTTTTGACGCAAAATATGGTGAATGGCTAGGCGCTCATATGATTGGCGCAAATGTGACTGAAATGATTGCCGAGGTAGTTGCTGCAAGAAAGCTTGAAACTACCGGACATGAAATTATTAAAACAGTTCACCCTCACCCAACCATGTCAGAAGCTATAATGGAAGCGGCTGCAGATGCATATGGTGAGGTAATCCATTTATAAAATAGAATTACATACCAATATTTTAAAACCCCGTTTATCGGGGTTTTTTTATGCCTTTTTGCCAATAATCGCAATGTAATTTTCACAGAAAGATTAAATTTTCTTCCCAAGAGGAATGTTGGCATAATATTTATCTTTGTTAAAGCTCTTTGGGGGAATTAATTTAAAAGACAATGAGGCAAAGTATTTTAGTTTTTTTATTGACCATCAGCATTTCATCACTTTTTGCGCAAGGTGGATTTAAAAGTTTTGAAAAATCAGTCGTTAGAATAATCTCATTTAAGAATGACAGTTCCATAATCAATGAAGGATCTGCCTTTTTTATGGATGGAAGGAGTGCTGCAATCACCCACACTTCCGTCATTGAAAAAGCTGATTTTGCAGTAGCCATCACGCTTGACAGCACCATCCATCGAGTAATGGGAATTACGGCATATGACAAGTCAACAGGCATCGTTGAGTTAAACCTGGACAATACACTATCAGGAAAATTTATAAAACTTAAAAAGTCAAATGGAAATCCAGCTGCCGGAGGTGCTGGTATTATCTATTCTACAGGCATTCAACAAAACAAAAGTGATAACCTTCAAATTAGCGATGTAAAGCCCATAGAGACATACGGAAGTGTCATTTTATCTAACTACAACTTTTCAAAAGAACATGCCGGAGCACCAATAATTAGTAGTTCAGGAAGTTTAATTGGTGTCTGCATACCAATAAAAGGTGGTTTTTTTCTTCTTGATGGTAAATTCATTGAAAACACACCTTCCTCAAACACCCAATTAGCCGCCTTTTCAAAAAGCATAAAAAATAATGAGAACTTTTTGGCTGGCCTTCAGGCATTTGCTAAAGGTAATACAGATCAATACGACAAACTCCTTGCGGCTGAACTGGATGCAAATCCAAATAACCTAACGGCCAATTATATTTTGGGAACCCTGCATTATGAGCAAAAGAAATATGGCCTTGCGCAGAAGGAGCTTTCCAAGGCGCTGGAATTAAATAAAAATCTAGGGAAAGCATATGCCTATCTTGGCTTTACCAATATGTATTATGAAAAATATGATCAGGCACTGGCCAACCTAAAAAATGCTGAAGGACTGAATTTTAAGGAGATTGAAGTTTATGAAAATAAAGGAATTGCCAATTACCAGTTAAAAAATTACGAAGCGGCCATTGCTGATTTTGCAGCAGCAGAAAAGGCTGGTAGTAAAAACCCTGAAGTGTTTTATAATAAAGGAAACGCGCAATTTATTTTAAAAAACTACCAGGAAGCGATCAATGCCTATGACCAAGCGGTCAACCTCAATTATAAAAATGATTTACTGTTTAATAATCGTGGAAAGGCCAAATATATTCTTGGTCAGGTAGAAGGAAGTATTAGCGATTATAACCAGGCGTTGACCATCAACCCTAACTATGGTAAGGGTTATCAAAATAGAGGGACAGCTTATTTTGATTTGAAAAAATATCCGGAAGCATCAAAGGATTTAACGAAAGCAAAAGAATTAGGCGCTAATAGCAAGGAGCTGTATTATATGCTCGCTCTTTCAGCATATATAGCACTGGATTATGACAAGGCCTTGGAGAATTTTAATACTGCCGAGCGAATGGGACTTCGTGACAGTTTGATCCATTGGTACAGAGGAAATATTTTTCATTCTAAAAAACAATATGAAGATGCCGTTTCAGATTTGTCCAAGGCTATGTCAATGGGTGTAGATGATCCATCAGCATTTTCTATAAGAGGACTAAGTTATTTTAATTTTCAAAAATACTCCGAGGCTATTAAGGATTTAAGCAAATCTATTGAAGCAGGAGAAACCAACTTTCGAAATTATTCAGCACGAGGTCAATCATATTATTATTTGAACGATTATAAGACGGCAGCTTCAGATCTTGATAAGGCTATTGCCGGTGGAGATAATAACCCTGATTTATTGGTATATCTTGCTAATTCCTATTTTAACACACATGAGTATCAATCTGCCATTAACACACTCAACCTTGCTATTAACAAAGGCATTTCAAATGAAGAGGTCTATGAGAAGCGAGGGACTTCCAAATTAAAAATTAAAGATTATGAAGGTGCTATTACAGATTTAAATAGATCACTGGGAATTAAACCGGATTATACCCCTGCTTTAAAAAGTCGTGGATTGGCTTATTTCAATCTGGAAAAATGGGAACAAGCTGAAAAAGATTTAACAATAGCAATGAAGGAAGATAAATCTGATGCTGAAATTTTCTATGCGTTGGGTATAACAAGCTACTACCAGGAAAAATTTGAAGAGTCTGTTACGTTTCTTAATGTAGGAATGGCAAAAGGATTTAAAGATACCCAGGGCAATTATTGCAGAGGTAATTCTAATTATCACATCGGTCGATATGAAGATGCGATTTATGACTTGACAAAAGCCATTGACGAAGGGGGATATTCAGATCAGGCATCACATTATCACCGTGGACGATCTTATTATTTAACAGGTCAGTATAAAGAATCTATTTTTGACTTCAATAAAGCTATAGAAGCAGGTGTGACACAAGCACCTATATACCATGACCGTGGCCATGCTAAGTATGAAACCGGAGATTATACAGGAGCCCTACAAGATTTGAATAAAGCGATTCAACTAGATGCAAATTATGCTGAAGCATATGCTAAAAGAGGTGACTGCAAATTTAGAATAAAAGATTACCAGGATGCTATCAATGATTACGACAAGTCTATTAGCATGGGAGTTGTCTCAGAAATTATTTACAACAATCGTGGTAAAGCCAGGTATATGCTGGATCAATATGAAGAATCCATTCCGGATTTTAATGAAGCTATTGCCTTACGCCCAGATTATGCCAAAGCTTTCGAAAATAGAGGAACAGCTAACTATCAATTAAAAAGCTGGGAAAGTGTGATTGTCGACTTTCTGGAATTGCAAAAACTACAACCTCTGGAAACATATCACAATTTTTACCTTGCAGAAGCATATTATAACCAAGAAAATTTCCCTGTGGCTTTATCATACTATAATCGTGCTATTGCTAGTGGAATTAAAGAAGCTGATGCTTTTAAAAATCGAGGCATTTGCTATGTGAAAAACCAGGAATATGAAGAAGCTATCAAAGACTTCAGCGCTGCATTGCAATTAGGAAAAGGTTCTGCACCTGCATATACTGCGAGAGCAGAAGCGTACATTTATTTAAATGATTATGAGTCAGCATTAACAGATTTGGACGCAGCAATTAATTTAGGGGAAAACAACATAAAGAGTTATTACAATCGCGCAATTGTAAGAGAAGATCTTGGTAAGTTTGATTTAGCAATAGAAGATTATTCAAAAGTATTAGAAATAGAACCTAATGATGCTCCAGCATTATTTAACCGGGCTAATTGTTACGCTAGGAAAGATGATTTAGCCAGAGCAGTGCTGGATCTGCAGAAAGCAGTAGACCTGGATCCTGAAAATGTTGATTATTTACGGTCTCTTGGGAATACAAAATACCAGTTAAGCCAATTAGATGATGATCCTTGCAGCGCCTGGATCAAGGCGGCAGAATTAG